>CALMPB010000251.1 GCA_937871985.1 uncultured Burkholderiaceae bacterium
TGAACAGCGTTTCATTTGGTCACGACTACTGCTCGCCGGCATGTTCCGTCTGCCCTTTATGATCAATCATTTTCGGGATATGGGGCGAGAAAGGGTTCGCGCTAAAAACGGGGAGGCGGCGGCTTCTCATGTCGATGCTCTGGACGAAGGGCTAAAGCTCTTTGTAGCGGCGATCGGTTCACAAAAGTACAACATAAAAATTCGCTCCGCCGAATGGACGGTATTTAAAGTGCCATCTGGATGGAAGGACGCATTGATCTGCGATCTACCGTTTGCCTATTTTGGCGACTTCTTTAAAGATGCATTTGCGCTAGTTCTGCCTATATCTCCTCGCCAATTCTTCGTATGTGCGAGTGGTAAGTACATCGAAAAATTTGCTCACATGAATCATAATTGGATGACGAAAGCAACGAATACTAGGCTGGTCCAACATGCAGATCAATATGTTTACACGACTGATTTGAGGCATCAAGGCTTAGTTGAGAAGTGGCTAAGGTCGTATTCACTTGACTCATAAACCTGACGTTGCTTTGCGACTCTAAGTTTTTTGAGCTCAGCAAAGAAGGTGGATCCGGAGAGAAAGTTTCCATGGGAGGAAATTCGCACCCTGTCCACTCCCGCTGAAAGTTAGTGATGAGTCAAACTTCCGCTTTGGGTCGGAAACGGCCATTGGTTAGCGGTCGTCTCCGGCGGGAGGTAGTGCCTGAGCTCATCCCCGCGAATGATTGACTGCGGCCATTTACGGCCTACTACCTGAGCACCCGCCTCGCCCACTAACGAACATGGAAGGGCTGCGGCTCGGATGGTAATCACCCCAAAACAGCGGCTGGCCATGGCCGCATAGCGTTCTTACTTCTGGTAATCGCTAAAAATGGGGGGATTACCATGGGTTGCAGCGGGAGAAAGTCTATCGGCTCGATCGTCATGGTTGCGTCCGCAAAAGTCGTTGCGGACGCTAACTTGATCCCTTGTACGCTACCCCGATAGGGCGTTGTTCGCTAACTGCTTACAATACTTCGTAGGAAAAACCACTGAGTCAGTATTACATCGGCGCTAACAGATAATTGCTGCAGTTCTGCCCGAAGGCACTGCAGATCCGCTGGCCATAGACCGGCATCGGTGCTCGGCCAAACACCACAGACGTTGGCTGTCCTCGGGCCGTCCAGTGCTACGAAAGCACCTCGATCACCCATCCTTGCTTCTGCAGGGCTACGATGCAGTCGGTCGATACCCGTGCTTGGTTGACCGCCAGACACAGGAAGCTGGTGGGCCGTGACATCCCCACGTAGAGGTTTCGAAACTGCGACAGTACGGACTCTCCCATCTTCGGATCGCGGACCTTTATGCCAGCTAGTACCGGCAACGCCTCCGCCAAGTCAAAGCGACGGCTGGGATGTCCGAGCGACTCAAGAACTAGGGTGGCAAGGTGCGTCTCGCCCTTCATTGATGCCACAGTTCCAATCTCGATTTCGACGACTCGGCCATCTCGCGTGACTCGGCAAAAGCGCTGGCTCTCGTCTTGTTGGGGCTGCTTCCCTGGTGCTTCGAATACTGACAGCGCCTGGAACTTCATAGCGTTCATACCAGTTGGTAGCAAGGGATGAAGGTATTGGGTGAAGAGATTGACTGCTTGAGCACGGCCCATTTCTGTCGCACCAAGGTCTGGGGTGACTGTCAGTTCGCGGCAGAGCCGTCGGACGCCCCGCGTATCTAGGCCAGCATCGACAAGCCGCTTGAGAAGCTGAGAGCTGTTGCGCAACTCGGCTATGTGTGGGGAGCCGCCCGCTCGCAGCACGAGTAACACGGCTCGCTTTGCGTCAGCAGCGTGGGATTGCATGGGAGTGCCGCCAGCCCGTGGCTCAGCCGAGTGGCTCAAGAGCGACCAGAGGCGCTCGGAGCGGCCACCAGACCCTCTCGCCTGTTCAAGGTAGGCGGGCCAGTAGTCCAAGAGGGTGCGGCCGGCAATCTGGGTCTGTGCATTGCCCTGCTTACGAGTGCAGAGAGCCTTGATGGAGCGACGGTGCAGTTGCTCGTCCTTGAATCGGTCCAGCACCAGCAGTCCGAAATGATTGAGCACATCGCCCACGCGCTCAGTGGTGTAGGTCAATAGGGTGGGCCGCTGAATATCAGCGGCGGTACCAACCACAGGATTGCCGCTCACGCGAACGCCAGACACCACGGCAGCGATGGCTGGCCCAAATCTTTTGCTGGTACTGATAGGGAGCGCCCCCTCCTTCGGGAAGCTCAGTTGGGCAAAGTCGCCGTTGCCAACTAGAATCCGCTGGTTGACGTCGCCGTAACGCTGAACAACGACCGATTCGTCGAATAGGCGCTTGAGCAAAGCCTCCTGCACCCAAGAGGTGTCCTGCATCTCATCCAGATAAACCAGCGGAAATCTGCGTGACAGCTGCGACTTGATGGCGGGGTAACGTGTCAGGAGGAGCTCTGCGTACGCGAACATGTCCGAGTACCGAAAGACGCCTTCGCTGGTCAACTGTTCCTTGATTTCCTTGAGGATTGGGTAGGTCTTCGCCGTAGTCTTGGGGAGCTTTCCTTCTTCACTGTCTAACAACAGGCCGGCGCCTCTGTAGACTAACCCGCCCACCATCGGTTTAACGCTTTCGTCCTTCTGAGCCCATCCCCAGAGGGCAGGCTTCTTCATAGCTCGCTCGATGGCCCTCTTAGCAAAGACTCCGTCGTCGATAACGTCTACGGTGTGCCCCAGGCTGCGCAACATAGGTAGAGCTAGAAACCGGTCAACGAAGCTATGGATGGTGCCAATGAAGTGTGGATAGGCCAGGAGCCTCGCCCCAATTGCGGTGGTTCCTAGAAGCTTCTGAATTTCCTCGCGCGCCACGTTTGTGTGGCTTAGCACGCAGATGCCGCGCGTGTCGTATGGCCATTTTTTCGCGAGAAGCAGGAGTTTTGCGGCGAGTATGGTC
>CALMPB010000252.1 GCA_937871985.1 uncultured Burkholderiaceae bacterium
CCCAACTTGGATCGCATGCGGCTCGTCACATCCCGGGCACCAGAACGACAGACGGCCCCCCCTCCCCGCTCCGCAGATATCACCCTCATGGCGACACCTCGGCCAGGGCCTTGGCGTAGTACCCCGCCCATTTCTGCCGCAGTTCGGCACGTTTAGCCGGCGTGCCGTTCGTCCAGTCCCCGGGGCGCCACAGCCGCAGGTAGTATTGCCACGCCCCCTCCTCATTCCCCAGCGCCGGCAATGCGTAGGGATCGGTCCGTAGCAGGAGTCTGGCCAGCGCATCGTTCGTCTCGATGGCCGTCCAGATGGCCTCGTTCGTGGCGGGCAGGCCGAAATGCGCGTACAGGCCGGCGGCCAGCTCACGCGAGGCGCGATGCGTGCACACACCATGCACCATCCCGCCGCCGATCTCGCCCTGCCAGAAACTGCGTGCCGGTCCCTTCTCCCATGGTTTTTTCTTGTCGACGATCTGCCAGCGATGCTCCCAGTTCGACTCCTGCCCGCTGATCGCGAAGAGCATCAGCAGCGCCTCTCGCGAACCCATGGCGTCAGGCAGTAGGCACAACCCCTTGTCGATCTCGCGTCGGATTGATTCGATCGGTCTCATGGGGCCACCCTGACGATGCGCGCCACATTGCCCCTGGCGCGGTGGGCCAGGATTGCCAGCACCACCGACACGCCGGCCTGCCAGACCGTCCCGGGGGTTCCATGAACCAAGACCGACAGCGCCTGCCCGCCAGTGCAGACGATCAGCACATAGGCGGCGCCGCTTGCCCACAGTCGGTACCGCGCTGGCCTCCTCCGATAGGTCAGCAGCCGCAGTGCGGTTGCGGCGTTGGCGACGATGACCACGAAAGCGATGAGGGCCACCATGGCGGCCCCCGCAAACGCGCCAGCGGCCACCGCCAGGATTCCCGTGGCGGTACTCGTAGGCTCTGCCATTTGCCCCTCCTGTGGGCGAAAAAAAGCCCGCGTGCGCGGGCGGGTGAATGCGTATTGACTGCTTGCTAAAGCACTTAGGAGAATCCATCTTCGATGAGCGACGGCTCCTGACAACAACCTATAAAAACTCGACCAAAAACTGGAGGTCCTCCATGAGCCAGTCCGTAGAAAAATCACTTGACTTGCTTTCCAACATCAAAAAGCGCCCAGAGAATTATTTGTTTCATTACACAAGGACGGAAACGGCTTTAGATGCAATCCTCATTTCTAACACCATTCGGTTCTCCCCTCTGACAGGAACAAATGATCTTGAAGAAACCAGACGCTTTGGTGATATTCACCTGATACACGACGGAACAACCCAAACTGAATCCATGAGCATTCTCATGGAAGCCAAAGCGGTTCTACCACTTAGATATCGATCAGCGAGCTTTTGCTCAAACCGTATGCCATGCGTGGACGAGCCTTTTATGCATGACCGCTACGGATTCGCATTCCCACGGATGTGGGCCACATACGGCGCCAATCACAAAGGCGTGTGTCTGGTTTTTTACCTACCAGAACTAAGAAAAGCATTCACGGAATTCACCGACAAAAACCACCTAATAGAGGGATCGGTACGATATATGAGCGACAATGAACTCGTCTGGCAAGCCGCCCTCAACAAACCGCTAGCCATCCCGAACCCAGTAACCGACTTAGAGCACATACACAACCACATCGTCAAACGGAGTGACTACTTTTTCTTCAGAAAGCAATTTGATTGGCGCGATGAATGCGAATACCGCTTTATCTACTACGGCCAAGAGAACGCTGGAGCTAGCGTAGACATCAATTTCGGTTCTTCTCTCGTCGGCATGGCGGTTGGAAACCGAAACAGCTACGACGAAAAATGTGAGATATCTGCAGTGGCAAATTTCCACTCTTTACCGTGCTTCGTGATCGAATCCACTGGTATAGGATCGTTTCCAAGACCGTTAGATACCGAAACCCTAGGCCGACCTCAGACCAGCGCTTTTCACCCACCTACTAACACTTAGCTAGCTCCACTCGACTCGAGAAGAACCTACATGCTGGGTGCGAACACTCTTTCCTCTTAACTCATCAACTCCACTTCTTCCCGGCCAACCGTCGCACCACAGATTCATCCCCGGCGCATCTGTGACATCAATCGACTTCGGATCGATATAGCTCGCGCTATTCCACCGCAGCCCGATCGCAAATTCGACCGGCGGCATTTCCGGTTGCGATCGGCTGGAGGCGTTGACAACGAACTTGCACGCAGTGGTAGAAGTGCCGGTCACTACCGCACGCGCGTCATTTCGAATGTTGACCGTCACTTTGGCCACGTCCGCCGCTTTGATCTCAGGATCAAAGCTGGTGGCGTACCTCGTGAGCGATAGCGAGTACGCAAAAACGTTACCTGCCCGATTCGCTGTGTACCCCAGGCTCCCGGTCGCCGGAGAGGCCGGCGCAGTCGAGATTTCGAACGTAATCGACATCGGGTCGGGTACAGGGACGTGCGGAGCATGTGCGAGTACGGCATGTCGGGCACTCTGCCCCCGGGTTACGGGGATGCTCTCCACCACACGGTCCTTGCCCTGGAGGAACAGGGTGTAGGTCGCCTCATCCTCCCAAGGCAACTCCTGCGATAGATGCAATTCCAGCCCCTGCACGCCTTTCACGTAGCCATCCATCGACCCAGCGCGCGTGTTGTCCGCCCATAGCACGCGCTCGCGCAGCACCAACAAATCCGCCTCCGGTAGGCATGTGGCCTGCGACGTCGTGGTCTGGTAGCGCAGCTTGTTGTAGGCGCGGTCCACCAGCAGCGTGGCTTGATTCGTGTTCCGCACCCCGATGCTCTCGATCCGCTTCTCGCTTCCAGGCAGTTTGTTGCGATGGTTGAACAGCAGCACCGAATCATCCGTCGCGCGCTCGAAGAACAGGCGGAGTACGCTGCCGCGACGATAGGGTTCCCAGCCCGAGCCCAGGAAGCTCGTGACCAGGGCCTGGAGGTTCACGAGCTGGTGCGCCGAGGTGCCGCCCCTTCCCCGCAGGGCAATGCGCCGGCCCTGCCGCCCATGCCCGAGAACGTGCTGGCGGACCTTCAGGAAGCCATCAGGCACATGAAGATGTGGGCCGCCGGGGAAGCCCTCTATGCGTCGAAAAACGCATACGACAATCTCGGCAAGAAGAAAGCCACCATCACCGATGTCACCAAAGCCGCCAAGTACCTGGCACCAAGGCTGGACCAGTCCTGCTTTGCATTGCAGGACTACTTCGCCGCCATCGACGCCGCCCGCAGCACCCCTGCAACCGAGAAGGGGGCGTGATGCACTCAAGCCCCAGCAGCGAGCTTGCGCCACTTCATAACAACCGCGAACGCTCGGTGCCGAAATGCCTGGGAGTAAGACGCGCGTTTAGATGCGCCCATCAGGGCCTCGGCAATCTCGTCGTCAATACGGAACCCGCTTTCGACCCAATCGAGGGCTCGCGATGGCCAGTAGTCGCTAGGCCAAATAGAGGAAAGTCCGAGCAAAAGCGCCTCTCGTTGGCTGTCGAAATCAACTCGGGAGTCAGCGTAGGGCTGCTCCAGCATGGTGACCAAAGAGGGAGAACTCACCGGATTCCTTTCGAAGCGATACAGACACGAGCTAGTGCGGCAAATCGTAGCATCGTGAGCCACTTTCGCGGCAGCACCCCCTGCAAGCAAGACGGAGAGCCGGCGATGAAGAAACCTTCCGGCCAACGCAGCGCGGTCACGAAATGCGCAG
>CALMPB010000253.1 GCA_937871985.1 uncultured Burkholderiaceae bacterium
GCAAATCGCTGCTCGCAAAGTAGCGCTCCTGCTCCAGGAGAAGGCGAGCCGTTATGTCTTTATCATAGAAGATCAGACTGACCTCGGCGTTCAGCAGGAACGAGCGAATATCGACGTTGCTCGACCCGATCTGGGTAATCTCGCCGTCGATGCTGAAGTGCTTCGCATGCAATAAGCGGCTCCGATAGAGGTGAATTTGGATGCCGGCTTCAAGCAGTTCCTCATAGTAGGAGCGCTGCGCGAAACCGACCAAAATCTGGTCCACCTGGCGTGATACCACGAGGTGGACCTCGACGCCGCGTAACACAGCTGCTTGGAGCGCCCGCAACAAGGCCTCATCCGGTATGAAGTAGGGGGTTGTAATTACTACCCGCTCCCGCGCGCCGTGGATGAGGCCTACCATGAGGTGTGACACCCCAGCAGTCGGGTAATCGGGTCCACTGGGCAGGACTTGCGCGACGACGCCTGCACCAGGATGGTGGTGGGGGAAGAGACCCGCGATATCGAGCACCTCTTCGGTTTCCAGGAACCAATCGGCGGCGAAGACTGCTTGCAGTTCCAAGACGACCGGACCTGTAATGCGCGCGACAAGCTCCTCGTTAGTCGTATTGGCGTCGACGATGTTCTGGGAGCCGGCGTACCCAATCCGGCTGTCAATCACGAAGATCTTCCTGTGATTGCGCAAATCGGCTCGGGCGGTTCTACGACGTATCAGTCCGAGTGGCAGCACCAAGTGAGTGGTTACGCCTCCGGCAGTGAGAGCCTCAAGAACGCGACGCGCCCACTGCCGCGAACCAAGAGCATCGATAAGAACTCGGCACGTGACGCCCCGCCGCGCCGCCTCAACAAGGGCTTTGATCACTCTTCTGCCGGTAGCGTCATCTGCAAAAATGTAGACGACCAGGTGAACGTGATTTCGGGCACCTTCGATATCCGCAATGAGTTTGTCGATGAGACCGTTGTAGTTGCTGAGAAGTTCCGCATCGTTGCCGGCCAGCGTGGGAAATTGGCCGAGGTTCTTTATCAGCGTAGCGGCCTGAACCAAATTGCTCGGGAGAAGGGGCGGACGACAAGCTTGTATACGAGAGAGCTGGTGGGTCGCTCCCTCAAGGATCGTGCGCAATCGGGCGAAGCGAATGCGACGCCACCTTGGATAGTTCGGCCTCCCAATGAGAATATATAGCACAAGGGCTGGAACCGGCAAAAAGAAGACCAAAAGCAGCCAGCCTTTTGCAGCGTCTGGTGAGCGACGAAATGGTACGACCATCAACATGATGATCCGGATCGACCATTCGAAGAGAAGGTAGAACAGTGTCCAGAAGCTGCCGATTTCGAAATACAAGGCTTCGGGCACAACCCACGTCCATGTCAGAGCTCATTCTGGAAAACCGAATACAATTATAACAGTCTGATCGGGTCAAGATATTTGGACCCGGAAATGAAGCCAGGTTGGATGGCCCCTGCGACTGAGGACCCAACATGTCGCGCAGATCTCCTTGCGCCCACGCGGTCAAGTGGAAAACGAAATCGAGGCAGCCGCGACAGGTCCGTATCGCGTCGCGGCGGGCCGGGGATGCGACGGGGCGGCGGTCGCAGAGCCGACCTGTTCGGCGAGCCGTGCCACGCCGGTTTGCTCTGATCAAACGATCAAACAGGTATTCGCAGGATCCACGCCCGGGCATTTAGGACTGCGCCGCCCATCAGGCAACGTTGGCGATGCCCCGCCACGGTGTGGGCCTCGCTGATAATTCAACAATGGTTGCGATGCCGCCGATCACCGGTCGGCCGCTCCTCACCACCATGTGCAGCGTGCTCGGTCGTCGGCGCCGACGCATCAACTGAGGCAGTTTCGTGTTCGGGCGCAACTTTGGGAACGATGGAGCTGCGACGGGCCGTGTTAGCGTCGTTGCCCCGCGGGGCGTGAGGATGGTCGGCCAACGGCCCGGAGGCCTCGAAAACCTCGCCCTCTGTCTGTCTGCCCAATCGATCGGCCGGGGCCGCGGGGTCATGATCGTGACCGTTGCCATGGGCGGGCCCATGTCCGTGCCGATGCCCGAAAAAGTGCATGGCGAACATACCGAAGGCGAACACGATCCAAATCCAATTATTTCCAAGCCAAGTCATCACACTACTCCTTTGCAGTGGCTGTCGCAGAGGCGCTCCGAGTCAGGCACGTCCGTCCGATGGCCATGAAACTCTGCAGTCGACGTGCCGAGGCTTGCTTGCTCGCTCGAACCTGTCGCGGACCACTTCAATCGCCTCGTCACATTATCATTCGACGCCACTCGACCCGACGGCTCTTTGCTACAGCAGACGGCGTCACCTCTTGACCTCTAGCGCCGGCGATCGCCGAAGAGCTGCATCATCAGAAGGAAAAGATTGAGGAAGTCGAGGTACAGCCCCAGCGCGCCGATGATTGCCTTTTTCCCAGCGACCGTCGCATCCTCACCCTCGAGGTAGAGCTCCTTGATCCGTTGCGTATCCCAGGCGGTGAGGCCTACGAAGACAAGGACACCGATGATCGAGATCGAGAACTGCAGCGCCGAAGAGGCGAGGAAGATGTTCACGAGGCTAGCAGTCACTATGCCGATCAGACCCATGAGCAGGAAAGAGCTGAAACGGGAGAGGTCGTTCCGTGTCGTGTAGCCGTAAAGGCTCATCGCGCCAAATGTTGTGGCTGCGATGAAGAATACCCGCGTGATGCTTGCGCCGGTGTACATGAGAAAGATGCCGGCGAGCGACAGACCGACGAGCCCCGCATAGGCCCAGAAGGTCAGCTGTGCCGCGCCAAGGCTCATGCGCTCGATGCGGAAGCTCAAGAGCATAACGAGAGCTAAGGGGGCCAGCAGCACTATCCAAAACAAGACCGTACCAACAATAGCTTGATACAAGCCACTCGCAGCCGCGCCGTAGGCGACAACTCCGGTCAGAATCAGCCCGCCGGCCATGTAGTTGTAAACGCGCAGCATATACGCGCGGAGCCCCGCGTCGATCGCTGGCTGTTCGACAGCGGTCGGAGCTGTGGCGTGGGAGGCATGTTGGTCGAACATGATGCTTCTGCTTCGCATTTCGAGGCCGATAACTTCGGGTTGTGCGCGGGCTTGAGCGCTCGTTCCGTCCTCGGATCAACTGGAACTGTTTGCACTCTAAGGAGCCGCGCGCTGGCTAGCTTTGATTTCGATCAATGTGGGGGCGCGCGCCGAAGACATTCCCGAGACGGCGGTCTATTTTCTACTGAGGCTCGATAACGAGGCCCAGACCGGAGTGCGTGCTGTTCGGCCACTCGACCATGTTCCACCAGAGGTGCTACAATCTTGCTTCAAAGCTTTCCGGACCTGGCAATCCCACGGACAAGTCGAAAGGTGAACCAGAGCGCTAGAATGTAGGCGAATGCAGCCAGGGCGGGCATGTCACCGAAAATACGTGGCCCTATGCTGTGCTGCATGAGCAGCGAGCCGGCAATATAGAGACCTAGCGTGACAAGGCCGAGCGCGAGCCGGTTGCTGCCGCGGTCGATATGCTCGTTCAATCCCTTCAGCTCGCGCACGTGCAAGCTCAGGCCTAGACCATCGCCTTCCTGCACCAGTTGCCGAGTCCATGACCTGATCACCGCCGGCAGGTCGTGTGCCGCCGTGATGGCGTCGATTTTCAGCCGGTCGAGCGCCCCCGTCCAGTCGGATTGCTCCATCGCGCCTTTGAGCGCCTCAGGGCCTTTGGCTTGAAGATTTTCCAACAGCTGGAAATCGGGGTCGAGAATGCGCACAGTGTGCTCGGCGAGGAACATGGCGCGCATTAGGATGAGCAGGTCGAGAGGGACGAATACGTTCTGAGCGCGTCCGAGCCGCGTCACCCGCAAGAACGCTTCGGCGAGAGACCAGTCCTTGAGCGGCAACGCGGCGTAGTCGGCAATAATCTCCGCCAGCCCGCGTCGGAACTCGCCTCGATCCATTTCGCCGCCCAGAACGCCAAGGTCGATGGCCGCGTCGAGGAGCCAGTCGGCATCCTGGCGAATGAAGGCGATGGTGAACGCGGCGAGCTTGCGGCGCGCCGCCCGGTCAAGGAACCCGATCAGGCCGAAATCGTGAAAGCAAATCCGTTTGTCCTGGGTGACGAAGAGATTGCCGGGATGCGGGTCCCCATGGAACACGCCGAGAACGAATATCTGATGGAG
>CALMPB010000254.1 GCA_937871985.1 uncultured Burkholderiaceae bacterium
GCGGAGGTGCGCGCGGCGCTCGCGGGCCAGTCAGGCGGCAGCCTGTCGCACGAACTGGCGGCATCGCAAGCCGCACTCGCCACCGCCGGCGTCGCCATCGAGCGTGTGGGCGATCCCGACCAGGTTGCCGATGGTGCCGGAGCGATCCTCGCCATGACGCTGCGCGAAGCGGTGACCAACGTCATCCGCCATGCGGGTGCATCGCAGTGCCGCCTCGATATTGCTTGCGGCGCGAACGGCGCAACGCTGACCGTGGCCGACAACGGCCGCGGCGGATCGTTCAGGGAAGGCAACGGGCTGACCGGCATGCGCCAGCGGCTCGCCGCAGCAGGAGGCGACCTTTCGATCGTCACCGATAGCGCGGGCACACAACTCCGTGCGACGGTGCCGGCATGACCCTGCCGTCGATCCGCATCGTGGTGGCGGAGGATCAGGCGATGGTGCTCGGCGCAATCGCCGCCCTTCTCGAGCTCGAACCCGATCTGGCCGTGGTGGCGTGTGCGACGAACGGCGATGCCGCGCTCGATCATGTCCGTGTGCTCCGACCCGACATCCTGCTGACCGACATCGAAATGCCGGGGCTGTCGGGTCTGGATCTCGCTCGCGCTGTTCGGGACGAGCGGTTGCCGACGCGCACGATCGTGGTCACCACCTTTGCCCGGCCAGGATATCTCACCCGTGCGAGGGCGGTCGGGGTGCGTGGCTACCTGCTCAAGGACACGCCCGCCGATCAACTTGCCGCAGCGATACGCACCGTGGCCACCGGCGGACAGGTCATTCGCGCCGATCTCGCCGCAGCAACATGGGAGGCGGGCGACGATCCCCTGACCGACCGGGAGCGCGACGCGCTGCGCCTTGCCGAGCAGGGGCTGTCCAACAAGGAAATTGCCCGCCGCCTCGTTCTATCACCCGGGACGGTTCGCAATTATCTATCCGATGCTGCGGCAAAACTCGGTGCGGCCAATCGTATCGAAGCAGGCCGGGTCGCTCGGAACAATGGCTGGCTGTGATCGCCCGCTCAGGCTCAATGCGTCGGCGGATTAACAATGTGCGTCCGTCTCACCGATCGTGCGCTGCGTCTCACGGAATGCGCGTCGGGCGATCCTATCCGTCTCAAACAATGTGCCCCGGAAACCGCTCTTTATTGCGCGTTCAGCCGGGCATCATTGCAGGCCGCTACACATAGCAGGGGAGGCAATGAGCGCTGCCCCAGCAAGGAAGCATATTTCATAGGTCGTCTCCGGTTGAAGGATTGGCTTGTGGGTAGGTCAGGATTTCGGTTTCGCGGCGAAGCTACGGAACGTGCCGGTTGCCGTCACCGTAACGGTGACGGGGGAAGAGGTACGGTTACGCCAATACCACCCATGCATCCCGTCGAACGGAGCCTGGAACTCACCTCGCTCGCCAGCAGACGATCCCTTCTCGTAGCTGGTATATTCGTCAGCCGGCGCATCATGCTCTTCACCATGCAACTCGAAGCGAATTTCCGGTCCGCCGGTTGTCCAAGCGTAGGTAATCTTGTCCCCAGCGCGCATGTCAGCTTTGACCTCGCGCCCTTCGTCGGGGGCGAGCGTGACCTTCACCTCGGCGCTCTGCGCGGTCGCTGGCACATTCGACGTTGCCGCCGACGGCGCTGTCGTAGTGGCTGCCGGGACGGTAGCCGTCTCGGCAGCATGTTCGGCCTGCTTCACCTCTCCCATGCGAGTGAGGCCAAGCAGGCGTCCCGTCCCGATCGGGTCGACACCATATTCGGCGGGCAGGATCGTCGTCGCGAGCAGCGCGACGGCGACGCCGAAGGCAAGCGCCGTTGCCCGGTTGAGCTGGTGCAGCGTCGGCAGATCGCCGACGTTCGGCAGATTGGCGTTTTTCATCAGGCGTTCCCTTCGAGAATGAGGCCGGCGAGCTGGTAGCCGGAAAGGACGAAGCCGGCGGTCATCAGGACCACGTTCGCGGCAAAGGCATATCGGCGGAAGCTGGCGGTGCGGCGCCAGTAGCCCATAACGATCAGGATCGCGGACAGAGCGAGCAACTGGCCTATTTCGACGCCGACGTTGAACGACAGCAGATTCACCAACAAGCCGTTCGATGGCAGCGCGAAGTCTTGGAGCTTGGTCGCGAGGCCGAATCCGTGGAACAGGCCGAAGATCAGGACCGCGGCCTTGGTGTTAGGCTGGACGCCGAACCACCGTTGATAGGCACCGAGATTGTCGAGCGCCTTATAGACCACCGACAGACCGATAATCGCGTCGATCGCATAGGGACTGACGTGGGTGCCGAGCAGAACGCCGGCGATCAGCGTCGTGCTGTGGCCGATCGCGAACAGCGTCACGTAGGCTGCGACCTGCTTCATCCGGTAGAGGAAGAAGATCACCCCGAACAGGAACAGCAGATGGTCGTAGCCTGTGACCATGTGCTTGGCGCCGAGATAGAGGAAGGCGCCGGGGGCGGGTCCGTTGATCGTCTCGATGAATGCCTGATCGCCTTTGGCGACCCCATGTGCATAGGCGGCGCTCGCCATGAACGTCGCGGTGGCGACGGCAAGGAGCGTCGTCACCCCTCTCAAACGCAGCGGGAGCAGCCACGGGCGGTTGGATGATGTTTCCACGGTAAGTTGTCTCCGCTTCATCACGCGAGCGCGTGGGCCGGGGTGGCAGAATCGGTACGTCGCCGCTGCGACCATCGACCCGCGAGGGCGGTGATCGCCGGGAGCACCAGCAAGGTGAGGGCGGTCGATGTGATGAGGCCACCAATGACGACGGTCGCGAGCGGCCGTTGCACCTCGGCGCCGGTGCCGGTAGCCAGCGCCATCGGCACGAAGCCGAGCGACGCCACCAACGCGGTCATCAGTACCGGGCGGACGCGCTCCATCGCACCGCCCACGATCGCATCGTCGTCGCTTGCCCCTTCCTCACGATGCTTCCCGATCGCGCTCATCATCACGAGGCCGTTGAGGACAGCGACGCCCGATAGAGCGATGAACCCGACCGCTGCGGTGATTGAGAAGGGGATACCGCGCAGCAGCAGCGCAAACACGCCCCCGGCGAGTGCCATCGGCACCGCCGAGAACACGATCGCCGCCGACACGAAGCTGCCGAGCGCCATGTAGAGCAGGGCGTAGATCGCGATAAAGCAGATCGGCACGACGATCAGCAGACGCAGCCGAGCCGATTGCAGACTCTCGAAGGTGCCGCCCCACTCGGTATACATGCCGGCGGGGAGCTGTATCTGGCCGATCTTCGCCTGCGCTTCCTCGACGAACCCGCCAAGGTCGCGCCCGCGGACGTTGATCTGCACGACCACCATCCGCTTGCCGTTCTCACGACTGATCTGGTTCAACCCCTGCGTGTAGTTGAACCGGGCGACCTGGCTAAGCGGGATCGAGCGCGCCACCTGACCTTCGGCCGCGGGCAGCATCACCGGGATCGACCCCAGCGTCTCAAGGTCATCCCGCTGCGCGTCGGGGAGGCGGACCACGACGTCGAACCGCCGGTCTCCCTCGAACAGCAACCCGGCCTCACGACCGCCAAGCGCAGCCGAGACAGTGTTCGCCACCTCCTCGACCGACAGGCCGTAACGGCCCGCCGCTTGCCGATCGATCTGCACATCGAAGGTCGGCGCGCCGGACGTTTGCTCGGCGCTCACGTCGCCAGCGCCGGGAATGGTGCGCATGACGGCGGCGATGCGACGCGCCTGTTCGCTCATCGCGTCAAGGTCGTCGCCGTAGAGCTTGATCGCGACGTCGGCGCGGACGCCAGCAATTAGCTCGTTGAAGCGCATCTGGATCGGTTGCTGGATCTCCGTGCGGTTGCCGATCAACGGTTTCATCCGCTCCTCAATGCGGCGAAGAATGTCCTCCTTGCTTTTCACCTCCGCCGGCCATTCGTCCTCCGGCTTGGGGATGACGTAGGTGTCCGACGCATTAGGCGGCATCGGGTCGGTGCCGAGATCGGCGTTGCCGTTCTTGGAGAAGACCAGCGCCACCTCCGGCAGCGTCTTCAATGCGTTCTCGATCTGGAGCTGCATCTGCGTCGATTGGTCGATCGACGCCGACGGCACGCGGAAGTTGGTGACGGTTATGTCCTTCTCGTCGAGCTGCGGCATGAACTCCTCGCCGAGCAAGCCAAAGCTCAGCACGGCCGCAACGAACACGCCGACACCGCCCAGGATGAAGGGCATCGGGCGGGCGACAGCCCGGCCCAGCACGGGGGCGTAGCGTTCCTTGAACCAGCGGATCGGCTTCACTTCCGTCTCACTGACCCGGCCCTTGACGACGATCGCGATCATCGCGGGAACGAAGGTAAGCGACAGGACGAAAGCAGAGGCGAGCGCCACCATCAACGTGATCGCCATCGGCGCGAACGTCTTGCCCTCGACGCCCTGGAAGGTGAGCAGGGGCACGAAGACGAGGAAGATGATGAGCTGACCATAAACGGTCGGCCGCACCATCTCCTTGGCCGCGAGCGTCGTTTCCTCCATCCGCTCTTCGCGGGTGAGAAGCCGGCCTTCATGCTCCTGGCGCTCGGCAAGGCGGCGAAGCGCATTCTCGACGATGATGACGGCGCCGTCGACGATCAGCCCGAAGTCGAGCGCCCCCAGGCTCATCAGGTTGCCCGACACGCCCAACCCGTTCATCCCTGCGGCCGTCATCAACATGGTAATCGGGATGACTGCGGCGGTGATGAGCGCGGCGCGGATGTTGCCGAGGAGCAGGAACAGCACGACGATGACGAGCAGCGCGCCTTCGGTCAGGTTCTTTTCCACCGTCGCGATCGTCGCGTTGACGAGCTTCGAGCGGTTATAGACAGGCTCGGCGAACACGTCGGGCGGCAGCGCCTTGTTGATCTGCGTCAGCTTCTCGGCGGCATCGGTCGCGACGATGCGGCTGTTGTCCCCAACCAGCATCAGCACCGTCGAGATGACCGCTTCCGATCCCATGCGGCTGCCGGAGCCGGTGCGGACCGCACCGCCGATCACCACCTGGCCCACGTCCTTGACGCGGACGGGGACGCCGTTGCGGGTCGCGACGACGGCTTCCTGAATGTCCTCGATCGACTTCAGACGAGCATCGGCGCGGACAAGGAAGCTCTCGCCGGCGCGGCGGACATAGTTGGACCCGGCGGAGAGGTTGGCCCGCTCCATCGCGTCCGCCAGCTCCGTGACGGACAATCCATAGCTGGCGAGCGCGTTGAGGTTTGGCTCGATCAGATATTGCTTCACATAGCCGCCGTTGGAATCGACGCCGGCGACGCCGCGCACCGCCCGCATCTGCGGGCGGATGACCCAGTCTTGGACCGTGCGGAGATAGGCGGCTTTTGCCAGTTCGGTGGTTAGCCGCTCGCCCTCGGGGGTGAGATAGCTGCCGTCCGACTGCCAGCCCGGTTTGCCGTCGACCGTCTTCAGGCCCTTGCCGTCAGGATGACGGAAGGCGACCGAATAGAAGAAGATTTCGCCAAGCCCCGTGCTGAGCGGCGCGAGGATCGGCTGCGCGTTGGCGGGAAGGCTGTCGCGCGACTGCGCAAGCCGTTCCGTGACCTGCTGGCGCGCGAAGTAGATATCGGTGCGATCGGTGAATACCGCCGTCACCTGGCTGAAGCCGTTGCGCGAGATAGAGCGCGTCATCTCAAGCCCTGGGATACCGGCCAGCGCCGTCTCCACCGGGAACGTCACCTGCTTCTCGATATCGACCGGCCCCAAGGTCGGAGCGAAGGTGCTGATCTGGACCTGCCGGTTGGTGACGTCGGGCACGGCGTCGATCGGCAGCTTGGTAATCTGCCAGAGGCCGAAGCCGATGACGACGAGGGTCAGGAAGGCGACAAGCCATCGCATCCGGACCGAAAGGGAGAGGATGCGGCCGATCATTCCGCCGACTCCTTCTCGATCTCGGCCTTGAGAAGGAAAGCGTTGGTGATGGCGATCTGTGTGCCGGCGGCGAGGCCGCCGGTGATCGCCACCATCCCACCCGATCGGCTGCCGATCTGAACCCGCTGCGCGCGGAAGCCCTGGCCGGTGCGGACGAACACCACGCTGTCGCTGCCAAGCGTCTGCACCGCGTCTTGCGGCACCATCACGCCGCTCTTTGCGGCTCCACCACTGGCAAGGATGCGGGCCTGAACAAGCTGGCCTGGGGCAAGCGTGCTGCCGCCGGCGGTCGGCGTGACGACGACCGTCGCGGTCCGCGATTGCGGATCGACGACGCCGGTCGCCGACCGCACCCGCCCTTCGATCGTGTGACCGTCTGTGGTGGTCAGCTCTACCCTGTCGCCTTCTCGGACACGGCCAGCATCGGCAGGCGGGACGCTTGCGGTGATCTGAAGCCGGCGTGGATCGGCGACCCGGAACAACTCGGTTTCAGCCGCGACGAACTGGCCGAGATTGGCACCGGCATTGGTGACGCGCCCCGCGACGGGGCTGACGACCGCGACCGATCGACCGTCGCCCGAAACACGGGCCGCGCCTGCGGCGGCGCTGGCCCGTCGGGCGTCGGCCTGGGCGACGGCAAGGTTGGCCTGCGCCGATTCATAGTCGGCGCGGGGAGTCACGCCCTGCGCGAGCAAGCCGCGCTCTCGTTCGAGCTGACGCGCGGCGAGGGTGACGCGCGCGGACGCGGCCGAGCGGTCGGCCGCGATTTGCGAAGCATCGCGGCTCTCGACCAACGCAAGGGTCTGGCCGGCGCGAACCGGATCGCCGATGCGGACCATGATACGGCTGACCGTGCCTGGCGCGCGCGCGGTCAGCACCGCCTCGGCGTCGGGCGTCGCCTCGACCGTGGCGGAGGCAAGGATCGCGGCGTCCAGCTCGCCGGAGGCCGCCGGGGCGACGGTGATCTGCGATGCCGAAAGCGCCTGTTGCGTCATCGCAACCGTGTTCGACGGCTTCGACGGCGCTGCGGCCTCCGTAGGGTCAGGGGTGGGCGGCGGCGATTGAGTGAGGCGCGCAGCGCCAAAGCCGAGCGCTGCGGCGGCAACCAGGCCGATAGCGGCGCCGGTATAAAGACGATTTCTATCGGTCATTGAACCGCTTCTCCGGTGATGGTGAGGCCCTGCAGGCGGGCAAGGTTGGCGCGAGCGTCGATACGGGCGCTCACGGCGTCGAGAAGGACGACCCTCGTGGCCCCCAGATTGCGACGAGCGGCAAGAAGTTCGATCAGAGGCGACTTCCCGGCCTCATATGCTACGCGGGCGAGGCGATAGGCCTCCTCGGCCGTCGCCAGCGTGCGCTCGGCGGCAACGGCTCGCTGGTCCGCCGCTTCCACGAGGGCAAGCGCCGCGCGGCTTCCAGTCTCGGCGTCCAATCGCGCGATGGCCGCGCGCGCTTCAGCCCCCTGTAAGTCGGCTTGAGCGGCGGAAATGTTGCCGCGGTTGCGGTCGAACAAGGGAAGTGGGATGCCAATTCCGGCGACGATGGCGGGGCCGCTGGCGACCCTGAGCTGTCGAACACCGAGCTGCGCAGTGACATTCGGGATCGCGAGCCGCTGCTGCAGCGTCACGGCCCGGGCGGCCGCATCTCGTTCCGCCTCGGCAACCTTGACGGTGGTCGCTTGCATCGGATCGATCGGACCCGTGGCGGGGCGTGCATTGAGCCGACCGACGAGCGATTCAGACACACCCGTGAAGGGTATGGGAACCCCGGCCAAAGCTGAGAGACGTGCGAGTGCAACGGTCTTTTGCGCACGTACCGTCTCGAGATCAGCCCGAAGCGTGTTGAGGTCGGTTTCGGCTTGTAGTTGGCGCAGCCGCGCTTCCTTGCCAGCACCAACCAGAGCCTGCGCGACCTTCAAATCCTGGGTTGCCGCTTCAACCTGATCCTCGGCGATGCTGATGCGGCGCTCGGCAAGTTCGGCACCGGCATAGGCACGGGCTAGCTCGGTCGCATAGAGTAATCGGCCGTCTCTGGTACGCGCCTGTGCGAGAACGATGCCGGCTTCGCCGGCGGCTATCCGCGCAGATCGCTTGCCACCCAACTCGATAGGCTGATCGATCTGAAATGTCGTCTGTTGCTGATTGCTGGCATTGCGGAGCGTGTCGCCCGCAAAGTTTTCCGCATAGACAGAGACAGTAGGATTAGGTCGAGCGCGCGCCTGTTCGGCGACACCTCGCGCCCGAGCTATCTCTGCATCAAGTACCGTAACGCGTGGCGTGGTCTGTGCGTCGCGCAAAAGTTGGGCGAATGGTGGGGCGGTCTGCGACCATGCCGCGCCCGCTGGCCATAGCGCCGCAAGCGTGCCGGCCAACGCAAGCGTGCGCTGCCGGCGATAATAGCCGTTCATATTCCATGATCCTCCAGAGGTAAGTCAGGCGGCGTATCGCGCGCCGGCAAGACTCAACCGCGAGGAGGGCGAAGAAGCTTTGAGGGATCGATCGTGCTGAGAAGTGAGGCCGTCAGTATCGACCATGTACGAGTAGCGACGATCGTTGGTACAGGGGCGGTCGTGGGTCCGCCGAACGCGACCCAGTGGCCAGCGGCATGTGCTAGAAGATGCACCGGGCCGACATCGCCGCTTTCCTTGTCGGGAGCGTGTTCGCCTTGCTCTGCCGTAACATCGTGATGGTGGTCGACCACAGCGACTTTAATCGGATTATGGTCATGGACGGTGGCGCTATGCCATCCCGACGCCACGAGAAGACCGAGCATGGCAACAAGTGCCAGCACGGCTCCAAGGAACGTAGGAGAATGACGCATCGCCATAGCGGGGGGTCTAGGCTGATAGCGACCACGGGGCAACAAGATCACTTGCCCGGCCATTGTGGATGACGACGGTCGATCACATAGGGGTGTTCGCCGTGGCTGTGGACCGCCAGATGCGGATCATCAGCAGGAAGATTGCCATGTTCACCCACATTCTCCAAGTAAGTCGCTGATTTCGCTGTCGTAATCGTGATATTTCGCATATAAATCATGGCGTTGACGGCTGCGAGGGGCGCGTTTCATGGATCACCTGGAGGGTGCGGGCTTGGCGCGGGGAGATCGGGTTGATTTCGACCGCCGTGTGCGTCTGGAGTTCCGTGGTGCGCAGATCAGTTCAGACGGTGGCCTGCTGGTGATGCGCGAGCTTGATGACGTGCTCGGCCTGTCCAATCTGGCGTCGGAGGCGCTGCGAGACAGCCGCACCGGGAAGAACACGCTCCATCGGCTTGACGGATTGTTCCGGCAATCGGTGTTCGGACGACTGGCCGGATACGAGGATGTGAACGATGCCGACCGCTTGGCCCTCGATCCCGTGATGCGTCAGGTCGTTGGCGGCAGGGCCGTCGAGGCGCAAGCTGCTTCGGCATCGCAGATGGGACGGTTCGAGACCGAGACGCTGGCTCTGGCCGCGAACCGGGCGGCGCTGGCCGATCTGAACGGCCAATGGATCGACCGGTTTCATGACCGCAACGGGTTGAAATACATCGTGCTGGACATGGACAGCTCGGTCAGCCCCACCCACGGCGATCAGGAAGGTGCTGCCTGGAACGGGCATTTCGACTGCACCTGCTATCACCCCATCTTCTTGTTCAACCAGTTTGGCATGCTGGAGCGCTGCGCCCTGCGTAACGGCAATGTCCACAGCGCCGATGGCTGGCGGGATGTCCTTGATCCCGTCATTGCCCGATATGCTGGCCGCGACCTTGGTGGACGCTTCTTCCGGGCCGACGCTGCCTACGCGATCCCCGCGATCTATATGCGGCTGGAAGAAGCCAGGTTCTTCTACGCCATCCGTCTGCCCGCCAACGCCGTCTTGCGCGAGAAGATCGCGCATCGGCTGACACGGCCCGTGGGACGGCCTTCGCTGACCAAGGTCAAACGGTTCTTCGAGGACTTCGAGTATCAGGCGGCGTCCTGGGACAAGCCGCGCCGCGTCATCGCCAAGATCGAATGGCATCCGGGCGAGCTGTTCCCCAAAGTCGGCTTCATCGTCACCAACCTGCCGATGGAGCCAGACTGGGTGGTGAGGTTCTACAACCAGCGCGGCACCGCAGAGCAGCACATCAAGGAAGGCAAATATGCCTTTCGCTGGACGCGGCTGTCATGCCGGAAGTTCCGGCACAACGAGGTGCGGCTGCAACTGCACGCGCTGGCCTACAACCTGGCAACCTTCCTGCGCTGCATCGAGTTGCCCGAGACGATGGCCGACTGGTCGTTGACCAGCCTGCAACTGAAGCTGATCAAGATCGGGGCACGTGTCGTCCGCCATGCCCGCGCCATCACCTTCCAGCTGGCCGAGGTGGCCGTCACCGGTCCGATGGTGCGGGCCGTCCTTGCCGCCATCCGCCGTCTTCGAACGCCTCCGTCATGCGCATGACCACGATCCATGCCCAAGCTGAACGAAAGCGGCAGGACAGGTCCGTCTGCCGCGCGGAAAAGCGGCTCTGCCGGGCCAGAATGCTGCGGGTTCGAGGCTTGATCCACCCGACTTCGGCCGTTTGCGCGACGACAGACACCGCTCGGGGCGAGAAACG
This sequence comes from uncultured Burkholderiaceae bacterium, assembly GCA_937871985.1. Next base: position 10,440 of record CALMPB010000254.1, read on the forward strand.
CTTGCCCAGCGAGCAAAATCAGGCGATCTTGAAGTCAAGCGGCAGGCCACTTGGGGAATGTCGGATGAAGGGCGTGACGGCGTGAACGGATTGATGGCGGGCAAGCGCGGGCTGATCATGGGCCTGGCCAACGACAAGTCGCTGGCCTGGGGGATCGCCAGGCAGCTGAGCGAGGCGGGCGCGGAGCTGGCCTTTTCCTATCAGGGGGCGGCGATGGAAAAGCGCGTCCGCCCGCTGGCCGAGCAGCTGGGCGTCGCCCGCCTGTTCGACTGCGACGTGTCGGACATGGACGCACTCGACGCGACCTTCGCCGAGCTGGCGAAGGAATGGCCGACGATCGACTTCGTCGTCCACGCCATCGTCTTTTCCGACAAGTCGCAGCTGCGCGGCAAGTTCTACGACACCACGCTCGACAATTTCCTGATGACGATGAACATCTCGGCCTATTCGCTGGTCGCGGTGGCGCAGCGCGCGCAGGCGATGATGCCCGACGGCGGCGCGATCCTGACGCTGACCTATTACGGCGCGGAAAAGGTCATCCCCCACTATAACGTCATGGGCGTGGCGAAGGCCGCGCTGGAGACGTGCGTGAAGTATCTCGCCGTCGATCTCGGCCCGCGCAACATCCGCGTCAACGCCATCTCCGCCGGTCCGATCCAGACGCTGGCGGCGCGCGGCATCGGCGACTTCAACTACATCCTCAAGTGGAACGAGCTGAACGCCCCGCTGCGCCGCACCGTCACGATCGAGGATGTCGGCGGCGCGGGCCTGTACATGCTGTCGGACCTCGCCAGCGGCGTCACCGGCGAAATCCACCATGTCGACGCCGGCTACAACGTCATCGGGATGAAGGCGGAGGACGCGCCCGACATCGCGCTCGCCTGACGCCACGCCTGACGCCGCGCGCATGACCATCGCCATCCACCCCGCCGGCGCGGCGCATGTCGCCGCGATCGACGCGCTGCTGCGCGCCGGCTTCCCGCGCGCGGACGAGGCCGATCTGGTCCGCCGGCTGTGCGTCGAGCGCGACATGGTGCTGATGCTGGTCGCGGTGGACGAGGATGACGGCACGCTCGCCGGCGCGGTCGCGTTCAGCCGGATGGCGGTGGACGCCGGCGGCAAGTCGATCCCCGCCGTCGCGCTCGCCCCCGTCGCGGTCGCTCCGGCCTACCGGCAACAGGGCGTGGCGGAGGCGCTGGTCCAGGCCGGACTGGAACAGCTGGAGCGCGCCGGCATCGTCCTGTGCTTCGTGCTGGGCGAACCGGCGTTCTACGAACGGTTCGGCTTCCACGCCGATTACGCCCGCAACTTCGCCTCCCCCTATGCCGGCGACTATCTGATGGCGCTGCCGCTGCAGGGCGGACTGATGCCCTGCGGCACCCGCGGCGAGGCCCGCCACGCCCCCGCCTTCGCTGCGCTGTCGGCGGAATAGCCGCCGCGGACCAGGGCTGAACCCCGCCGCCCCATCCGTCATCCCAGCGAAAGCTGGGATCTCCCGCCGACAACACGGGACAGCCGCCGCGAAAGGCCCCAGCCTACGCTGGGGCGACGTCATGCCTTAAGGACGGCCCCCACCTACCCACCAGACGTCATCCCAACGACCGCCAGAACCTTCGCAAAATCCACTTCCGTCATGCCGGACTTGTTCCGGCATCCATGTCTCCGCATACAGGCAAGCCGTTGCTTTTGCGGCACCATGGACCCCGGCCTTCGCCGGGGTGACGGACGAAAGAGGCAAGGTAACTGCCTTCCGCCAAAGTGTCGCGAACGCCGGGATTTCCCCGCCGACATCACAAAACAGCCGCCGCCACGGACCCCAGCCGGCGAGGCCACCCGGCGCGGGCGCCCCACCCTCACGCCGGCTTCTTCTCCTCGTAATACAGCGGCCCCAGCGCATCGATCACCCCGGTCGCGTCCAGTGCGCGCGTCGGGTCAGCGCCCTTGTCGACCGCGCGGATCGTCAGTTCGGTCTTGTACCCGGTCGGCGTGCTGCTGATCTCGCGGCCATATTGGGTCTGCACCAGCCGGCGCATGTAATCCTTGCGCTTGACGATCACGAACGCCGGCTTGCCCGCGTCCTTGGCCACTTCCGCCGCCCGCAGCAGCGTCATTTCCTGCACCAGCGTCTGCGACGGGGTATTGCCGGTTCATGCGCGATCACGTCGGGGTCATTCGCTGGCCATAGTCGGATGGCAGCAAGGGTGCCGAGTGCGGCGAGAATTGCCATCGCGCCGAACGCCGCTTCCATTCCGACGCGAGCGCCGAGCTGGCCGACGAGCGGGTAGCAGACCAGCCAGCACACGTGGCTGAGCGCGAACTGCGCCGCGAACACGGCGGGGCGATCCTCGGTCTGCGCCGACCGCTTCAGCAGACGGCCAGATGGGGTGACGTTAGAGGAATAGGCGGCCCCCATAATCAGCCAACCGACAAGCAGCACGTGCCAGTAGCTCGCTCCCGGCGGCATCGTGGCCGTGATCGCGGCAAGCGCGCCGAGCGTGATCGTCAGGATGGTCGCACCGACCAACATCACAGTCCGATCGGCGACGCGATCGAGGATGCGCGGAAGGGTGAGGGCGGCGATGATAGATCCGCCGCCGAACGCGGCAAGCGTCAGCGCCACATCGCGCTGTGTCAGCCCCATGCCGCGCACAATGACGACGGTGTTGACGATCACCATCGCGCTCGCTGCGGCGGCGGTGAGGGTCAGCGCCAGCAGCCCGCGCAAGCGCGGCGTCTTGAGGTAGATGCGGGTGCCGCGCGTCGTCTTGTCGTAGATGCCACCCTCACTCTCCACGGGGGCGGGCCGGGGTAGCACGGTCGAGACGACGAGCAGGGCGGAGGCGACGAATCCGATCGCGGTGCCCGAGAACAGCCAATGATAGCTCATCACGGTTAGCAGTCCGGCCGCAAGGATCGGGCTTGTCAGGCTCTCCATGTCGTAGGCGAGGCGGGAGAGGGACAGCGCCCTGGTATAGTCGCGCTCCTCGGGAAGAACGTCTGGAATCGTCGCCTGAAAGGTTGGCGTAAACGCAGCCGAAGCTGATTGCAGGACGAAGATCAGGATATAGACCTGCCAGACCTGGTTCACGAACGGCAGGCAGATGGCGACCCCGGCGCGGATCGCGTCCATTCCGACCAGCAAGGCGCGGCGCGGTACGCGGTTAGCGAACGCGCCGGCGATCGGCGCGACGCCAATATAGGCGACCATCTTGATCGCAAGCGCGGTTCCCAGCACCGCCCCTGCGCTGCCACCGGCTATGTCGTAGGCAAGCAGGCCAAGCGCGACCGTCGCCAAGCCGGTCCCGACCAGCGCGATGATCTGCGCGAGGAACAAGTGCCGATAGGTACGGTTGGCAAGAACGCTGAGCATGCTCGCGCTATATCCCCCCTGGGGGATTGAGTCTATCCCCCCAGGGGGATACTCGACAACTGCCCCTCACGCGCACTAGATAAGGGGATGACCCATCACGCTCACAACAGCCACCCGGCGATCGTCAAGCGGCTAAACCGCGCCGCTGGTCATCTGCGCAGTATCGTCGGCATGATCGAGGAGGAACGCCCCTGCGTCGACATTGCGCAACAGCTCCAAGCGGTCGAAAACGCCATCGCCAGCGCCAAGCGCGCGCTTATCAACGACCATATCGACCATTGCCTAGTCCATGCCGAAGAGGGCGAGGGGACCAAGGCCGCGGTGGAGCAGTTCCGCGCGATCTCAAAATATTGGTGATGCGCCACTCGTCCGTGGGCGGGGAGTAGCGCGTGATTGCCGGCTAACCGGCAATGAAACTACCGCGCCCGCCCCTGAACGCCCCAACGACGTTGCCGCCGTCCCAATGGCCGGAAAGGATGCCGCGCCGGGGTATGCTGCCGATCGGCTTGCGGCGCGCGGCGAGGAGCCGCGCGCGGCGCATGTCACGGTCGATCAGCTCGCCGGTCGAAATATCTACCGCGCTGCGCAGCGGGATCATTCCGGCCGCCATTGCTCAACCAGCGCCGCCATCGCGTCGCGGTAGCCCCACGCGTCGGGATACACGGTTGGTTCCTGCGCCAGATACGCCATGACGATCAACATATCCTCCGAAATGGATGGATCGCAGTTGCACAGGTGGAGAACGGGGAAGTGCCCCCAAGTCGCGCCGTCCCACCATGCCAACAGAAAGTCGGCCGCGCGCGATGCTTGTCCCGTGTCTGACCCGGCGATCACGATCAGGCGGGAGATAGCCCCGCCCACCTCATCGAAGCTGACGGCGCGGATCGCAGGGCGGCGTTGAGGTGGATTCATGACACTTAGCTCCTGCTGCCCTCAAGGGTGGAAGGGGACGGGGACCAACAGCGCATCGTCGATCGGCTCGACGTCGCGCAGTTCCACCATCACGATCTTCTCTACCCGTTCGGCCCCGGTCGGATCGAGATAAACATAGGTGTGGTCCGCAAACACCGGACTGCACAAGCGCCAGATGACACCTTTCCGGCCAACGCGGCGCTCAAAGCGGCCGTCATAGGATACGGACGATCCGGCGATGCGGACCCGCTGGCCGACGCGCAGCCAATTCGCAGACGATCGGATTAGCACCGCCTTTTCCTCGGCGCTCAAGCCGGGACGGCCGATGCCGAACGTCGCATTGGGGTCGCGCGCGATCCGCGCCAGCTTCTCTTCCACCGGCTCGGGCTTCCAGTCGATGACCGGCCCGGGCGCGGCCTTGTGCATGTGCGTCACCGGCTTCCCGCCGAATAGGTCGGGCTGCACGCCGACAAGGCGGCGGTGAAACATCGCCTTGTGATAGTCGCGCCGCCATTGCGCCTCGGGGGTCAGCGGCTTGGCGGCGATGCCGTCGCGCATGATCGCGACCAGTTCGTTAAACTCCTCCTCGCTGACGGTCGCGAAGCTCGGATCATAGACCAGTCGCCCCGCGATGGCCCGGCCCTCGTCGGGGCCGGGATCGTGGGGGGCGGTCACGCTGCCTCCTCCATTTCGGAGGCCGTCTCGACCGCCATGCGGCTCAACAGCCAGTCGGAGGCATCCTGCGCGAGCCGTGCAGCGGTGAAGATGCATCTTTTGTCGTTGCGCAGGGCTTGAAGCCAGCTTGCCAGATAGGCGGCATGGTCCTCGCGGTCGTGGAGCTTGATGCCGATCGTCGCGCTGATGAACGCGGCCCCAAGCTCGGCCACCAATTCCTCGCGGGCGTAGTCCTCGCGCTTCGTGGAAATGAGGGTGGGGCGGGCGAGCCGGTCCACATGGCCGCTGGCGTGACATAGCTCGTGTTAGGTCCTGCCCACAGGATGTCCTTTCTGTCCTTTCAGGGCTATCC
>CALMPB010000255.1 GCA_937871985.1 uncultured Burkholderiaceae bacterium
CGGCCTACGGCCTGGGCAGCACGACCTGGGAAGTGATGTGGCGCGTGGTGCTGCCGTTCACCAAGTCGGGCGTCATCGGCGGCATCATGCTGGGCCTGGGACGCGCGCTGGGCGAAACCATGGCGGTGACGTTCGTCATCGGCAACGCCTTCAAATGGTCTGGCTCGCTGTTCTCGCCGGGCAACTCGATCGCCTCGGCGTTGGCCAACGAATTCAATGAAGCGGGCGGCATCCAGAAGTCGGCGCTGCTGGAATTGGGCCTGATCCTGTTCCTCATCACCACCATCGTGCTGGCGCTCGCCAAGATGCTGCTGGTCCGCCTGTCGGCCAATGAAGGCAAGCGTAGCTGACCTGCGCCGCACAAGGAAAAGATCATGGCTGCTGTCTCCGTACTCAATATGCAGAATGGCGTGTATCGCCGCCGTCGCGTGGTCAATCGCGTCATGCTGACCATCTCGCTGGGCACGCTGGTGTTTGGGCTGTTCTGGTTGTTCTGGATCATCCTGACCCTGCTGTTCAAGGGCGCGCCGGCGCTGTCCTTGACGCTCTTCACCGAGATCACGCCGCCGCCGGGGCAGGCCGGCGGCCTGGTCAACGCCATCTTCGGCAGCGTGATGATGGCCGGCGTGGGTACGCTGATCGGCACGCCGGTCGGCATCCTGGCCGGCACCTACCTGGCCGAATACGGCCAGCGCGGCTGGCTGGCGCCAGCCACGCGCTTCCTGAACGACGTGCTGCTGTCGGCGCCGTCCATCATCATCGGCCTGTTCATCTACGCCGTGTACGTGGCACAGGTCGGGCACTACTCGGGCTGGGCCGGCGCCATCGCGCTGTCGATCCTGGTGATCCCGGTGGTGGTGCGCACCACCGACAACATGCTGCTGCTGGTGCCCAACAGCCTGCGCGAAGCCGCCGCGGCACTGGGTTGCCCCAAGTGGCGCATGATCACCCTGGTGTGCTATCGCGCCGCCAAGACCGGCATCATCACCGGCGTGCTGCTGGCGATTGCCCGCATCTCGGGCGAAACCGCGCCGCTGCTGTTCACCGCGCTGTCGAACCAGTTCATGTCGACCAACATGAACGGCCCGATGGCCAACCTGCCTGTCGTGATCTACCAATACGCCGCCAGCCCCTTCAAGGACTGGAACAACCTGGCCTGGGCCGGCGCCACCCTGATTACGCTGCTGGTGCTGGGCATCAACATCATCGCCCGCAACATGTTCCGCAAGTAAAGATCGCTTTGCCGGCGCGTCCGCCGCGCCGGATCTAGGGAAACCAAATGGAAAACACCGCTACCGCCGTCAAGAACAAGATCGAGGTCAAGAACCTGAACTTCTACTACGGCAAGTTCCATGCGATCCGCAATGTGAACATGTCGATCCAGGAGAAGAAGGTCACCGCCTTCATCGGCCCGTCGGGCTGCGGCAAGTCGACGCTGCTGCGCACCTTCAACCGCATGTTCGAGCTGTACCCGGGCCAGCGTGCCGAGGGCGAGATCATCCTGGACGGCGAGAACCTGCTGACCGCCAAGACGGACATCTCGCTGATCCGCGCCAAGGTCGGCATGGTGTTCCAGAAGCCCACGCCGTTCCCCATGAGCATCTACGACAACATCGCCTTCGGCGTGCGCCTGTTCGAGCGCCTGTCCAAGGGCGAGATGGACGAGCGCGTGGAATGGGCGCTGAGCAAGGCCGCGCTCTGGAACGAAGTGAAGGACAAGCTGAACCAGAGCGGCAACAGCCTGTCGGGCGGCCAGCAACAGCGCCTGTGCATCGCGCGCGGCGTGGCCATCAAGCCGGAAGTGCTGCTGCTGGACGAGCCGTGTTCGGCGCTGGATCCGATCTCGACCGCCAAGATCGAGGAACTGATCGCCGAACTGAAGAACGACTACACCGTCGTCATCGTGACCCACAACATGCAGCAGGCCGCCCGCTGTTCGGACTTCACGGCCTACATGTACCTGGGCGAGTTGATGGAGTTCGGCCAGACCGACCAGATCTTCGTGAAGCCGTCGCGCAAGGAAACCGAGGACTACATCACCGGCCGTTTCGGCTGATCGCGCCGCGGAATAAGGACCACGAACAACGCCGCCAGTACCGCCGCGCACGAGAACGCGATGAAGTTCCTGGCCAGCGCATAGCTGCCCAGCATGCCCAGTTCGAGCGACGTCAGGTTCCAGCTCTTGTCGTCAGCCAGGGCGGGCAGCACCGCGCCCATGACGCCGACGTCATAGCCCTTGACAGGATGGTCAGCCAGCAGACGAACAGCACGGTATAAGTGGTGCGCGCGGGCGCGGCCCAGGCGGACGGAGTAGCGGCATGTGCCATGGAATTCCCGATGAATGTCGTTATGGTCTTTGCGTCCTCGCGGGATGCAAATTAATTTATGCTTCAAATATATAGGCGTCAATCAGAGGAGCGCCGGGCGGTGTCGGCGTCCGAGTCTCGGCCGCTTCCGTGCGGCGGGAGCCCGGTATCTGGTATAGTTGCGTCCCTCGGGGCGTAGCGCAGCCTGGTAGCGCATCTGCTTTGGGAGCAGAGGGTCGTGAGTTCGAATCCCACCGCCCCGACCAATAAAATCAAAGGGTTAGCTCAATGTTGTTGAGCTAACCCTTTTTCTTTGCTTGGCTTATGGGACAACATATGGGACAACAAAGCCAAAGCTGAGTGGAGCCGCAATTCAGACGCGCTCCAGGCGCGACGTTGTGCCACCTAGGAGACTCGCGCGGCGAAGCGTTTCGCTTGTTGCTGGAGATGGGCGCGAAAGGGCAGGGATGAAGGAATTCGACGAAAAAAAGCCGAGCATAGTGCTCGGCTTTTTGTGCTGTTCGAAGAATGGTGCAGCTACGTCGGCTGGCTTCGAAAATACTGGGTGCCTACTGATCCGCTGATGCGCGCATCCAGACGCCGGGACTATGCGTGCTGCACACTCCGGTTGTAGCTGAGGGGTCGTTCCCTGGGGGCGGCAGTGGTGCGGGCATTCTTTTGTTCGCGGACCCACGCCTGGACCTCCGATGCGGGCCATCGCGATGCGCGCCCCACCTTCGCAGGCGCCGGGAACGTCCCGTCCTTGATTCCCTCGTAAATCTTGGTCTTTTTGATGCCCGTGGCCTTGATGACCGCAGGCAATTCTAGAAGTTGCTCGCTCGGTTCCTGAGCGAATTCGTTGGTGTCGATCTCGCGCGCATCCATATGCCGTCCTTTGCTTCTGCCCGAGGTAAGAGAGGCGAGTTCGTCGCCTCCGACGCGGCGACGTGTGGCGTCGACCCGGCTAGTAGGTTGGCATAAAGATAAGTGTTGCTTTATTAAGTGTCAAGTGTTGATTAAATTTCGGAGGTCATGCGAGTCGCTCGGCCCAGGTGAAAGGAACGCGTGCGACCACCTGAACGAAATCATCAAGGTCCTGAACTGGCACATCGATCGGGGCGACCTTTGTGCTCTCGGTAGATAGCCGAAGCCCCCCGCCTGGAAGACGTTGGACGAAGCGAAGGTCAACCTGCTCTCCCTGCCGGATGAGATACAGGCCGTCCGCATTGACTTCCTTCACATCGCTTTGCACGAACGCGATATCGCCCTGACGGAACGTAGGTTCCATGAACGCCCCTTCTATGTACACAAACCCCACATTAGTTAGGTTCGCGTCCAGAGGAAGGCGACCGTTGAGCCAGGCCCGGCTAACCCGCAGGTGTCGGATTGCGCATGCCGTTGGCGCCAACATAGTTCCGTAATTCAGCCGCGCTCCAAGGAAAGGAATGTCGATGGTCTCTGCGTCCGATCCCGCGAGGGCCGAAAGGTCAGTAGGGGCGGCGACGGGAATCTCGGGAGAGAGCCAATAAGCGATGGAGGTACCAAAGACTTGGGCTAGAGCCACCGCATGTTCGCGGTCGAACCGGCCATTGTTTCTCCATCCGTAGACGGCAGGCGTGCTGACGCCTAGCCGTTCGGCTAATGCGGCGGCTGAGACGCCATTCGACTGCATCTGAAAATCCAGCTTTGCGACAAAGTCGCGTTGCATCTGTGACAGCTGCGGAGACGTGGAGCCTTCAGGCCTCTTTGTCTTTTGTGTCATCGGGGTTTACCTTCCATAAAGTATCGCTTAATATTCGCAAACCTTTACTTAACCGAATTCGCGCCCATGGCTACTTCCAATAAGCTCGCGACCTCGACAAGAGCAACAATAGTCGAAGCCGACCGAATCAACTCTTCCGTCGCTATCGGCGGGCGGACGGCTGGCATAGTCGCAGCGCTGGCGCGGCTTGCTGAGGTAACCCCGCCCCAATCCAGCCTTTGGTTAAAGGGGGACACGGCGATGCCTCTTCGGCGAGGCATTTTAGTGGAGATAAATAGCGAGAGTCGCGTTTCTTTGGAGGGGCTCATTCAGGAAGGCCTCATCTCAGAGCGAGACGCGCTCATCGTCCGATACATTCAAAACCCGGCTGAGTTCGCCGGCGCGGAGCGACGAGCCGCGCTACTCGACGCGCTGCGTGCTCGCCCATGAAATGCCATCTTCTGCAATCCGTGCCGCTCAATGTCTGACCGGACAAGACTGCGATGCACTTCTACCCCCATAACATCGGCGACCACGTCAAGGACACGCGGCACCTGACTCTTTTGGAAGAAGGGGCGTACCGCCGTTTGCTTGACCACTACTACACCATCGAGAAGGCGCTGCCTTTAGACGAGGCCGACCTCTGCCGCAAACTGCTCGCGCGGAGTGACGACGAGCGCAAGGCCGTGGGTGTGGTGCTGAGGGAGTTTTTCGTTCAGACGGAAAGCGGGTGGTGGCATAAGCGCTGCGAGGAAGAGATCGCCGCGGGCAATAAGCGGCGACAGCAGTCCCGCGAGAACGGGAAAAAGGGTGGCCGTCCGCGAAAGTCGGTGCCGCCTCAGGAGCTACCTGGAGGCGACGGAAGACCCGATACGGGAAACCCGGACGAAACCCAGCGGGTTATTGGCGGGTTAGCGCTAGGTTCCGGCTCTCGTCCGGGCGATGGCTTGGAATCTGCGCAGGTTGAGGGACTGCCGCCGTGCCCCCACGAGCGGCTCGTAGAGATTTATCACGACCGAATGCCCCTCAACCCCAGGATCAAAGTGCTTGATGACAGTCGCCGAAAGCTCCTCGCAGCACGCTGGAAGCAGGCTGCGAGGCTGGACGTGCCTCCGTTTGGCTATCACACAATGCAGCAGGGCCTGGACGCATGGCACACATTCTTCGAGATATGCAGCGAGTCCGATTTCTTGACGGGGCAGGCGCCACCGTCAGATCCGGGACGACCACCATTCGTCGCCAGTCTGGACTTTCTCATCTCCCCCGACGGATTTCGGAAGTGCGTCGAAAACCACTATCACCGCGAGTAGATTTTACAAAACGGCGCAAAATTTGTTACGACGGAAATGTTTGGCCACGAAGTTACACACATAGCAAGAAATAATTACGAAACTTTGTCACCTTCTGCAATAAAGCAGCGGGTCAGCAAAGGAGATCAAGTGATGTTGTCTAACGAGCTGCGGCGCCTGTTGTTTCAGGGTGAAAGTGGCCAGAAGCACGATGCAGAGCCGCTCCCATGCCTATCCGGCGACGAGGTGCTGGCGAAGGCGCACGTACCCACAAGGTACAAGTCTTGCACCTTCGATACCTTTCACGCGTACAGCGAAGAACATAAAGCGAGAAAACTGGCTTGCGAGAGTTACAGCAAGCATTTCAACGTCGCGCGCTACGACGGCGTTTCCATGGTGTTGGGGGGGCCTCTGAAGGGCAAAACGCACCTGGCGACGGCGATGCTGTTTGCGGTTATCGCAAGCGGTAGCACCGGCCGGCTTATACGCGCCCGTCGGGCTATCGCTGCCGTCGTCGAGTACGGGGAGGATGCCCTCGCCGAGCTAGCCAATCCCGACCTACTCGTGTTGGATGGGCTGCTCTCGCACCCCTGGGATGAGGCGGGTCGACATGCGATCTTTGAACTCATCGAACGCCGCTTCGAAGAGGTAAAGCCCACAGTCATCACCACTCACCTTAGAAAAGCCACTTTTTTGCGTGCCGTCGGCGATCGTATTGCGTCGCGGCTGCGTGAGAACGGCGGCAAGTTTGTTTCGTTCGAGTAGTTCCAGAAGAAATGCGCCGCACAATTCCGGAGGGTGATAGCCCACTGCACGCTCGGGCTGGCACGGCGGAGCGAGCTTTGCTCGGAGCCCTGCTTGTTAACAATGACACCTTCGACCGCATCGCGCCGGTGAGGATTGGCGCTTCGCACTTTGGCGCCCATGGCAATGCCCTGATCTTCAGTGCAATCGCTTCCCTGATTTGTCGGGGGCAATTGGCTGACGTGATCACCGTGCACGATCTCTTGTGCGAGCGCAACGAAGCACCCCGCGCTGGCGGGCTACCCTATCTCAACTCGCTTGCCGCGGAGTGCGCCAGCGCCACAAACGCAATTCGGTACGCCGAGATTGTGGTCGAACAGGCCCTGCTCCGACAGCTGATCTTCGTGACGTCGGAGATCCAAGCTTCTGTATCCGAACCAGCTGGCCGGAACGTTCACCAACTCCTCGACCATGCACAGAAATTGATCGGCGGTCTGGGGGAGCAAACGGTCAAGCGGGACGCTGTGCCCATCGCTGCCGCAGCGGCACGCTTCATTGAACACCTGGACCAGAGAATTTCGGGAGGCATAGCCCGAGACGTCGTCTCTACAGGGCTGACCGATCTGGACAAGGCGCTGCACGGCGGACTGTTGCCGGGGCGGTTGTACGTCCTGGGCGGTCGCCCGGCAATGGGGAAATCGGCATTGGCCGGCACGGTTGGAAGTCACCTGGCTGCCGAGCAAGTCCCGACGGCGTATCTGTCGCAAGAAATGCCCGAAGAGGAGCTCACCGGGCGTACCTTGGCTCAATGGTCCGATATTTCGATCGATGCGCTCCAGGCGGACAATCCAGAAGCAGTGCAAAGTGACTTCTGGGCGAGACTCGTCACAGCGGGACAGCTTGCGGCCACAGCCACGCTGTTCATCGACGAAACCTCAGGCTTGACGCTTCTCGATGTAGCGTCCAAGGCGAGAACGTTGAAGCGCAAATCAGGCCTGCGCGTCTTGATCGTCGATTACCTCCAGCTTATGGTCGGGACTGAAGAGAAGCGCCACAGCCAGATTGAAACTATCACGCGCGGTCTAAAGAGCCTCGCAAAGGAGCTTGGCATATCTATCTTGCTCCTGTCCCAGTTGAACCGCGAAATCGATCGAAGAACCAACAAACGTCCACTGCTCGCCGACTTTAAGGACTCAGGGTCCATCGAGGCGGATGCTGACGTTGTGATGGGGATATACAGACCCGAGCAAGATGACCCGGATACTCCGTATCCGGGTTGTGCAGAGCTCCATATCCTGAAGCATAGAGGCGGAAAGCTGGCAAAGGTGCTGCTGGCTTACAAGGGGATGGCGACGAAGTTTCACGATTACCACGGTGCGCCGCCCCTAGATTCTGCCGTTGAATCCCGCGGGCAGCGTGCGCGGAAAGGCTTCGACAGGCTGCCTCACAGGCATGCAGACACATAGGACGCAAAAAAGCCAACCACAAACCAAAAAGTACACATTGTTAGGTATGAAATAAAAAGCGCCATAAATATAATCAAAGCATAGACAATGGAGATGTCAATGCTATTCAAGGCGTTTTTCGGCACCGCCGTATTTCTCGGGACAATCGCTTGGCTGGGCTACTCGCTGGTGGCGACCGAGCCGTGCGAGCGGATGGACCGGCTAGCACTACCGATTCGGCTGACGATGGACGCGACGCGCTTTATCGCCAGCAACCTGTTTGCTGGACCGGAGCACACCGAGCTTCGTCTATCGCTCCTGGAGCTGAGCATAAAGGTGGATTCCGGCGCGCAAACCTACGCAAGCGCCGTGCTCTACGGGCCCAGTCTTACGTGCAAGAACTTCCTATAAGGCGGACGAAGCGATGAGTAGACTCGGCCGTCAGCGCGATCAATTTATCTACATGGGCCCGGAAGACAAGCCGGCCGCCGACTTCCTGAACGAACTCTTTCGTCGAGCGGCATTGGAGGGCATGACCGACATTCAACTTCGCTTCGTCCATGGCGCCATGCGCCCGGTTGAAGTTGCTGACTCGGGGGTTCGTCTAATCAGCTGGCTTGAGCCGGAGTACGAAGGAGATCTTGTCAAGCATGTCGAGGAAAAGCTTCGCGCACGTGCAAGCATGGACTTGTCCGAACAGTTCATACCGATGGATGGCGCGATTCATCTTCGCTATCCGGAAGATGGGCTCAAACTGAGTCTCCGTGCCAGCTTCCTTCACACCATCGTCGGCTCAACAGCCGTATTTCGGCTCGCTCGGGAACAAGCACAACGGCTTGCCTACCGTGACATATACATGCCCTTAGCAGTCCGACGCGTAATCGACCAGGCACTCGCGGTACGCGCGGGAACGGTAGTGGTGTCGGGCCCCATGGGAAGCGGCAAAACGACGCAGCTCATGGCATACATGGTCGAGTTGCGCGACAGGGGAGAGAACGTCAAGACGGCAGAAGAACCTGTAGAGATACCTACGCCTGGCATAGACCAATGTGAGCTGGTGCCGGGAAAGGTCACGTATCCCATGCTAGCCAGGGCATTCCTTCGACAGCGTGCCCACCGCATCATGATCGGTGAGACTCGGGACGAAGAGACCGCTGAGGCGTTGGGCCGTAACGCGAACACCGGGTGCCAGCTCTGGACAACCACGCATTCGGATACGAGTGCGCTAGTGATTGAGCGTTTGCTCGAGCTGAAGATGCCCCGGGACTTGATTGCGAAGACGCTGCGACTCATTATTGCGCCTCGCCTCGTTAGGACCATCCCCGCCGAGGCGACGGTCGAATGGGTTGCACCCAACGAATCCAGCAAAGCGTGGTTGAAGGCCGTCGGAGCCTATCACCCGGACGACAAGTTCCCGGTCATTGTGAGCGACCACGACATGTCGGAAACCAAGATGCCGATCTTTGAGGTTATCCAGATCGATGATCGCGTGCGACGGGTGATTCTGGCCGGCGGAGACGCCAAAGAACTGTACGAAGCGGCGAGCTATCAACCTCAATTCGAAACTCTCGCGGAGGCGGGCGTCCGCCTCGCGCGGGAAGGGAAAACCACGCTCAGCGCCATTCAGTCCCTCCTGAACCCGGCGCTGTGGCCTACGTTTGAGCGGCAGAGGCTCGACAAGAGATTGATCGCTTCCGGTGTGATAACTCCCGCGCAGGCGTATCAAGCGGTGGAGACGATGGCTCGCGCGGCCATTGAAGAACATCGCATCCTTGAACTGTGGGAAGCGCTCATTTCGACTGGAGCGGCGACGCGCCTCCAGGTCATCGAATGCTTAGGCCGGACAAAGGAAGCGGTGGACCTCCTCGGATACTTCATAGACAACGGGATCCTGGCAGAACAACCAGTACAACACGTGATCGAAGAGTGGAAACGAGGCGAGCGACGGCAATCGCTTTTCGCTATGTGCATTGACCAAGGACTACTAAGCAATGAGCAAATTCAAGATGAGGCGTTCCTGCATTACCGCCGTGCTGGCATTAGCCACAACTAGCGCCCTGCACGTGGTGGCGAAGGCTCAACCCTCCATGGCAATGGGTGGTGACGGAAAGGGACAGCCATATACCCCGCCAATGCCATACCGAGAGGTCGCCGAGGTTGAGGCGGACCAGCGAGTGGTGCGCATCTTTTTCTCATTTAGCTGCCCCTTTTGCCGCACATTCCACACGCCACTGCGTCAGTGGGCCAAGAGTCTCCCAGCCCCTTGGCGATATGAGTTCGTACCGATTCTGCTTGCCGATGGCACGGGAATACATGAAGCCGCAGGGTATTTGGCCGCGCAAAAGGCGTTGGGGTCTGCGGTCGCGAGATTCGAAGATGCAGCCTACCGCGCGATCCAAGGCGAAGGCCGCTCGCCGCGAGCTCCTGAGACCTGGCGTGGCATCGTGAACGCGGCGGGGGGGAGCGTGCTGGCGTTCGAGGAGGCCTGGGAGAGTCTGTCGCCGGCGGAGGTCGCAGAGCTTCCCCGGTCGATGATCGCATACGCCGTGGACGCAACGCCAACAGTCGCTATCGCCGGGAAGTTCGTTCTGACGCCTGACGGAGTGCAAGGCGACGAAGCCTTGTTTCTCCAACTGTGCAGCGGACTGGTGTCGCGGGCGATGGGGCACGCATGAGAACCGCGGCCTCGCTATTGCTATTGTCATTGATGGTCGTCTCGCCGGCCTCGATGTCGAGCCCAGTTGCGAAGGGCACGCTTTGCTTTCGAGAGGCAGCGGAACGCTACGGGGTCAGTGAAATCATGTTGCGTGCGATAGCGTGGCATGAGTCAAGGTGGAAAGCGAATGCCTTGAACGACACCTTGAACCGAGACGGCAGCGAAGACGTCGGGGTGATGCAAATAAACAGCTGGTGGATCGAGAAACGGCTGCCTCGCTACGGAATCACACGTGAGCACCTTTGGGAGCCATGCTTGAACATCCACATTGGTGCGTGGATCTACGCAGACGAAATTGCACGCCATGGCAACACATGGAAGGCTGTCGGCCACTATGGGTCCCCCAATGAGAAAGGCCAACAGTGGTACATCGCTAGGGTCAAGAAGGCGCTGGAAGAGGTGCTCGCTGGAGAACCGGAATCCACCCGAAGGAAAGCGGCGATGCCGCGGCCAAGTGGAGCGCTGACGGCAAAGCAGATTGTCATTCACATACAGAACTGAGGGAGAGAATTATGCGAAACGAACACGCCTTGGAGGATCGTATCAAGCGGGTGAACCGACAGCTCGACGATCTGCGAGCTCAGAAGCGGGCCGTGGTTATCCGCCAGATTCTGGCCCAACTCGAAAAAAACGGGATCACCCTGAAGGACCTGAAGGAAGCGCGCGTAGCCGGCACTAAGTCACAGTCCAAGTCGGCTCCGGGCAAAAGAATGGTGGTGCCCAAGTATCGCCACCCTGACACTGGTGAAACCTGGTCGGGGCGAGGGCGGGCTCCGCGCTGGCTCGTCGCCGCCGAACTCGGCGGTGCCTCTCGAAACGACTACCTCATTCCCGCCTGAGGTTCTCGCGCTCAATAAAATAGGCCCGTACAGGGCCTTTTCTTCGTCGCTCTCGCCGTAGCACCACGTCCGCCGGGCACGCAGCCCACCTCTGACGATCGTTCGACAACTAGTCGTCACCACGGGAATAGGTCGGACCAGCTGCTGTCCCGCCTTCCTTTTGCCGAGGGGTTGCGTCCGGTGAGATACCAGTTGTCTCCCTGTTGGGATGCGAGAGAAGCCTCATCGAGCCTTTCAAGTGCGGCGCACTCGTCCTGATCTCGCACGGCGTCCAACGTCATAATGCCCGGCTGCTGCCATATCCGCTCAGCCACGTTCACTGCGGCGCGGCCGCCGCGCATGCGAATGGAGTCTGCAACCTCCTCCGGCAAAGAAAATAGACCAAGTTGAATAGGCTCTGAAAATACGTGCCACCGCTTCCACAGTTCGAATTGCAGACGTAGCTGTACGACGCCCGGTCGGGCCCCGTGAACGCGGCAGCAGTTCTCGAACGAGAGAGGACCATCATCGAATCCCAGGAGCCAACGGCCGGCGTTCATGATGTCCCGATCTTTCGCACGACTGTTCAACAGAAGCTGTACGGCCGTTTTAATTGCCAGAAGCGCCCATCGTTCCGGACCTTCCTCAAAGTCATCGACCGTCAGCTTGGCTATGACTTCTCGACTGGGTGCTTCCTTCTTGCAGATAGGGAAGGGAAGATCGCGGAGTGTGGCTTCAGCAAATTCTGGATGATCACCCAATGGTCCAGCCAAATTGTCTTGAGCAAGTAGGCGATCCAAAGTAGAACTGGCTTCGCCACCGCCGTCAGGCCAGGTGATACCAGATCCGTAAACAGGTAGATCAAAATCGCCCTCGTCCAGCTCGCCAGAAGTAGGCCAAGCACTATCACGAGAGCTATCAAGCCCCAAAATTGAATTTGTTCGACCATAACCTTTGTTGTCCATAGCGTGCATGGCGGTGATAGAAGTTCGGGCGTGCTTCAAGCTCTGGCAGCCTTTGCTGCGGTCAGATACCGGTCCGCATTCTTGAAATAGTCGCAGCCTTTTACTTGTTTACGTTTGGTGCGATTGACGCGGATAGGAGCTGCCTTGGACGATAGCCATTTCGAGATCGTGATGTTTGGTATCCGCAGGTTGAATAGCTCGCACCCTTGATAGAGCATGATGCACTCACCACGATCGACCTTCTTCAGGTCATCTTCAGTGACGCGGTACTGCTCCTCCTCTGACTCTGCGATCGCGTATCCCGCATCAGTGCTGAGCCCGCCTTCCGGCGCGGGCGTGATTTTTGGCGTCGACTCGGACGCACGGCTGGTGGCGCTGATGGTCGTCTTGGAGAATGTCCCTTTGCCGATCATCTTGGCTGCCTCCTCAGTTGTCTTCGGGCTCGCGAGCTTGAAGAACAGCTTTGTATCGGTGTTTTCTTCCAGCATGTCGCGAAAATCTGGTGACACGGCGTCGAGGTTGGCGATACTTTGGAACATCGCCCACACCGAAATTCCGGCACTTCTTGCCTGCTCAAATACTCGATTCATCGCCATCAGCGCGTAGGCGCCGAACTCGTCCAGCCGGGCGAGATATGGGATGCGCGATCGGTGCGACTTCGGTAGCTGCTGTATCCGCGCGATAGCGGATCGAAGATCTGCCAGGAGCATCTTCGCAAAATTTCGGGCGGATTCGTCCTTTCCCATCGTTGGCAAAGAGACGTATGTAATCTTGTTCGACATCATGCTGTCGAACAGACGTACGTCGGGGCTGTACGACGACCCGACTTCGCCGAAGGTCCCAGTGCCGAACGCATGCAACCGCCCGGCGATGCCGCCTAGGGTCTCTTTCAGACGCTTCATGTTGATCCTGGCTGAGGCCGGTCCCGTGTCGTTCCCGAAACCACCTCGGTACTGCTCAACCCAAAGCGAAAGATTCTTCGTTGCGGGATGGTGAGGCAGCACGGAGCGAAGGCGCTCTTCTAGCTCGGATAGTGCGCGCTCGTTGTGTAGCAGTATGGAGAGATCAATGCAGTTGTATGCCAGTCCAAGCGCCTGGACTCCTCCGACGATCGCCCCGAGTGCCTGCTTTGCGGACTGACGATAGTGCTCCGCGGCCGGGGCCACTTCTGGAGCGGGGAGGCTCGTCAATATTCTGTCGGCGACCTCGTCCGGGTCGCCTTCAAGAACGGAGTTGTAGCTGTTGCTGTTGGCGGGATCTCCGAGGTTTATGAACTGCATGTCTTGGTATCGTCCGGCCCAGCGGGCGACTTGCGCAACCCACGACATGTCGTCGCTGTCGAGCTTGGCGTCGATCATGAGCAACCCGCCACCTCGGATGATCTGTTGCAGCATCATCAGCCGGGCAAAAGTCGTTTTTCCATAGCCGCTTCGCCCCGCGACCATGCCGTGGTACGGCAGCGCTTCGTCTGGGAGCCGAACGGCACGCCCGCGATCAGTCGTATACCCGATCAGCATGCCATCGTTTGAGAGCAGGTCGCTGGAACGGATATTGAGCTTTGAGCGGAATAGATGCATGCCAGCCAAGCCGTGCATGCAGCGTCCGGCCACCCATGCAGCACCTAGCCCAGCAAGAGCGTATGAGGGCACAGTAGGCAGGCCGCTGAAGAACGGGGACGTGGTCAACACTGACGACGAAATTGCCGCTAAGGCTAGGGTGTCGGCCGCCCCGCCTAAGCGATTTCCAAAAAAGCCTATTCCTTTCATTTCCTCCTAGCTCCCTGGGGCGCGTGGCCCGACGCCCAAAAAATCAACATTCACAGGTTGAGATATAAACATTCATCGCTAAAATACCACGCAATGCAAATAGTGGGAGGCGTCCGAATGCGGCGTTTTATTGGCTTGGTAGGAAGTGCTCTTGTTCTGACGTCGAGCATGGCGGCAGCACCTGAGGGCCAGGGTCAGTTCGATATGCGCGAGTGGATCGTGCCCGAGACGTCCGCCCTCGTAACCGTCCCTGAGCACTCTGAGCGTGCGGTCGCGACACCGAAACGGGTGGGACCAGAGAAGCTCAAACCGGTGTGGTCGGTTCAAGGGCCGTCTACGTACCGTCCCGGAACGTGGATCGATACGAGTTACCGGAAGGATCCGAGACTCATATTGAGCCAAGTCGTTCGATTCGATTTTGATTTGTCGGAGTCGGCGTCCACGAACGCTGCGGCGCTGGTTGCCGCGCAAGTTGCAGGGCAGGGCGTCTCGTATCTGGTGGTGGGGCATGCGGACGAGCGTGGTACCGACGCCTACAACCTCGCCCTGTCGAAGCGCAGGGCGGAGGGGGTGAAACGCGCGCTGGAGGTCGCTGGTGTGCCCGCCAAATCAATCGAAGCGCGCTGGTACGGAAAGAGGCTACCGGTGAGCTTCGCGGATCAGAGTCTGAACCGCCGGGTGGAGATCTTGGTCAGCGGCGATCGTCCGGCTCAACTTAGGCGCGGAGCTAAGGCGGTGGGAGCTACGCCGCGTAGCAATCCGGGCATCGCGGAATCCGCGGCCCGTCAACCTCAACCATCCCCTGGGGCCGTCTCGCCAGGATCTGCCGCATGCCACGTGCCTGGAGCGCAAGTCGTGGGCGGAAGGATTGTTCCTGCTTCGAACAACAAGGAGTGCAACCAATGATCGACGAAATTGATATTCCTGCGCACACGGACGACATGCCTTCATTTCTTCTATGGGAAATGGACGAGTTCCTGGTCTTGATGCTGTGCTTCCTGGGCGGCTACATCGCTCGCGGCATGTGGCCGTTCGTTGGCGCCGCCATCGGACTTTGGTTCACGGCGCGGATGCGCCGCTGGAAGCAGAACGAGATGATGGGAGCTATCCCACACATCGTATTTGCAGCAGGTTGGGCGGGTATCAACAAGCTGTATCGGAACGCGAAGCATGGGGTGCTGTGGTCATGAAGCTCAACTTTCTGACGAAGTCCTGGCGAAGCGCCGAGCGAAGCGTCCAGTTTTTGCTCGTGATTCTTCTGATTGAGAGCGTGGTCACCTTGGGAGCGCTGTACGGCTGGCTGAAGAAGGACGTCGTGACTCGCCTGGTGCCGCCTCGCATGACAGTAGAGGCAGAGATCAGTGCGGATAGTGCGTCCAAGGACTACCTGATCAGCGTTGCATTAACTGCGGCGACCCTTACGGGGAACGTGAGCCCCAAGAACGTGACGTTTGTGGCAGACGCGATGGGGCTCATCACGTCGCCGGCGATTTATCCGGAAGTCAGGCGCCGACTCTTCGCGCTTGCGATGGATCCTGTGTTCAAGGACCGCGGAGGCAGCGTGACGTTCACTGCGACCGGAATGGACTACGAGGCGCGCACCAAGACGGTATTCATCAAGGGCGAGCTCCAGTCTACGACTACGGCCGGCCCGATCGGGAAAGGAACTCCGTACGTTTACGAAATCCAAGTCGCCATCGAGAACGGCTGGCCGCAAATCTCCAAGTTCGATCACTACCCAGGCAAGCAAGAGAAAAGCCAGCATTGGCAATCAAGAAACCGTCGCGCGTTGGAGCGCGAGGCGGCTGAGCACGAGGCGGATCAACGTGCGGAAGACGCCGCAAAGGATCCTTGGTTCGACGACGCTGTTCGCTTCGGCGCGGCCGGCGGCAGCGTCGAAACCAGAGATCTGATGAGCGACGAGCGGCGTCAGAACAATGAGCAAGGAGAGAGTAAGTGAAGCGAGTCGTTTATAGCCTACTTCTGGCGTCATGCGCCGCGTCGAACGCCTTCGCGGTGGACCAGTACAAGTTGCCCCCCCCAGGACAGACTCCCGTGCAACGCCAGGCGATGCCTGGTGTCGGCACCATGCCTGGCGAAGCCGTCCAGCGGAGCAACGTGGTCCCTGTGACGGGGGAGGAGACCGTGCCTGTCGACATCTCGGCCACGTACATGAACCGCATCGCGACGCCTTTTGCGCGAGCGAAGGTAATCGACGCTACGAGCGGCGAAGACAAAAAGCCTCAACTTGGGGAGATGGTTATCACGGCCAACGGCTCGTCTGTGTACGTGCACGCCAATGGTGCGACTGATGCGCAGGCGATTTACATCACGGGCGACCAGCCGGGGGATCCCGTCATCTCGCTTCTCCTCATTCCGAAATCGATACCCAACCAGGTGATTCCTCTTCAGTTGAACGGCGGGTCTAACGCTGGTGGTTCATCGACGTCCGGATTCGATGCGCGTGCAAAGTCTGATGTGTACACCGATCAACTTGTCTACGCGTTGCGGACCCTTGCGTCGGGAGGGCGATTGCAGGGCTACGCTGAGGGATACATGCCTTCTGCGGTTGCAGCTATCGGTGAGGTGAGCATCCGGCCCCTGTCGCGGCATTCTGGGGCGCACTACGACATATACCGGTACCGGGTATCTGGACCGGCTGATCGGACGGTGGAGTTGCAAGAGCCCTCCTTCTGGGCGGAAGGTGTTCGCGGGGTTGCATTCTTCCCAACCTCCGTCGTGGGAGGTGGAGCGGAGACCGATCTCTTCGTGGTCGCGGACAAGTCCGCCACGGGGCAGGGAGGAGCGCAATGAGCGAGAAGAAAGGTCTGAAGGACTGGTGGAACGAGCAAGGCTCGGGTGTTCGTCTGGGGATCGTCGGCGTCAGCTTCATCGTCGTCGTGGTGCTGCTCTTCATTCTTCTGAAGCCCGCGCCCAAGAAGCGCGTCCCGAAGAATCCCGAGCCCCCGGTGTCGGCAAACATGCTGCTGCCAAAGCCGAAGGATCGCACGGTCGAGATGCTCGCTGGCGACCTTACGGCGCAATCAAAGCAGTTGAAGGATCTTGGAGACCAGATCAAGCAGGAGCGAGAGGCCCGGAAGCAAATCCTCGGTCGTTTGGAGGACGCGATTGACAAGATCAAATCGGCGCCAGGCGCGGACGGCGTGTCCAAGGACATTCTTTCTGAGGTCCAGAAGCTGAGCACACGCCTGGACTCGCTGGAAGGGAAGAGGGAGTTGGGTGCGGGATATCAGCTTCCGAATGCCCCAGCCTCTTCTTTGCCTTCCGGAGCTCCGATGGCCGCACCCACGGCCAGTCCGGAGGTGAAGGCCATTCGCATCCGGGTTACCGAGAACGCCACGCCAAAGCCCGAAGAGCCACGGACAGATTCCGAGGCTCCTGGTGAATACGTCCCGATGACCACGGTGTTTGAAGGGCACCTCATCACGGGTATGGACGCTCCGACGGACCAGTCCGCCAAGGCAAAAGTGAACGCGGTACCCGGAATTCTCCGCGTTAAGGGCATTTCGTCAATGCCCAATGGACATACGTCGCAGTCGCTGAATGATTGCCGCGTGCTGGTCGCAGGCTACGGGGGACTTTCCGACGAGCGTGCCCAGCTGCGCACCGAGAGTATCGCTTGCATCATTCCCAATGACGATCCGACCAAAGAGCCTCGCGTCGTAGAGGCTCCGCTGGATGGGTTTGTGCTAGGCGAAGACGGGCGCGTGGGTGTGCGGGGACGGCTCGTTTCCAAGCAGGGGCAGCTGATCGCAAAGACGTTGATGGCCGGCGTGCTGTCCGGATTCGGCGACGCGTTAAAGCCGACCCGCGTACAGGGCTTGGATCTCAACCCTTCGGGAAGCGTCCAGACTCAGTCCGTCGACGCCAGCACGATCGGAAAGACCGGGCTTGCAACAGGCCTCTCCGACGCCGCCAAGAGCGTGAGCGAGTACTACCTGAAGTTGGCAGATCAAATGATGCCGGTGCTCGAAGTTGACGCCGGCAGGAAGGTGACCGTGGCACTTAAGAAAGGATTTGTACTGAAATGAAGAAGCTCCTATTGGTGTGTTCGTTAACCGTGGCCCTCAGCGGTTGCGCGTCGATCTTGGATCCCGCGGGCGGCCGCTCTTCGTTCACGTGCATGGATCCGAACAATCCGGATTCGCTGCAAGACGGAATTACGTGCAAAACGCCGATGGCCGTCATCAAGTCGACCGATCAACCGATGCCTCTGAGGGAGAGCGATTTGCCCTTCGGGGTGACCATGAAGGACGTTGAATCCGGGACGGTCGCGGGCAATGTGCAGATCGGAAGCTTTCCGGCTGGCAAGAGCGATCGGCAGCGGACGCAAGGAGCTACGGTTGCAGGCTCCTATGACCTGGTCACGGCCGTCGGTGCCGGGGCTGGCCCGGGCGCTGGAAGCGACATCTACGGTAAGCCCGTTCGCGAGCCCGCCGTGGTGATGCGCATTTGGGTGGCACCGTGGATCGACGCACGTGACGACCTGCATTACCCCTCGTACGTCTTCACCGAAGTCCAGCCCCGCCGCTGGGCTATGGGGGCGGCTGGTTTCGTTAATCGAGGAATTCTGGCGCCGGCGAAGATGGTGCGGCCGGCGGGTGCGAAGGTTGTCGGTTCGCCGCGTGTGCCGCGCTCCGGCGGATCTCAGGAACCCGCCGAATCCTCTGCAACAAGCACCAGGGAAAACAGCATTAAGGACATGGGAGGAATGCCACAAATCACCAACCCGTAGCGAACGAAAATCTCACCAACCAAGGATAGAAACTAAAGGAATAAAACATGGAAATCTCCCTCAAGCCGATGGCTTCCGGTTCCAGCGAGAGTGCGATTCAGAACCCTCCGAAATGGCTGCTCATGGTCGCCGCCTTCATCATTATCGCCATTGTGTCGCTGGCATCAGCACATGCTGGTGGCGGCGGCGACGCGTTGACCGAATTCAACGACTTCCTGGAAGACGAGTACAACGGCTCGCTTGGCCTGGCCATTGGCCTCGTATCGGTCCTGTTCGGGCTTGTGGCCACGGCGGTCATGATGACTTTCAAGCCCGCCGCGATCGGCGTGGGCGTGGCGTTCCTTATCGGTCCGTTCGTCGATGCTGTCGTGAAGGCGCGTGCGTCCGGGTTGCCCGAGGTCGTCGCGCACGTCGTAACTACCGGGATTCCCGGCCTCACCCTCTAGGGGTGCCTGCGCAGAGGCGAACTGATCCCTCTATCTGCTCTACCAAGTAGCAAATGCAGGAAGGCAGCGACGTCC
Organism: uncultured Burkholderiaceae bacterium; assembly: GCA_937871985.1. The sequence goes on from CALMPB010000255.1 coordinate 19,068, forward strand.
GGCTCGATGCCCGGACCCGCTGCCTTAGTTTTACTGTGCACCCTTCGCTGAGCTTGGCATGCCCGCTAGTCGGCAGCCTCGCGATCGCAATCATCCCCACCCCGGACGCCAGATAATGAGCAAGCTCAAGAAAAACCATCCCGCCGAGAACATCACGGTCACTGCGTGGGATGACTCCTCCAATATCCTCTACTTCGAATCCAAACGGTTGAAGGAGCGTTTCATTGGCGCGGTGGGTGTCACCTCGCCGGTGGTGGGAACCGACAACCAGTTCGTTGAGCGCCTTTCAGTATCCTTGTCTGCGAACCTTCCCGCGGGGTCCATCATTCATTGGGGTATCCTCGCCGATCCCGACATCGATGCCATTGTGGAGGGCTACCTCTCAGGGAAGGCCGGTGCTGGCGGCATATTGGCCTCGATGGCTCGCGAGCATGCCGAATACATAGCGTCAGGGACCACGCAGCCGCTCATTCCGACGAATGGAGTTCGGGTCCACAAAAAACGGCTTTTTGTGGGAATTAAAGTGCCAGTGACCGCGGCTGACGTCGCGGCCGACGATCTCGCACCCGCGACCGAGCACGTCACAGGGCTGTTTGACCGCCTGAAGACCGCGGGCTTTCATTTTCGTCTGCTCGACGAGGCGGGGTATCGGCGAATCGTTAAGAAGGTCCACAACCCCTGGGCTTCAGACGATGATTGTGTGGCCCCGTTGGACGAAGAACGTCCACTCAACGAGCAGATTCTTCCCAACTCGTTCTCGGTCGACTATTCCCAAGATCACGCGTCGATATCGTTCAATGACGGGCAGCATTTCGCCAAGGTGCTCAGCGTGAACAACTTCCCCCAGCGTGCGCACTCATGGATCATGAATGAGGTGATAGGCGACGCCAAGGGGCTCACCAATCAGATCCAGGAGCCCTTCTACCTGTCCTTCGTCATGCTTTACCCCGATCAGCAGGCGCTTAAGCGTAAGGTCGGCTTGATGTCGACGGTGATCAACAACCAGGCGTACGGGCCGACGATCAAGCTCTGGCCCGTTATTGGCTATAAGAAAAAGCGTATCGACACGCTCGTCCACGCGTTGAACGGCCGCGGTGAAATTGGCGTGCAAGTGTCCATGGCGCTTGTCATCTATTCGAAGAGCAAGGACCGACTTCGCTCGTACAGCGAAAGCTTGTGCACTTACTACCGTGCGATCGGCGGTAAAGGAAAGAAGTTCGATATCCGAGAGGACAAGCGAATCCTGCGCACCGTATTCGAGCAGGCCCTCCCATTGAATGGGAGTGAAGGCGGGTTGCACCGTTCCTTCCGCCTGCGCTCCATGTCAGTTCCGCAAGCCGTGCGATTTTTGCCGATCTATGGCGACGGAACGGGGAGTCGGACCTCGTCAGGAACCCTAGTCCTAACACGACGTGGCGAAGCCGCGATGATAGACCCGCTGGCTACACCCGGTAATGCGAACGGCCTCGTGTATGCCGAATCTGGCAGTGGGAAGTCCTTTTGGGTGCAGGCGGTCGTCTCCGACATGCTGGCCTCAGGGGTGAAGGTGTGGATTATCGATGACGGCCGATCCTACGAGAAGCTTGGTCGGTCGCTGGGCCCCGATAAATGCCAGGTCATCACCTTCTCCAAGGAAAGCTTTCTGTCGCTCAATCCTTTCACATCAATTCCATTGGGGGGGCTTCAAGAAGAGATGTCGCTGCTATCGACGATCTTCACGAAGATGGCCGCGCCAAATGATGGGCTGGACGACGTGAAGCGGCCGATTCTGGAACGCGCGATTACGGCTGCGTACATGAACAACACGAACGAGGCTATTCCCGAGGATGTCGCCAATTTTCTGTTGACGCAGCCTGACGAGTTGTCGCGGACGATTGGTAAGCAGCTATACCCGTTTGCCTCGGGCCAGTTTGCCCATTGGTTCAACAAGCCCTTCAACATCAACATGGACGCCCAACTCATCATTCTGGAGATGGGTGACCTGAAGCTTCTTCCTCATCTGCGGGACGTGGTTGTGCTTCAGATGTTTGCCGCGATCGCGCGCAGCCGACAGAAGTTGAAAACCCAGGGCATTCGAAATCTCTTGCTGGTGGAAGAGGCGAAACAATGGCTGCTGAATCCGATCATGGCGGAGGGCATTGACGAGTCCTACGCCCGCGCGCGTAAAGACCTTGGCGCAATCGCTTGCGTGACCCAGGGTCTGCTGGATATCGGCAAATCTCCCCGCGGAGACTCGATCCTCCAGAACACGGCGTGGCATGCGATTCTCAAGCAGAAGCCGGATCAGGTGCAGAAGGCACTTAATCAAGACCACTTTTCAATCGACGCCTATGGCGCGGAGCAGATCAACTCGATTCACAAAGTGGACAACGTCTACTCCGAGTTCATGTTCAAAGTCGACTCCGCATACGAGATCTACCGACTCGTGCGAAGCCGCTATTCGAATGTGATGTTCTCCACCAGCGGAAGGGAACGGACGGAGATCCTTCGCATGATCGATCAGGGTGTTTCGGCTGACGCTGCTATCCGCAGATTCCTCGACGAAGAGGCGCGCGGTGTGGTTTCCCGTCACGAACCCACTCTCACTATGGGCTGAGCCAAGACAACTCTTCTTTTGCAAGGTGATCGGAATGAATTTGTTCTCGTTTTTGTACGTGGCCGCCGGCGCGGCGTTGCTGTGTTTATTGGGATTGTGGCTGGTGCGGCCTAAGGCCATAAAGCCGGAATTTGCGATCGCGGTGTTCGTCGCGGTGGTAATTGCATCAACTCTTGCGGCATGGAACCTTGACTCGGACGGCCCGCTGAGTGCTGAGTCGGATTCCCCGCAAAGGACACGATCGACCGCTACGTCTCAAGAAATGGGCGGTGGCACGCCCGTCGTAGTGCTCGATGCGGCAGGGTTAGCTGAGCGATTCTATGAGAGGGCGTCGCTTGCCGGGGAGGTGAACTCTCCGGTCGATGTCGCTCAAGATTTCGCGGCGCAATTAGCTCGCGTCCTTCGCGACTATGAAGGTGCAGGAATTCTTGTGCTGAACAAAAATGCTGCACTCGCTGTCCCGCCCCTGGGGGATGTCACCACAGTCGTCGCCGAACGCCTGGGCTTGGGGGCAGAGAAGTAGATGACTTACCTGCAAAGCTCCTGGCGAAGAATCGCGGCCAACTGCCGCCAGCTGAGCAAGAACCGGACGGCAATATTGTTAACGCTGGTGGGCGCCGTGCTGGCGCTCTCGGCCCGTCCGGTAATCACCGAGGCATTGCGCCAGAAGATGCACTTTGCTCTGGACGTGCAGGTGGAGGAGAACCGCTGCCTACCTCACACCTTCTACTTTGTAAGGCTTGGGCGTCCCGAAGGCGGGCTTACTCGCGGCATGTACGTCGAGTACATCGCCAATGGTGGACTGATGGGCCATGCCTTGGATGGACAGCGGATCATTAAGATCGTGGCCGCGCTGCCAGGTGATAGGGTTCGCGTGGACGATTCGGGCATCTCCATCAACGGGAAATTCTGGGGCCCGCTAGGCCTGTCCAGTCGGCTCGACGTAAGTGGGTTACGCATGCAGGGAGATGCAACGGTTCCAGGGGGCAAGGCGCTGCTGCTCGGCACCATGCCCGGATCCTACGATGGCCGGTACTGGGGATTCCTCGACCAAGACCAAATTATTGGACAGGCATGGCCCCTTTTTTAAATCAAAAAAGTATGATTTAAATAAATCATTTGTGGGACACCGTTAGATGTGTGCAAATCCGATTCTCAAGATATTTGCCGGGCTGTGGTTGTGCGCTGCGATCTTGCCGACCGCGGCGGCTGCACAAAACACAAGCTTTTATGACCGCAAGGGCGAAGGTTGGTTTTGGTACCAAGATCCGGAGTTGGAGCCCGAACCTGTAGACGAGAACCAGGTAAAGCAGCAGGCAACCACGCCACCGGCCGATCCCAAATCGCCCAAGGCTGTTGAGCCTCCATCCTACAGGCGGCAGGAGGTGGAGCCTTTTTCCGTAGAGTGGTTACAGAAGCAGATGCCGGTGCTTCTAGGTCGAGCAATTGACGACCCAACAAAGGAAAACGTGGAGGCATATCTATACGCTCAACGGGTGGCGATGGACAAAGCGCAACGGTATGCAAACCAGGTTCAGATGGTTGTGGCAAACGATCCGTATCTAGACGAAAACAATCGCGTTCCACTGTCCAGCTTTGCGAAGAAAGATTTCCTGCGATATCGAGGGGAAGGCCAAACCGAGGCGATGGAGCATCTCAGCAAGATCGGTGGCCTCTGGGTGTTCTTCGACTCGACGTGCGCCTTTTGTCCGCCGCAGGTCTCGGCTGTGAGGGATCTTGCCCGCGAATTTGGTTTCCTAACCAAATTCATTTCGATGAACGGCGAGGCGGTCCCCGGGCTTGGACAGGATGAGTTTGTCCCGAATGGTGGCCAGGCGCAGCGGCTAGGTCTGCGGCTCACTCCCACTACGGTGTTCGTGGTCCCACCGGACAACTACTACATCCTGTCGCAAGGGATGATGTCTCAGGATCAGCTTCGTGACCGTCTAATCGTCGCTGCCGACTACAACGGGCTGCTACCAGAAGAAATCCTGAAGAAGCTACGCGTGTTCGATCGCGGTGTGCTCAGTACCGAGGACATGAAGGCGGGAGCGGGCGACGACCCAGGTGAGTGGGTGCGCTATTTGAAAGAGCGGCTGTCGGGCCAGTACTAAAAGGAAAACACTATGAGGTTGAGACTTCACATGCGAAGGTCCGTCGTTCTTACGGCACTAGCCGTCGCTTTAAGCTTGTCACCGGAGCTAAAGGCGGCCTCGCTGAGCTCTGAGCTGGATGGCATGTTTGCGAATGCGACCGCACCTGGGTCGTTTAACAGCCAGCTACGCAATGGCTTTGTCGGTGGGGGAATTGGTGTGCGAACTCCGGTTCGTCCGATAAACCTTATCGCGTTTGACCCGCCGAGGCTCGCTGCTGGATGTGGTGGCATAGATCTCTATGGTGGCTCGTTCTCGTTCATCAATAGCGAACAGCTGCAAGCCCTTCTTCGGCAAATCGCGGCGAACGCAATCGGCGTGGCATTCAAGGCGGCGATCGACTATATCAACCCTGCGCTCGGCAAGATCATGGGCGACTTTCAGTCGATATTGCAAAGCTTGATGCAGAACCTTCGCAATACCTGCGCTCTTGCCCACACCGTCGTGAACTGGGGAAAGCAGGCGTTGTTTGCTTCAGAGGAGTCGCTCTCCGCGGAAAACTCGGAAGGAAGCGGTGGCTTTGTCGACCGGGTGGCGAGCATCACCGATTCGGTCAAAGGCTTTTTCAGCAGCGCGAATCGCCAGTCTAAGGAGGCCGCGGACAAGAACGCCATTACGGAGACCGGAAATCTCGTGTGGAAAGCGCTGGGTAACTCTGGCGCGGCAGACGAGTTCGGCAATCTGTTGACGGGCGAGTCCACGCGAAAGGCGTCGAAGGAATTCGTCATGTCGCTTTCCGGTACAGTCGTTGTCGGAGCAGACGCCTCTGACAGCGATAGCGCAAAATCCATTGGCCAGGTTCGGGCGGGCACCGTCGACCTTTACAACATCCGTGATGGAGCCAAGGAGGGCCAAGCGAGCCGGCTGGAAATGCTGCGTTGTCCAGCTAGTGGATACAACGACAGCACGGCTGACCGGGTTCCAGATGGGCCGTGCACCACGGTGACGCTTGAAGCGGTTCCATCGTCTTTCACGGGAGTGAAAGAACACGTCGCGAAGCTGCTGTACGGTTCAACGCTTGGCGCGAAGGACCAAGTGTATGCGGATTCCATTATCGCGAAGATCAACAGTTGCGAAAGCACGCGGAACGAGTGCGGATTCACGGCGCAGCAGCGAGCTCTACTGAACGCGGTATCGGCGCCTCTCCTAGGCCTTCTGGTCGCAACCCAACAGAACACGGCATCAATGACTCAAGTCGCAAAGCAACTTGAGCCATTGATCGTGAACGAAATAACGATTTCGTATGGGGACGCTGCGTTGCGCGCCATCCGCCAAGCATTCTCGGGTAAGGACCAATCGACAATGCCGCCAGTGATCGAGGCTCGCGAACGGTTACTGAGCGACCAAGTCCGTCAGATGCGCGAGGAAAATGCTATCCAGTGGGACCGAGTGATGAAGGCGAAGGAGTACTCGGACATCCTGGTCAAGTTCAACCCGGCCATTTTCAGGAACTATCGATGATCCCGCGGAATTCCCTCGATATCGCCGTGAACGCGCCGGCGACAAGCGATTGGCTGATTCGGGTGCTGACAGTCGTACTCCCGCCAGTGCCCGGCGTCATTGCTGTCGCGACGTGCATCTTTTGCTGCGTAATGTTCGCTCTTTCCGGAGGAAAGGTGGGCGTATTGCCGTGGGCGGGCTTCGCTGGCTTTATCGCACTGGCCGTCTGGCTCATTGTGTACACGTCGCTTTCAACTGTGCTCGTCGCGTCGCTCTTGTTCCGGCGGCTGAGGTTTGGGGCATCAGTGAAGCGCGCCGTTTCGAAGAACGACGTCCAAGCGGATTGAGAACTATGGCGACCTTTACTACCTACCTGGCCGGCCCGCTCGATATGTTCTATGCCACGCTCAATGGCGTGGCCATGGCGTTCAACGATACAGGCCTCATTACCGGCGCAGCGGTGCTTGGCGGGTTGCTCGCGATCGCCTCTGGTGCCTGGTTCCACATGAACCAGTACATGCCAAGCACTGTCAATCGAGGGCACAGCATCTTCGAGAGCGCTGTGATCATCGTGTTGGCGCTAACCGCTGCCGGATTGCCGATCCGCAACCAGCTGGTAAATGTGTATGACGGCAGCATTCGTGCGGTTGATAACGTGCCCGCGGTGCTTGGCATTCCGGCGGCACTCTACAGTCAGCTTAGCTACGGCGTCCTGGAGACTGTGGATACCTCGTTCTCGACGGTGAGCGGTAGCTACATGACTGTGGCGCAGAATGGCTTCGTTACCCCGCTTGCGCTGCTCTTCACCATGCGTGGCGGTTTGGAGAAGGCCGACCCGGCGATGGTCGCGACCTGGAAGAATTTCGTGCTTTATTGTTCGCCAAACTCTGCCGTCAACAGCACAGAGACGGAGCAGGTTCCCGACTATTTCAACTATCTCTTGGACAACTCCAAACGGGGTGGCGTGCTGATCGGATACATCAACTACGACGGCACTGGAAATATCGAAGCTGGCGTTGCAATGTCGTGCATTGAGGCGGCAGAAGCACTGCGATCGCGCGTCGATTTGCTTTTCGCCAATGCCAATCTATCCACGTCTCCTCTGAACACCCTCATTAATCAGAACATGAAGACTGCCAAGGTCGCTTTGGGAGCGGGCGGGCAATCTTCGTATACGGTTGCGGACGTGGAGAACAGCTACAACGCCCTGATGCAGCTTGGGGCAGGATGGGGCCAATCGGCGCAACAGTTTATGCTGAACGCGCTGCTTCGCAATGCAACCGCAGACACATATCGATGCCGACTTGCTGCCACAAGCCCATCTGCATTCAATGAGTGCACCATGATGCAAAGCGACGCCATGGAGAAGTACAAGGTGGACGCGACGGCGGCTGGTAGCGGCTTTCAGAAGACGATGTTCACCGGCATGACGTATATGCAGATGCTGTACTACGCGTTCGGTGTCATTGTTTTCCTGTACGGCTTGATTGCGGGCGCCCGTTGTTTTGGAGCAATGGCGAAGTTCATGCAGTTCGGTGCATGGGTCTTCAGCTGGCTACCGTTCGCGGCCGTGATTAATGGGTTCATCCAGCTCACCGTGGTCGAGAAGATGGGCCAGTACGCGCTCAACGCGTTAACGTTGCAGAATTTCGATGCGGTGATGTACGACACGTTGAGCACCAACCTTGCATATGCCTCCGATCTAATGGCGGCGGTTCCGTTGCTGACGATGGCGATTATCTATGGCTCCCCGTATGCAATGGCCGGTATGGCCCAACGCATGTCCGGGCGGGACTACGTGTCCGAGGATAAGGTTGCGCCCGACTCCGTTAAGAACTCCGCTCCCATTCAAGTGACGCCGGCGTACACACAGAATATGCACGCCGGCGGCGCTTCGTCCTATGCGGCGGATCGACAGATTCAGGTCGGTAACGACCTTTCGGCCATGCAGCAGAGTACGTGGCAGCAGACTCAGCAGGCGCAAGCGTCAGTTGCTGATGCGATGGCCCAGGTCCACTCGACTGCTTTCGGGCTCAAGTCAGGCAGCAGTACATCGACTGCTGTACGGGACACAGTTGCCACGGGTGAGGAAAGCGCACAGATGGCCGCTCAGCAGACGTTCAAGCAGCGACTCATCGAGAGCGGGATGACGGAGCAGAAGGCAGATGCGATCTTCCGTGAGCAAAGCAAGAGCATTGGAACCAGCGTGGACGGAAAGCTGGGATTCAGCGCTCCGATGGTTGGCGGTGTGAGCGCAGGCCGATCGGTCAGCTGGACCGATTCGGATGGGAAGCGGCACACCGAGACTATCACGCAGCAAGAGTCGGAGAAAATTAACCGCGCGGCCATGGCAGCAAACTCATCCGCCACGACGATACGAATGGGAGCATTGTCGGACGCGGCTCATCAAGTGCAAAGAAGCGACGGCTGGGAATCAAGCGATGTGAGGTCGGCCACCGGATCGGTGACTGAGTCCGTGTCGCGCGCGCGCTCTGAAATGGAGACTTATGCGCGCACGGAGTCCGCTGGCAGTCGAATCGGTGCGGGCTTCACGTTGAGCCTTAGCCAGAACGGGCATTTGCTGGAGAGGAACGATTCGTATGCCCCGGTCAAGTCAACTATCGATGACCTGCATAACAAGCTGGTTGAGGCTCGTCCAGAGCTTCAGTCGGTGACCAACACCACCTATAGGCAACTCACCGACCAGGCTGGTTCCAATCGTGCCGGCTCCGAGGAATGGGCAAAGCTGGAGACGCTGCGGCAGTATGACCAGGGCGGGTACGTCCGCGCGGTCGACGTGATTGCAGGTGCGACTGGGATCGGCGCTGGTTTCGATGCCGGTGCGTTGCGCGGCGTCTCAGGTGACGTGCAGGCGCTCGCCCCGCCTGACGTAACCGGCCGCGTTGGGCCTGGCGGCGACGCCAGCTACCGGAGCGCCGGAGTGCCTGACACGATGACCGGCGACCAGTTGCGACAACAGCTGCAAAGTTCGAATCAAGGATCGACTATCGTGAGACGCGGTGAGACGCTGGAGGAAGCTAACCACGCTCGGTATGAAGGCCAGAACGCGGCGCCCGGGTCTCGTGCAGCGGATGTTGACCTGACGGGGCGGGTCATTGAAACTCTTTCGGGGGTTCCTGCTTCCGATCCAGTCGCACGAGCTCAAGCATACCTTTCGGGCCGGGCATTCGCTGATGCGCCGCCAGTGGACGGCCAGCTTCGTGGGGACGCCACGCCTATCGCGGGTGATCGTCAGAATGGTCCGTCCAGCGCCAGTCCCGTACAGAT
>CALMPB010000256.1 GCA_937871985.1 uncultured Burkholderiaceae bacterium
TGGGCCTGGGGCTTAACGCCTTGGTCGGCTATGTCCAGCGCAAGCTGGAGCATGGAGGATAATACTGGCTTCAAGAAAAGGGAGCAGGAACATGAGTTTACCGAATGCCGAGGCGGTGCCGGACATTCAAGAAGACCAACCACGGCACGAACCCTGGCGTGCGTATCAGGGGCATGAAACCTTTTTCCCCTACTTGCTCAACCGAAGCACGGCGGCGCTGAACGCCGATTTCCAGGTTCTGCTGCGCGAGCACCACATGACGCTGCTGCATTGGCGGGTGCTGGCGTTCCTCAGCGAAAACGACGGGCTGGGGGTCAGCGCCCTGGCCAACGTAACGGGTGTGGATCAGGCAACGCTGTCGCGCGCGTTGACCGTCATGGAAAAGGCCGGCTACATTGCGCGCCGATCCAGTACGGCCGACCATCGCGTCGTGGTCATCAAAATTCTGCCGGCCGGCAAAAAGCAGTTTCACCTTGTGCTGCCCCCCGCTTGGGAAATCTACGAGCGCGCGGTAACCGGCTTGAGCCAACAAGAGCAGGCGCTGTTGCACGATCTGCTGAATCGCATCCGCGACAACATGACCGGAGCGGGCGGTCAATGACGCATCGTGTGCCGGTTCGCGTTGCGGACAGGGGGGCATTCGACGCCATCATCGATGCGCGCTCGCCCTCCGAATTCGCGCTGGATCACATTCCCGGCGCCATCAATTGCCCGGTGCTGGACGACGACGAGCGCCGCATCGTGGGTACGCTGTATGTGCAGGTAGGGGCGTTCGAAGCCAAGCGCGTCGGCGGCGCCATGGTGGCGGCCAACCTGGCGCGCCATCTGCGCGAGCGCCTTTCCGAATACCCCGCGACCTGGCGGCCCCTGGTGTATTGCTGGCGTGGCGGAATGCGCAGCGCCAGCATGGTGACCTGGCTAAGAATGGTGGGTTGGGACGCCCAGCAACTGGCGGGCGGCTACAAAAGCTTTCGCCATTACGTGGTGGCGCAACTGGCGCAGTTGTGCCCCCAACTGAAACTGCAGGTCATATGCGGCGCCACAGGCAGCGCCAAGACCCGCATTTTGCAGGCGCTTGCCGCGAAAGGCCGGCAGGTGCTCGACCTGGAGCACTGCGCCAGCCATAAGGGCTCTTTGCTGGGCGCTTTGCCGGGGGTGGAACAGCCTTCGCAAAAACGGTTCGAAACCTTGATCGTCAGCGCGCTGGACGGCATGGACCTGGAGCGCACCCTCTACGTCGAAGGCGAGAGCGCCCGCATCGGCCGGCTGACCGTGCCGGTGCCGCTGGTGCAGCGCATGCGGGCAGCCCCTTGCATGGAAATCCAGGCCACGCCCCAGGCGCGCCTGGCTTATCTTTTGCACGACTATGCCTATCTGGGCGACGACGCCGAAGCCTTGGCCGACAGGCTGGGCATGCTCAAGCAATTGCAGGGCGGCGAAACCGTGCAGCGCTGGCAGCAATGGGCGCTCGAAGGCAATTTGCCCTCGCTGTTCGCCGAGCTTATTGGCCAGCATTACGACCCCCACTACCAGCGCTCCCAGGCCCGCAACTTCCTGGCCTGGCAGCAAAGGTGCGCCATCCAGACGGACGACCTGTCAGAGCCAGGCATCGCCGCCATCGCCCAGGCAGTCATCGACCTGGACGAGGCGGGGCGTTAGCTAGCCAAGCAGCACACTGGCACGGCCTTCCAGGCTCAAATGGCATAGTCGAAAATATCCGGTTCATCTTGCTTGATGCTGCGCTTTTATTCAGACTGTAGATGAGTCAAGGATGTGCTGCCTTTATTTGCGAATACCATTAAGGCTGCTCAGGATTGTTGCTTATGGGCAGCATGTGATTAAATATACGCATATTTATGCGCATAAAGGGTGCCAAAATGAATATTGCACCAATTAAAAACTCCTCCAAGCGGGCGACCAATATTTCGCTGTCTGTCGATGTTTATAACGAGGCAAAAGCCTTGGGAATTAATTTGTCGCAAACTTGCGAGCTCTTTCTTAAAGAAGCCATCGAGCAAGAAAAGTCCCGAATCTGGGCTGAAAAACACGCTGAATTCATCGGCGCCTATAACGATGTTATCGAATCCGAAGGGCTGCCCCTGAGTCAATGGCGATCATTTTGATATGGGGCGATTCGATGTGTATCGCAACAAGGGGGCAGGTAGCGTAGTAACCCCTTATCTTATGGATGTGCAAAGTAATTATTTGCAGGGCTTAAACTCGCGAGTCGTGATTCCGTTACGGTTGCTGGAAGCATTCCCTTCAGTGCCGCTGCCCAGGGATTTAACGCCGCTTTTGGTTGTTGAAGGGCGCACATGTTTTCTGGATACCCCGAAAATGGCGGCGATTCCCGTTAAAGAATTGGGAAAGCCGTTGGTTTCCTTGCCGGAGCATCACGATGCCGTTCGCGATGCACTGGATCGGCTTCATGGGGCTTTCTAGAAAGCCAAGCATAAGAAAAAGCCAAGCTGGTTAGCCTGGCTTTTTCCATTTATTAGCCCCGTTTATTTGCGGCTTATGCGGGGCTGAGGGTTTTGATTGGCAGGATCAGGCCTCGGCTTGCCGGGCGGCGTTGACCGCTGCCTTGGTGTCGTGCGGGGCGCCGTTGAAGTACAGGTTGAGCAGTACCGCCGCCACCGACGTAAGCAAAATGCCTGATTCGATAAGCGGGTGGATGGCGTGGGGCATCCATTGACGGAAGTTGGGCGCCACCATGGGGATCATGCCGACGCCGATGGAAATGGCGACGATCATGGCGTTGTGGCGATTGGTCTTGAAGTCCACGTCGGCCAGGATGCGGATGCCGGTGGCGATGACCATGCCGAACATGACGATGCCCGCGCCGCCCAGCACGACCGTGGGCAGGGATTCGACCAGGGCCGCCAGCTTGGGCAGCAGGCCCAGAATAATGAGGATGATGCCGCCGGCCACGCACACGAAGCGGCTGCGCACACCGGTAACCGCCACCAGGCCCACGTTTTGCGAAAAGCTGGTGTAGGGGAAGGTGTTGAAGATACCGCCGATAAGCGTGCCCAGGCCGTCGGTGCGCAGGCCGCGGGCCAGGTCTTTCTGGCCGATTTTCTTGCCAGTCATTTCGCCCAGCGCCAGGAACATGCCGGTGGACTCGATCATGACCACGATCATGACCAGGGTCATGGTAATGATGGAGACGGGCTCGAAGATGGGCATGCCGAAGTGGAACGGCAGGACGATGTCGACCCACTGCGCCTTGGCCACTTTTTCGAAGGTCATGATGCCCATGGCCGAGGCCACGACGGCGCCGATGACGATGCCCAGCAGCACGGCGATATTGGAGAAAAAGCCTTTGGCGTACTTGGCGATGACCAGGATGGAGGCCAGGACGATGGCGGCGATGCCAAGCCCGGTAAGGTCGGCGTAGCGGGGGTTGGGCACCGAGGGCAGAATGGACAGGCCCTTGGGAATGGCGGGGATGGGCGAACCCGGCGCGCCGGCCGCCGCGGCCGCGCTGGACAGCCACTTGGCGTATTCGGGGTTGACCACGCTGGGCGCGGTGGGGCCGAACGGGTTGCCGAATATCCAGTTGATGCCTACCCGCATGAGCGTAATGCCGATGATGGCGATGATGGTGCCGGTAACCAGCGGAGGGAAGAACCGCAGCAGGCGGCTGACCAGCGGCGCGATGAGGATGGATATGATGCCGGCCGCGATGATGGTGCCGAAAAGCAGTTGCGCGCCTTCATGGCCCTGGGTGGATCGGGCGATGGCGACCATGGGGCCCACCGCCGCAAAGGTAACGCCCATCATGACCGGCAGCTTGATGCCGAACCATTGCGTAACGCCGAACGACTGGATGAAGGTGACGATGCCGCAGCAGAACAGGTCGGCCGAGATAAGCATGGTGACTTCCTCGGCGCTGAGGCCCAGCGCGCGGCCCACGATAAGCGGCACGGCAATGGCGCCGGCGTACATGACCAGCACGTGCTGCAGGCCAAGCACTGTTAGTTTTCCGTTGGTTAGCCGTTCGTCGACGGGCGGGACGGACTGTGTCATGCAAGATCTCCTGGGGAGTTGATGAAAGTGTTGCCAACCGCTATTTGTAACGAAAATAATTGTCCTGGTTACCCGCACTGTATAGAGCCGAATCGGGTTTTTATATAGCGGAAAACCCGGTAATGGCCGTATGGGGTTTACGGCCCGTGCCGTGGCGAGCGCCTATGGCGAGCGCTTGCGGCGGGGACCGTTCTGGCCATGCGGCCTTGCAGGGTAAAATGCGGGATCGCAACTTTTGGCCCGCTGCGGGGCCGCGTCATTCAATACATATGAAAATTCTGATTACCGGCGGAGCCGGATTCATAGGGTCGGCCCTGGTGCGCCACGTTATTGCCGATACGGCCGATTCGGTCGTCAATGTGGACAAACTCACGTACGCGGGTAATCTGGAATCGCTGGCGGCGGTGGCAGGCAACCCCCGGTACGCGTTCGAGCAGGTGGATATTTGCGACCGCGCCGAGCTGGATCGCGTGTTCGCCCAGCATCGGCCCGATGCGGTCATGCACCTGGCGGCCGAATCACATGTGGATCGTTCCATCGACGGGCCGGCGGCGTTCATTGAAACCAATATCGTCGGCACCTACACCTTGCTGGAAGCCGCCCGCCAATATTGGCAGGGCCTGGACGAGCCGCGCAAGGGCGCGTTCCGCTTCCACCATATTTCCACCGACGAAGTCTACGGCGACCTGGAAGGCCCCGAAGACCTGTTCACCGAAACCACCCCCTACGCGCCCAGCTCGCCGTATTCGGCCAGCAAGGCCAGCTCCGACCACCTGGTGCGCGCCTGGCGCCGTACCTACGGCCTGCCCACGCTGGTCACCAACTGTTCCAACAACTACGGACCTTATCATTTCCCCGAAAAGCTCATCCCGCTGGTCATACTCAATGCGCTGGAAGGCAAGCCCCTGCCGGTGTACGGCAAGGGCAACCAAGTACGCGACTGGCTGTTCGTGGAAGACCACGCCCGCGCGCTGTATACCGTGATCACCCGGGGCGAAATCGGCGAGACCTACAATATTGGCGGGCACAACGAAAAGCAGAACCTGCAGGTGGTGCACGCCATTTGCGACTTGCTGGACGAACTGCATCCGCAAAGCCGGCCGGCCGGCGAAAACAGCCAGCCGGCGTCGCATAAAGCCCTGATCACCTTCGTCACCGACCGCCCCGGCCACGACCTGCGCTACGCCATCGACGCCGCCAAGATCGGCCGAGAACTAGGCTGGACGCCGCAAGAAACCTTCGAGTCGGGCCTGCGCAAGACCGTGCAATGGTATTTGTCCAACCTGGACTGGTGCCGCCATGTGCAAGACGGCAGCTACCAGCGGGAAAGGTTGGGGGTCAAGAGCTAGCGCTGCCCGCCTGCGTGGCTGAATCAGCGGTTTCGGCAAATAGCCGAAACCCGCATATCCTTACTCGGAACTCCCTTATAAAGTTCCTTGGAAATCTTCGTTCCCTGCCTGAATACCCATCCCTAGAATAAGCAGTTCCTACTGCTTAGCGCATTATCAAGGGGAAGGTTTCATGGGTATATCAAGATTGAAGGGGCTTGCGCCTTATGCTCCGGGCGCGTCGCGCGAATACGAGGCCGACGTGCTGGTGATCGGCGGCGGCCCGGCGGGTGCCTGGGCCGCCATCAGCGCGGCGGCCAACAAGGCGCGCGTGGTGCTGGCCGACAAAGGCTTTTGCGGCACCTCGGGCGCCACGGCGCCTTCCGGCACGGGCGTCTGGTATGTGGAGCCCACCGCGCAAGCCAGGGAAAAAGCCAAGGCCGATCGCTACAAGATGGGCGGCGAACTGGCCGAGCATGCGTGGATGGACAAGGTGCTGGAGCAAACCTGGGCCAATGTCCAGCAGTTGGCCGAATGGGGCTACCCGTTTCCGGCCGATGCCATGGGAAACCCCCAGCGCACGTCACTGCAGGGGCCCGAATACATGCGCCTGATGCGCAAGCAGGTCAAGGCCGCCGGCGCGCGCATCCTGGATCACAGCCCCGCCCTGGAGCTGCTGGTGAACGAGGACGGTTCGGTGGGCGGCGCTGCCGGCGTCAATCGATTGACCGGGCAAACCTGGGCGGTGCGCGCCGGCGCCGTCATCATGGCCACCGGAGGCTGCGCGTTTCTAAGCCGCGCGCTGGGCTGCAATGTCCTGACCGGCGACGGCCAGCTCATGGCCGCCGAGGCCGGCGCCGAGCTATCGGGCATGGAGTTCTCCAACGCCTATGGCATGGGCCCGGCATTTTCCTCGGTGACGAAATCCCTGTTCTACAGCTGGGCCAACTTCTATTATGCCGACGGCACCCTTATAGAAGGCGCAGGCTCGCATCGCGGGCGCGGCATCGTCGCACAGACTCTGCAGTCGCAGCCGGTCTTCGCCCGCTTGGATCGCGCCGACGAACAGATTCGGGCATGGATGCGCACGGCGCAGCCGAATTTCTTCGTATCGTTCGACCGCAGGAACATCGACCCCTTTACCCAGTTCTTCCCGGTTACCCTACGCCTGGAAGGCACGGTGCGCGGCACCGGCGGCCTGAATGTCGTGGATGAAAACTGTGCCACGAATGTGCCGGGGCTTTACGCCGCGGGCGATGCCGCGACCCGCGAACTCATTTGCGGCGGCTTTACCGGCGGCGGCAGCCACAACGCGGCCTGGGCGCTGTCTTCGGGCTTCTGGTCCGGCGTGGGCGCGGCCGACTACGGCAGGCGGGCCGTCAAGTCATTCGCCGCGCAGCGGCTATGGCATGCCGGCCGCACGGGTGTGCATGCCGAGAGCGGCCGGCCCTGGGATCCCGAAGAGGTCATCAAGTCGGTTCAGGCCGAAGTGTTTCCCTACGAGAAGAACTGGACGCGCCAAGGCGATGCCCTGGAGGAAGCGCTGTTGCGCCTGGATACCCTGTGGCACCGCATAAGCAAGGGCGCCGCGGCAAGCAACGCCAGCGCCGCGGTGCGGGCCCGCGAAGCCGCGGCCATGCTGGCGACTTCCCGCTGGATGTACCGCAGCGCCCTGGCCCGCACCGAAACGCGCGGCATGCACCGGCGCAGCGACCATGCCGCTTTGGACCCCTCGCAGCGGCATCGCATCATCAGCGCCGGGCTGGACGAGGTCTGGATCGACAAGAAGCGGGTTCTCGACCAGCCGGCGGGCGCGGCGGGCTTGGAACTCGACGCGGCGGCAGCGAGCCGTTCAGCCGTGGGCAACGACGTGGTTGCTGCGCACAAGGCGGGCACGGCAAAAGAACTGGAGGCCGCATGATCGAAATCGTCAGCGCCGAACGCTGCACAGCCTGCAATATCTGCGTGCGCGTATGCCCCACCAACGTCTTCGACATCGTCAAAGGCGAGCCGCCGCGCATTGCGCGCCAGGCCGATTGCCAGACCTGCTTCATGTGCGAACTGTACTGCCCCGAGGATGCTTTGTTTGTGGCGCCCGTGGCCGACGCCCCGATTGCCGTGGAAGAACACGACGCCGGCGTGCAGGCCCTGATGGGCAGCTACAAGCGCTCGATCGGCTGGGGCAAGGGGCTGCAGCCCACGGCGGGCAACGACCATAGTTTCGAACTTCTTTCCAGGACACATTGATGAGTACACCGAATTCCTTTCACATGACACGCCGCCGGCTTCTCCAGGGGGCGCTGATGGCCGGCGCGGGCCTGGCGTTTCCGCAACTGGCGCGCGCCCAGCAGGGCGGGGGGCGTGTTCTGCAGCTAGGCTATATCGGGCCTTCCAGGAACCTGGTGAATCCTACCGGCTGGGCGTTGGCCAGCGGCGCCCTGGCGCGCGAGATCGCGCCCCTGGGCTACACCAGCGTCAACATCCATATGTTCCTCAACGGCCCCGATCTGAATGAAGCCTTTTTCTCCGGCGCCCTGGATGTGGGCATCTATGGGGATACGCCTTCCACGGTGGCGAAGTCGCGCGGACTCGATGCGCGGCTCGTCGGCTTCGATCAAGTGGGCCTGGACGCCTGGCTGCTGACCCCGCAAGGGGGCGTGCGCAGCGTCAAAGAGCTGGAAGGCAAGACCGTGGCGGTGGCGCTGGGTTCGTACATGCATCGCTACGTGCTTGGCCTGCTCAAGAACGCCGGCATCCTGAAGACCACCAATATCGTCTACATGCTGCCGCGCGACGGCGCGCCCGCGCTGGAGAAGAAATCCATTGCCGCGTTTGCCGCCCCGATCGACAACGGCCCCTTGCTTATCGCCAAGGGTTTTCCGGTTCTCGACCAGGCCAGCCGGCATCCCGGCTTGGTGGGCTCTTCGCTGATCCAGGTTTCGGGGCCGGCGCTGCAGCGCTCGCCCGAGCTTCCCGCCGCGCTGCTGCGCTCACGGCAGGCCTCCATCAAGGAGATCCAGGCGGATCCCGAAAAATACTATGCCTTTCACGCCCAGGCCAGCGGCTATCCCTTGGAAGTGGTGAAGATTTCCCACCCCATCTCCCAGTTCCCGCTGCAGGCTTACCCGCCCGAAGGCCTGAAGCTGTTGAACCAGGTCGAATCATTCCTGCTCGAGCAAAAGCTCATCCGCAAGCCGGTGGACATTGCGCAGTGGCAGGTAAAGGGGTTGTAGCCCCAACGCGATCTCCTTGATGAGTGTTAAGAAGCCCTATGAAAACGCCACGCATTGAAAAACGCATTCTCGCCCGCATCGCCCCATGGCTGCTGCCCGTGGGCTTGTTGCTGGCATGGCAGCTGGCCGTGGAAACCGGCTTGTTGTCCACCCACATTTTGCCAGCGCCCACCAGCGTGCTGGCCACGGGATGGTCCATGACGCTGTCCGGCGAAATTTGGGATAACCTGGCCATCAGCGCCTACCGGGCCGCCGCCGGCTTTGCCATCGGGGGAGGGCTGGGGCTGCTGCTGGGCCTTGTAACCGGCCTGTCGCGCTGGAACGAATTGTTCCTGGACAGCACCGTGCAGATGGTGCGCAACATTCCGCACCTGGCACTCATTCCCCTGGTCATCGTGTGGTTCGGCATTGGTGAAACCGCCAAGATATTCCTGGTGGCGCTGGGCACGGTCTTCCCGGTGTACATCAATACCTACTACGGCATCCGCCACCTGGATGCCGGCCTTATCGAAATGGCGCGCAGCTACGGGCTTTCGGGCTGGGCGCTGTTTCGCCACGTGGTATTGCCGGGAGCGCTGCCTTCCATTCTGGTGGGTGTGCGGTTTTCGTTGGGGCTTATGTGGCTGACATTGATCGTGGCCGAAACCATTTCGGCCAATGCCGGCATCGGCTACCTGGCCATGAATGCGCGCGAGTTCATGCAGACCGACGTCATCGTCTTCGCCATTCTTACCTATGCCCTGCTTGGCAAGCTGGCCGACCTTGCCGCGCGCGGCCTGGAGCGCCACTGGCTCAAGTGGCATCCGAATTTTCAGCTTTCAAAGGCGCCGGCATGAAAGGCGGCCGCCTGGCCCGGCCAAGGCTTAAATTTTCAAGGATTTCCTCATGACTCAAGCTGCTCGCGGTTTACCCATAACGCTCAAGGGCGTGCAAAAACAGTTTGGCGCCAGAATCGTCTTGCACGACCTGGACCTGGCCATACCCGCCGGCCAGTTCGTGGCCGTGGTGGGCCGCAGCGGCTGCGGTAAAAGCACCTTGCTGCGCCTGCTTGCGGGGCTGGAAACCGCAACCGCCGGCGCCCTGCAAACCGAGAGGGATCAACATGCAGCCGCTATCGAGCATGCCGATGGCCGTCCGGCGGTTGCCGGCGCTACGTCAATCAAGCCGAAGCAAGACCTTCAGGCCGTTCGCGAAGACATACGGCTCATGTTCCAGGATTCGCGCCTGCTGCCCTGGAAGTCGGTCATCGACAACGTGGGCCTGGGCTTGAAGGGAAGCTGGCGTCCGCAGGCGCGAGAAGCCCTGGAGGCCGTGGGCTTGCCGGATCGCGCCAATGACTGGCCCGCCGCGCTGTCCGGCGGCCAGCGGCAACGCGTGGCGCTGGCCCGCGCCTTGATCCACCGGCCCCGCCTGTTGCTGCTGGACGAACCGCTGGGCGCCCTGGACGCGCTGACCCGCATTGAAATGCAGCAGCTTATCGAAAAACTGTGGCGGCAGCACGGCTTTACGGTGTTGCTGGTAACGCACGACGTCAGCGAAGCCGTATCCGTGGCCGATCGCGTCATTCTTATCGAAGAAGGCCGGATAGGCCTGGACTTGCTTGTGAAAGCCGACCACCCCCGAATACGCGGCTCCGCCCGCTTGGCGGCCCTGGAGGCGCAAGTGCTGAACCGCGTCCTCAACCAGTCGCAGCCGCCCGCCAATGCCGACTCCTTCCCCGCGTTGCAACCCTTCAAACCGTTCAGAACCATCCGGGCGGTGGGCGAAAAAGCAAAACGCAGGGCCGCGGTGGGTGGCTAGGCCTTGCATTGACTTCGCATGCTTGACCTCGGCGCTTGAACCAAGGAAACAGCGCACTAGCCTTGCCGCGCGGCATCCGCCGAGGCCAGGGATTCAATCCGTTCGAAATCCAGATCCTGCAGGGAATTGCGCACTTCGTTGAAGAAGTGCGCGCAGTCGGCATGCAATGGCGTGTGCACCTGCAGCCAGTTTTCAATGTCGCTGAACTGGCCGCCCCGGGCCAGCCGGGCAAGCTCTTCGCGTATCTGCGCAGGCGGCATGGGCATCGGGGCGTGGCCGGCGCCTTCCGGAAGGCCGGGAGTGTCCGGAACCTGCACAACCTTGTCCAGCACGACGGTTTCGCTTGCAAGCGGCTTGGCCGCAATGGTGAAGCTGAAGCAACTGCCCTGGCCGGGTGTGCTGTCAAGCTGCAGTTCCCCGCCCATGTTCTGGACAATGTTTTGGGCTATGTAAAGCCCCAGCCCGGCACTGCCGGCGTGGGCGTGGACTTGGGCAAAGGCGTTGAATATGGTTGTTTGCGCCTCGGGGTCGACGCCGACGCCCGAGTCGCGAACGGCGAACTCGAGGGTCGCTTCGCCGTTGTCCTGGCCGGCGCTTACGGTCAGCCGGATATAGCCGTCATGGGTGAACTTGGCGGCGTTCGAGACAAGATTCAGCAAGACCTGCTGCAGGCGCCGGGGGTCGGCCAGAATCCGGGCGGGCAGCGGTGTGCGGGGTTCGAACTCGAAGCGGTTGTTCTGCCGGTGGCTCAAGCTGCGGGCGTGTTGAATCACGTCGTCCAGCAAGGCAGGTAAAGACACGGGCTCGGGTCGTATGGCCAGCGGCTGCAGCTCGTGTTTGGCGTATTCCATGATCTCGTCGATCAGGGTCAATTGATAGCTGGCGCTGCGCTCGATGGCGCGCAGGTGCCGGGTTTGCTCCGGCGTTCCCGTCTCGCTCAGCATCCGGGTGTAGCCCAGAATGGTCGCCAGCGGCGCGCGCAGGTCGTGGCTGATATAGCTTAGCGTTTCGCTTGCGGGCTGGCGTCCCGCGCCGCTGCCAGCGTCCTGCGCCGCCTGGCGCATGCGCTCCAGGCACATGATGACGAAGGCCGTGGTTCCGATAATGGGCAGAACAACCGCCAGCAGCGGTGTGGCCTTGTTCATCCAGTTCGAGTTGTCCATGATATGGAAGTCCGAACTGAAGTCGATCTGGCTGTAGTACAGGGCACGCAGTATCGTAAATGCAATCACTCCGCCAAAAATCCCCAGAAGCACCTGCCGGCCCAGCGAGGTGTCGCGCGCGGCCTGGGATTTCAGCGTCAAGGCGCCGCCGCCCATGCTTAACAGCCAGGCCGCCGCCACCAGCATGATGCGCACCTTGATGTCCGGCTGGACGATCAAGAACCAGAATACGCCGAAGGTGGCGGCGGCGGGCGCAAGCAGCAGCAAGAGCAGCCTGGATGGGTATTGGTAGTATTCGCGCAGCGAATGCCAGTAGACGGCCAAGCCCGCCAGAATAAGGCCGTTGGCGGGGGTCAGCGTGATCCTGGTGGGCAAATAAGGCGTAAACACGAACATGAAGCACCCGCCGGCGATAAGCAGCGAGCCGATCAGCCAGATGACCGCCGCGCGCCGCAAGGCCGAGGGAAAATGGCGGCGAGCCAGGCTCAGCACTGCGCCGTTGGCCAGTATCATCAGCGAGGCGATCAGAAGAGATGTTGCTGAATCCATGTTTGGCTAATTCCGCTGCGATATCTTGGATGTGTACTGTGCCGGTTTCGTCTGCCTTGCACCGGCAGTGCTTGCGCTTCGCCCTTCGCGTTCACGCATGATCCGGAAACGGAATAAGCCGTTATCGAGTTGAAGGGTGCCGGCGTTTTATCACATCCTGGCCGTCATTTTCCATTTTTTCCAAACGTCGCGATCCAATGTCGGGTCGAAGCGTCGTGAGGCCGGGATTTGCCCGAGGTCGAATCTGCGCCCGAGAGCTCCCGGGTGATGCCTTTGGCCAGCACCTTCCCGTATTCCACCCCCCACTGATCGAAGGGGTTGATGCCCCATACCACGCCCTGCACGAACACCTTGTGCTCGTACAGCGCCAGCAGGGCGCCCAGCGTGTAGGGCGAGAGCCTGGGCAGCACGATCAGGCTGGAAGGGCGGCCGCCCGCGTGGACGCGGTGCCGGGCCAGCCATGGCGCCTGTTCGCGATCCACGCCGGCGTCCAGGCATTCCCGCAAGGCGTCTTCGTAGGTTTTGCCGTTGAGCAGCGCTTCGCGCTGGGCCAGGCAGTTGGCCAGCAGGCTGGTGTGGTGGTCGGGCCATTTATGGTCGGCCTGCTGGCACACGATGAAGTCCACCGGCGCGCCGTCGCTGCCCTGGTGCAGCCATTGGAAGAACGTGTGCTGCGCGTCCGTGCCCGGCATGCCCCACACCACCGGCCCCGTGGGCACGGCCACCGGATTGCCCGCCCGGTCCACCGACTTGCCCAGCGATTCCATATCCAGTTGCTGCAGGTAGGGCACCAAATGGGCCAGCCGGAAATCGTACGGAGCGATATTAAGCGAACCATAGCCCAGCACGCTGCGGTTGGCGATGCCCGCCATGGCCATTTGAACCGGCGCATTGCGTTCGAACGGCGCCTGGGCGAAATGCGTATCCATGGCCGCCGCGCCCGCCTGCATGCCGGCCACCACGTCGGTGCCCACCGCCAGCGCGGTGGTGAGGCTGACCGCCGACCACAAGGAAAAGCGCCCGCCCACCCAGTCCCATAGCTTGAAGACGTGCGCCTGCGGCACACCCCAGGCCTGGGCCAGATCCGGCCGGGCGGTAATGGCGGCCATGTGCTCACAGGGGTTTTCCAGGCCGGCCGCTGCCAGCCACTCGCGCGCGCGCTGCCCGTTCTGCAAGGTCTCGGCCGTGGTGAACGACTTGGAAGCCAGCACCACCAGGGTTTCGCGCGGGTCGAGCCCCGCCAGCGCGCCTTCCATGGCGTGGCCGTCGATATTGGCGGCAAAGCGCACCTGGCGCCATGCGCCCGCATAGCCGAACGCATTGATGGCCAGCCGCACGCCCCAGTCGCTGCCGCCGATGCCGATATGGATGATATTGCGCCAGCGCCGCTCGGAGTCGGCCTTCCGCACGAATTCATTCATGCGCTGGCGTTCGGCCGCCACTTCGCCCATCGGCGCGGGCGCGCGCAACGCCGTGTGCCAGGCCGCGCGGTGCTCGGTGACATTGGCGATTTCGCCGGAAAGCAGCTGGCCGCGCAGCTCGTCGAACTGCCGGGCCGCAAGCAGGACCTTGGCGGCGGCATCCAGCTCGCCCGAAGAAACCTGCCCGGTAATGTCCAGGCTGATGCCCGCGGCATCCAGCACCCGTAAATCGTTGGCATGCACAGACGCCGCCTTGGCGGCGGCGGTAAAGGCTTGCCATTCCGGCAACTGTTCAAGCGAAGGCAATTCAGGCGTAGGGCAGGTCAAAGCGGCTCCATAATCTTGTTTTTATGCTGCCCATTATTGTAATGGAGGCGCTTTTTTCGTGTGAATTGCGCCCTTTAGCGCAATTGGCCCGGACTACGACGTTTTCAAATACGCATCCAGTTCTTTAAGTGCTTGGCCGGGCCGACTCATGGCTTCGGCCAAGGTTTGAGCACGCTTGACTTCCTCGGGTTTCATGTCTTGCTGCACGCGTTGCAGGTTCTGCACCCCCAACGCATTGCCGCCATTGGCTGCAAGCATGAACAAGGCGCATGCCGCCACCTTGTCCGCAGACACCCCGGCGCCTCTTACATACAGGATTCCCATTGCATTCAGGCTCAAGGCAAAGCCGCGTTGCGCGGCACGGCGATACCACTTCATGGCTGTTGCGTAATCCTTTTGCACACCCAGGCCCAGTTCATACAGCGAGCCTAGATTATGTTCGGACGGCGCGTAGCCTTGTGCGGCCGCCTTCATGTACCAGATGCGGGCCTGCTCGAAATTCTGTTCGATTCCGCGGCCGTTGCGGTAGGCCAGCGCCAGGTTGTGCTGACCTATGTCCGCGCCTTGTTCGGCGGACGCGAGAAACAGCCGGGCGGCAAGCGGAAAATCTTTCTCGACGCCCTCGCCGTTGGTCAGCATCAGGCCCAGATTGGCCATGGCCAGAGGATGGCCCTGTCGGGCCGCCAACTGATACCAGCGCGCAGCCTCTTGGTAGTTCTGCTTTACGCCATGCCCGTTCTGGTAGCGGACACCCAGGTTGTATTGGGCCATGGCCTCGCCCTGTATGGCGGCTTTTTCATACCACTTCACCGCTTCCGCATCGCTTTGCGGCACGCCCGCGCCCTTGCTGTAGGCCCACGCCAGATTGTTTTGCGCCCCGCTATGGCCCTGTTCGGCCGCCAGGCGATACCAATGCGCCGCTGCCGCGGGATCGGCGGATACGCCCTGGCCTTCATCGTAGGCGACGCCCATGCGGAACTGCGCCCGGGCGTCGCCCTTGGCGGCCAGCGGCCGCCATTCTTTCAAGGCCGTTGCGTAATCGCCGCGATCGGCGGCTTTCACTCCGTCTTCGTATCCTGCATACGCCGAAGCGCTCGCGCCGAGAAGCAAGACTGCAAGCGTCAAACCGATTGAATTACGCATGGGGTTTCTCTGTTTTTGTGCGCCATGGGAACCGACCGGGCGGGCCGGGCACCTGGGCCAACGCCGCTATGGGGGAATATATCAGCGGCGAATCAAAAACGTTTCATCCAAACGAAGGAGATGCCAAAGGCTATACGCCGATTGAGCGGTTCTATAGGCCAGCCACGGTCCGCAGCGTGTGACGGCTAGTATCTTTGAGGCAACAACCGGCCAATTAATTACCCTTCCAGTTTCTTTTCATCCGTTTGAATGACGGCCGATTTCCCTGTCTCGTCCAGAATAGGCAAAAAGTTTTGGTGACAACTGGGGAGTCATATGAAAAACAACGACCGGCGCAAGCACGCCATAAACCATTTACCTGCACACACGGTATCGGGTTCGCGGCCGAACCTGCTGACCCTGGCGGTATGGGCCGCGTTGGCGGCCCTGCCGCCGGCCGCCAACGCGGCATGCAGTATTTCGGGTGTGGATCTTACTTGCGGGCCTGGCGATATCCTGGATGCGACAACGTCCGTGCCGGCCGTCGAGAACTCGCATGCGCAGCTGAATGGCACGGTGGACAATCCGGTCACGGTCTTTACCACAGGCAGCAATCCGCTATTCATTGTTTCGCCGCCCAACACCCACATCACCGCCACCGCCAACAACGCCATCTTCAACGCCAGCACAACGGTGCTGCAGGCCGATTCGTTCGGTGATTCCACCCTGAAGCTGGAAAACTCCACCATCAACATCGGCCAGGGTACGGCGCCCCTGGGAGCGTTTTCGGACCCCTGGACGACACAGTATGTCTTGTCTGCCCAGAGCGTCGGCGGCGGTGGGCCGACCATCGAGCTGAACAATGTCGAATTCAACAACCTGAGCGCTACGCCGGGCAATGTGATGAATCTGCTGTACGCCAACTCCAGCAATACCGCGCCGGGGCCGCAAGTACGCGCCAACGGGGTCACAACCCATGGCCCCGTGGAATACGGTTTTGTCGTGGCGGGCCAGGGTTCCAGCCTATTGCTGGAAAACTCTCAATTGAACGACATCCAGCTTAGTGCCATCAGCAACAGCGCCAATTTAGTTACCGCGGGCCAGGACACCGCCCAGGTCATCGTCAGGAACTCGGTCATCACCGGCGACAACGAGGAGGGCGCCATTAAGATCTACAACTATGGTCCCACCACCCGGACGCCGGGTTTCCAGCTGGACATTGCCGACAGCCAAATCAGCGCCGGCAACGGCGAGGCCATAGACGTTACCCTGGACCATCGGGACGAGCCGGTCGTCGTCAACTTCGGCGTGCAGGACGCCCACACCCGAAGCACGCTGGCCAGCAACTATATTGGCATAGGAGTCTACAGTATCGATGCCGGCGCGCACCAGCCCATGACCATTACCACGGGGCGCGACACCCAGATCAACGTAAGCGGAACCAAGTATGGCGACGGCACGGGCATCATTGCCTACAACCAGGACGGCGACGGCGCGGTAACGGTTCGGAATGCGGCAAGCATTAATGTGCAGGGCGAACAGGCAACCGGCATCGATGCCATGAGCAACGGGCCGATTCTTGTCGACAGCCGCGACGGTGATATCCGCGTGACGGGTACGAATTGGAGCACGGGGCTAAGTGCCAACGACTCGGGCAATCCGGACAAGCAGGCCGTCCATATCATGGCGGGCAACGTAGACGCCCCCAATCAGTATTCCACCGCTGTTTACGCAGGCACCAACAACGGCACAATCACTGTCGATGTCACCAAAAACATATCCGCCCCGGGCAAAAGCTCGCGGGGCGTGATGGTGATGCTGGGCGATGCCACCGCCGAAATCAACGTCATGTCCGGCGGCACGATCATGGGGGGCGCCGGGAACCCGGATCTGCTGGGCTCACCTCCGTCTTCCGACCCTTACGACTATTCGTCGGGAGTGCTGGTGGTCAATAGCAATACCCCGGCCGTGCAGGCCACGACCATCAATAACCAGGGCTCGATCGGCGCCATGACGGACAACGCCATCGCCAGCATGACGTACCCTGGCACGCTCGTCCAGAACAGCCCCGTGGTGGTCGACAACTACGGTACCATCACCGGCTACGTGAACCTGGCCGGCGTTACCGCCGCCGGTGCGCAGAACACCTTCAATAATTATTCGTCCAACTCCTTCGTCATTCGCAACTTCGCCGACACGGATGGCGATGGCGTGCGCGATACCAAGGCCGTGTCGATATCGAATTTCGGCGGCCCCAATGCGCTGTTCAACAACACGGCCAGCGGCGCCATCCGTTTCGGCGAGGTTTCCGGCAACACCGCCACCGATGCAGCCGGCCAGTACACCCCCACCACCGGCGACCCCGGCCGCGCGCTCGACGCGGGCGTCTACGACCTGGCCCGTGCCGGCATTGTGCAGGGCCAATTGGTCAATCTGGCCACGTTCGTCAATAGCGGCACGATAGACCTCACTGGCTCCGCCGTGGGCAATGTGCTGGCCATCACCGGCAATCCGGACATGGCCACGCCCGCGACCGGCTCTGCCACTCCTGGTGTTTTCGTGTCCAACGGCGGCACGTTGCGCGTCAATGCCGTGCTGAATGCGGGCATGGCGCCTGGCGCCAGCACCGGTTCGCAAGCCGACATGCTGGTAGTCGACCGCACGCAAACCGGCGCCGGCGGCGCCACCCGCGTCGTGGTCGCCAACCGGGGCGGCCTGGGGGCCCAGACGACAGGCAGCGGCATTGAACTGGTCGAAGTACGCGACAAGACTCCCGGCGCTTCGGACGCAGGCGCTTTCGTGCTGGGCCAGCGCGTCGCTGCCGGCGCCTACGGCTACACATTGCAGCACAACGGCACCGGCGCCGACGCGGCGGACGGCAATTGGTATCTGCGCAGCGCGCTACGCTCCGAGATCCCGCTGTATCAGGCGGTACCGGCTCTGGCCGGTCGCATGGGCCTTGACATGCTCGGCACCTACCATGACCGTGTAGGCGAAGACCGCATCCAAACCGACGGCGGCGGGGCCGAGATCCCGCCGCGCGCTGCCTGGGGCCGCGTTTACGGCGGCAATTTCAAGACCCGTTTAAGCGGCAGCGGATCCGATCGGCTGGGCCAGTACGCCAGCGACGGTCCCGCCTACGACATGACGACCTGGGGCCTGCAAACGGGCATGGATCTGTACCGCCGCCACAACGATGCCAGCAAGACCGTCGATGTCGCCGGCTTGTACTTCGGCTATAGCCGCGGCAGCGCGGATGTGGAGAATGCCGAAAGCGACAGCCGCGCCGGCACGGTCAAGCTGGATGGATACAGCCTGGGCGCATACTGGACTCGCAAGGGCGCCGGCGGCTGGTATGTGGACGGCGTTTTGCAAGCTACGTACTATGGCAGCATCAAAGCCGACTCGAGCCAGGGCCAGCGCCTGAGCACCGACGGCTGGGGCCTGGCCGCCTCGGCGGAAGGCGGCTACCCCTTCAATCTGGGCGGCAACTGGAAACTGGAACCGCAAGTCCAGTTGCTGTACCAATACATCGATATCAAGAACGCTCACGATGATTTCGGCCAAGTACGCTATTCATCCGACGGCAATGTCTATGCGCGTATTGGCGTGCGCCTGGACAAAACCTTTATCACCTCCAGCGGCAGGCAGTTCACGCCCTGGGTGCGGGCCAATGTATGGACCGGGCCCAGCAACCCGTCCACCACCCGGGTCTCGACCCTCTCGGGCGCCAATACGGTGGCCATGCAATCGGGGCTGGGAGGCACCTGGATGCAATTCGGCGCGGGTGTTTCGGGCCAGGTTTCCAGAAACACCAGCGTGTTCGCCTCTGTCGACTACAACCAGAACGTCGGCGGCCAGAAAGGCCAAGGCGTCAGCGGCCGCGTCGGCCTGAAAATAGCCTGGTAATTGCAAGGCTTTCCTGGTGTGGCTGCGGGGCACCGGCAGGCAAAACCCTGCTTGTCCCGCGGCAGTGTGACGTCAAAGCCGCAAGCGGGGCTGTTGTTGTCAGCCTAGAAGTAGGCCAGGCATACGCGATTGCTGCTTTCGTCGTCCGCCTCCGGATCGATCTCGTCGGTCGCATCCCGCGTGCATCCGCCGCTGGCGGAATAGACCAGAATTTCACCGTCGGCCGACATATTGATCGGCCGCGTTTCGAGCGGCGTGCCGCGGGTGCCCTTGAGGCGGCGCGTTGCACCCGTGCCGGGATCGGTGACGACGAGCCCGTCTTCGCCGTTGTAGAACAGGCGCCGACCGCTGGGGTCGAGCAAGAAGTCTCTTAGCTCCCAACCACCAGAGGCGATAATGCGCGGCTTTTTGTCGCCGCCGCGCGCGACCATCAAATCGAAAGAGCCGTGGCCTTTGTTCTGGGCCCAGGCGGTGAACGCGCCGCCTTCCTGTTCGTCGTAACTGTCGTCGTCGAAGCCGGGCGGCCGTTTTGCTTCGGGAGCCGCGCCGCCTGCCGGCGGCGCCTTGCGTTCGGCATCATAGGCGGCGAACCGCTTGGCAACGTCGGAGGGCAGGGTCGGCGGCGCGGAATAGCCCTTCATATCGGCGCCGAACACCTCGCTCTGGCCCAAGGGCCGGTGCGCCCGCAGGTAAAAGCGGCCATCGCCGCCCCATATCCAGGGCCTGAGATCGGCAATATCGTCCGGCTCTTCTATCTTGCCTTTATGCGTGCGCGGGGAAGCGACGACCAGGCGTCCGCTTGCCGGTTGGTAGAGCCAGACCTGCTTGACGTAGCCGGCATCGTCCTCGACGCCCAGAGCCATCAATGTCTTGTCGGGAGAAAACTGGGCCTGATAGCGAGCCTGGCGCCAATCGTCCGGATAGGCTGTCTTCAATGGTTCGATCGGCACCACGGCGGTATGGCGCGGCGCCAGGGGCGGCGCGGTGAAATCCATGATCCGGGCGATGCGCGGCGGATAGATGGCCTGCAGACAGATGAGCTGGCCGAATTCCCGCGGGCCGAGCCCCTCTTCGCTGCCTTGCCTGGGCGTCACGTTATTCAGCGCGCAGCGGCGATCGCGCTCGGCGAGCCACGCCCTTTGATCGGCCTTGAGCGTGGCGGCGGCCTTGCCGTCCTGCGTGGCCATCGCCGCTTTGTACGCCGCCGCCATCTTGCCGTCGAGCGCGCGGACAGTGTCCCAAGCGCAGATCGACTTGTCGATCTGCCGTGTGGCCTTGGCGCAATCGAAGCCCGTTGGGATCCCTTGCGCTTTTCCCGAAGTCGCCCAAGAGGCGCCAAATGCGCACAGGCCGCCGAATGTCGCGGCCACAATTCCGGTACTCAAGAATCTGTTCATGAACAACAGTCCGCCTACCCTTTTTACCGTGTAAGCCACTTGGCAAACAGCGTCACGCAAGAGACACCGGAAAAACTCAAAGCACACGCGGCTGCCGGGCCCGCTGCGAAGCAATCTATCAGATGTCCGGCAGGAATGATTCATTCATTTGAATGAATCGCTGCATATCACTTTCTAGTACACTCGGCCTAATTGGGGTATGTCGGGGCATACCCCAATAAAAACGATGACAAGGAGGGGCCGCATGCAGGCACATGGGGATAAACTCGTCCGCCGAAGGACATGTATCGGGTGTGTGAAGAAGCCCGCTGCGCATGACTGCGTTTTCTTCTGACTCCCTTTCCAGGCTGTCAACGCTATTCTACGAGGCCGCCCACGATGAAAGCCAATGGGCGCAGGCCTGCGAAAGCCTGCGCGTGGCGCTCGACTGCCAGGCGGCTTCGCTGCTGATCAAGCAAGATGGCCGTTTCGACCGGATCCACGGGGATTGCGATCAATATTATTCAGATCTGTATTGGAACGATCTGATGCGCTACGACCCGCTGCAGGCCGGGCCCGCCGGCGATCCGCAATGCAGCGTCTACACAGACCAATCCGTGCTGGACAAGCCGGATTTCCTCAAGTCCGTCATGTACAACGAGTGGTTTGCCCCACAGCGCATGCACGGAGTGTTGCTGCTGAAGGTGTTCGACCAAGACGGCGCCAGCACGATCCTTACATTGAACCGCGGCATCGAGCAGCCCGACTTCGACGCGCACGATGTCGCCATCATGCGGACCCTGCAGCCCGTGCTCAGGCATGCCGTCAATACCCGCCAGCATCTGGCGGCACTGCGGCTTGAAGCGTGTTCATCGGCATTCGAGCAGATGCATATCGGCCACTTGATCGTGAACCGGCAACGGCAGGTACTGCACATGAATACAACGGCCGACCATCTCCTTTCCATGGCGTCGATGCCGATTTTCATTACGCAAGGACGGCTCTCGGCTGTCGATAGAAGAAACGCCAATACGCTGGACGACCTCATATTCAAGGCCTGTGCGGATCCCAGCCACGCACAGGATCCGGTTGGCGAGTTGCTGCTGCACGCCGACGGCGGACCGTCGCTGGTGTTTTCTGTTTATCCCTTGATGGATGCCATGGGATACGGCGTCAATGCTCGACACGCCGCATCCATAGTCATACGCACCATCAGTGCCAATGACCTGCCTCGCACGAAAGCGCGACTGCAGAACTTGTTCGGCCTGAGCGCCAGGGAAGCCGAATTGGCAATAATGCTGATGAACGGCCACTCGCTGCAAGAGGCCGCCGTACAACGCAAGGTAAGCATCACGACCGTGCGCTCGCAATTGGCCTGCCTGTTTCGCAAGACCGGAACGTCCCGGCAAGGCCAATTGATCGCGCTGCTGTCGCAGGTGGGTTAGTTATTCCAGCGGCTCCAGCTTCCATTTGTCGTTCTGGATCGAAACCATGACCCGCGCGTAGTCGTCCTGGCCGGAATGGTCGGTGGGGGTCATGTTATAGACGCCGGCATTGCCGGGCAGGTTCTTGATGCCCTCTATGGCGTCGCGCAGCGCTTCGCGGAACTCCTTCGTTCCCGGCTTGGCTTTCTTGCTGGCTTCAGGAACGGCGCGCTGCAGGAACAGCAGCACGTCGTAGGCCTGGGCTGCGAAGGTGGTGCGCGAGTTCTTGCCGAATCTCTTTTCGTACTCGGGCACGTATTTGGCGCTTACCGCCTTGGTCGGGTAGGAATCGGGCAACTGCTCCCAAACCAGGTTCGGCCCCACCGGCAGGTAGCTGCCGTTCACGGCCTTGCCGCCAACACGCAGGAAGTCGTCGGTGGCCGCGCCGTGGGTTTGGTAGATTTTGCCCTTGTAGCCGCGCTCTTTCAGCGCCACGTGCGGCATCACGGCGGGCGTGCCGGCGGCGGCTATCAAAATCGCATCGGGCTTCGCGGCAATCAAGCGCAGCACTTGCGCGGTGGCCGAGGTATCCCCCGAGTTGAAGCGCTCGACGTCGATGAGCTTGATTTTCCCGGCATCGGCGGCGGCCTTTACCTCTGTGAGCCAGCTTTCCCCGAAGGCATCGCTGAAGCCGATGAAGCCAACGGTTTTAACGCCATGATCCTGCATGTGCTTGATGATGGCGGTGGCCACCAGCGAATCGTTCGACGCCGTCTTGAACACCCAATGGCGCTTGTCGTCCATGGGGGCGACAATCCGCGAGGACGCGCCAAGCGCAATCATGGGCGTCTCGCTGCCCGCGATGGCTTCGATCATGGCAAGCGACGCCGACGAGGTCGACGATCCAACGATAATATCCACGTTCTCGCCCAGGAACCGCTTGGTGTTCTTCACGGCATGCGTGGGGTCGCCGGCGTCGTCCAGCACCTCGTAGTCAACGCCTATGCCGGCTATTTTGTTGGGGAACATGCTTATCGAATTGCGTGCGCCGATGCCGATGGACGCCGCGGGGCCGGTAAGCGGTATGGTCACACCCACCTTGATGTTTTGCGCATAAGAGGAGGCGCAGCTTGCCGCCATAAACAGGCCGAACGACGCCAGCCCGATCAGTCGTGATGTTTTTTTCATTGATTGTCTCTGTATGTGTAGTAGTTTTGTTGGTAATGAATGGAATGGCCGGGCTCGATCAAGACTGCCGCAAGCCCGAACCGGCTTGCATTCGCGACGAAGAAACCGGGCACGCTACATGCCGGCCACCTCCTCGCTGCGCACCATCTCCTTGCGTGCCTGCTCCTTATCAGGCCGCGCTGCGTTTGCCTGCTCTTTCTTGAACTGCTGGGTCAACAGCCAGCGCATGTGGTTCAACCCCACATCCGAAGGCATGGATTTCAAGGGAAAGCCAGGATCCTGTTTCAGGATTTTTTGCTGCAGCTCGATGATCGGCATGTCTTCGTACAGGCCTTCCAGAATGCTGGAGGTCAGCGACTTTGTGATCAGGTCCCGGTTTTCGGTCTGGTTGTGCAAGTACACCCAGAACAAGTGGGTGGTGTCTTCCGTTTCGGGCGTCATGGCCTGCAGGTTCCGGAACGAGATCGCGCCCTCGGTATTGCCCTTTTCAATGCCCTTGCCCGCCGGCGAGAACCCCGATTCCAAATAGAAGTAGCCCGGCGTCTGCATGCGCACCGTGTTCCAGCGGTCCACCTTGCCCATATTCTTGACGAACTTCTTCACGAAGGGCGCCAGATCGCAGTTCATATGCCATTTTGTAACCTTGAAGCCATTGTCCAGGCGCTCCAGCGGGCTTTCCTTGTGCTCGGCCACATAATTTGGCGAACCGCCGAACGTATTGGGGTGCACGTAGGCAACATGGTTGAAGTCGGCCAGGTTGTCCACCAAAAGCTGGTAGTTGGCCTGGTAGTGAAGATACCCCGGCTCGCCGACCCATTCGGGCTCGCTAAGGTAGTGAAAGCCCGGAATGGCGGCCTTGTCCGCCAAGGCCGGGTCGCCCATCCATATCCAGATCAGCTTGTCCTGGACTTCCACCGGGTAAGTCGACACCTTGAAGCTGGGCGGAATGGCGTCGCGGCCCGGCACCTCTATACACGCCCCCGCGCTGTTGAACAGCAGGCCGTGGTACATGCAGCGCACATTGTCGCCTTCCAGGCGGCCCAGCGACAGGGCTGCGCCGCGATGACAGCAACGGTCTTCCATGGCCACCACGCTATCGTTTTCACCCTTGTAAAACAGGATTCTTTCATTCAGAATGGTTCGAGCCAGCAAGGCGCCATCGATCAATTCATGGGCCCATCCCGCTACATACCAGCAGTTTTTTACAAACATCGCCTTCTCTCCAGGAAATTTCCAGACACGTTCCAAGTCACACCAGGTAATACCCAATAGCCGCAACGCCGATTGGGCTTACATAAGGCGATGGTAGAGAGCGGACAAGGCCGTGTATGTCCCCCGATCAGTGGACAACTGCATAAAAGGAAGACACGGAGACAAACTATGCGGATATGGCAGGCCAGTCAGCAGTCGGGAACGTTCCCGGTGTCACAGGACGGGTTGTGCGAGCTTTTGGCGTCGATTACCGACGAAGACCGGGCGCGGCTGCCCAACGCCGCCCTGCGTCTCATCCGCTCGGAAGTGGATGTGCTTAATTGCGCCTTGTTCCTGCTGCCCGCCACGGGCCAGCCTTGGCTGCTTGGCCACGCCGAGGCGGCGGGCATGGCCAATTCGGCCCCCGCCTGGGGAGCCTACGTCGACCGGCACTACCAGCGCGACATCGCGCTGCAAGAGGTGCTGCGCCGCCGCGCCAACAGCCCGTCCGCGCACTCCACCATTTTGCTGCACCAAGATGCCGACGACATCGTCGACCCCGCCTACCGTACCATCTACAACAGCACCGGCACGGCGCAGCGCTTTGCCATATTTCGCCAGCTGAAAGGCAATAACAACCTGTTGATAGGCATTTACCGTTCGGCCACGGCCCGGGCGTTTTCCCGGTCCGACCTGAACTACCTGGAGCTGCTGTCCGCCTGTTTGAGCGAAGCCGCCGTGCAGCGCTACCGCATCATGCCGCCCACGCTGGCGCTTAGCGCCGACAAGCTCAATGCGTTGCAGGCCCAGCTGGAAACCAAGCTCAGCAAGCGGGAATACGACCTCGTCCTGAATATTGCCCGCGGCATGACGCTGCCGGCCGCCGCCAGGGCCATGGGCATCCAGCCCGCTTCGGCCATCACCTATCGCAATCGGGGATTCGCCAAGCTCAATATCCGCACCCAGCAGGAACTGTTCTCCAAGCTTATGGAATACCCTGGGAACACTCCATTGCTGACGGGTATATTGCCGTATCCGGCGCCGTAGCTGTCCCGGCGATTCTCCGCCGCCGGATTGCCCGGCACACCGGCTACACTCCGGGGAGATAACGCCTGGCTTCCCCCGAATATATCGGCCCGGTGCCAAGAGGAATGATGTCGGCTAACATTACGCATCGTTCCATTTCAAGCGCCATCATCCATGACAAAAATCGCCGCACACCCTAAGCCAGACCGACTTCTGGAGACTGTGGTTTCACTGGGGGTTTTCCTGTTTTTTGCCGGCATGATCTCGGTGCCGGTCGGGTACACGGCGGGGGCCGTGTTGCTGCTGCTGGCGGCGC
This sequence comes from uncultured Burkholderiaceae bacterium, assembly GCA_937871985.1. The sequence continues at coordinate 25,406 of CALMPB010000256.1, forward strand.
TGTATTGTTTGGCACGCCATTCCGTGCCGGCGCTGTTCCAGCAGGACAAAACCCTGGTCTGGCTGCTGGTAGCCGTGTTTGGCATTGGGCTGTTCAGCTACCTGTACCATGGCAACGCGGTGCGCAGCATCGATCTGCCCAGCCGCTACCTGCTGGCGGCAATCATCCTGCTGATGCTGCTCCAGTATCCGCCGAAGCTGCCTTGGTTGTGGGCGGGGTTTGCCGTGGGGGCCGTTTCCGGCGCGGTGGTGGCCGGGTGGCAGACGGTCGGCGAAAGCTTCGGGCGTGCCGTGGGCTTTACCGGGGTCATTCAATTCGGCGATCTGGGCCTCATGCTGGGGGTGTTTTGCGCCGCCGGCATCTTCTGGGCCAATGCGCAGCCGCAGTCCCGGCGCTGGGCATGGCGCTGTGTGTTGGGCCTGGGCGTGCTGGGCGGCGCCTACGCCTCGCTGGCCTCGGGCAGCCGTGGAGGCTGGATAGCCCTGCCGGTGGTGGTGCTTATTTTCGTGGCCGCGTTCATCAATTCACGCAATGTGAAGCCGGCAATCATTACCCTGGTGGTCCTGGCCGTGGCGGCTGCGGCCGTGGCGATCAGCGTGCCCACCATCAAGCATCGATACGACCGCGCGCTCCTTGACGTGCAGCAGTACGAGCAAGGCAATGCCGACACCTCCATCGGGGCGCGCTTTGCCATTTGGCGCGCCGCGGCGGAAATGATCGCCAAAAAACCCCTTGCTGGATGGAGCGACGCCGACTACCGCGCCGAGCGCGAGCGCCTGGTCGCCAGCAAAGAAGCCCCACCCATCATTCTGGAGCTGGCCAATACCCATAACAACTACCTGGAGCTGTGGGTATTCCAGGGCGTGTTCGCGGTATTGCTGGTTCTGGCGCTGCTGGTGTCGTCGTTCGTTGCCTTTGCCCGCCGTTTACGATCGCCGCAGCGCGATATACAGGCGCTGGCCGTATGCGGCGCAACGCTCGTCGCCGCCTACGCCATCTTCAGCATGTCGCAGATCATGCTTGGGCGCAACAATACCTTGCTGTTTTTCCTGATTTCTCTGGTGTGCCTGTGGGGCGCCATGCGTAAACTGGAGAAAAGTGCGTGCGATCTTCCTTGATTCAATTGTTTCTGTTCGCTGTTTCCGGTGTGCTCGGCTTCGTGGTCGACACGGCGGTGCTGTATACCCTGGCGCCGCTAATGGGCCCGTTTTATGCCCGCATCCTGTCGTTCCTGGCGGCGGTGTTCACCACCTGGCTGGTCAACCGTGCGCTGGCGTTCCGCAATCGGACCTCAGAACTCTCGAAAAAGTCGGAATTCGCCCGCTACCTGATGCTGATGCTCATAGGCGGGGTTATCAACTATGCTGCCTACAGCGCTCTGGTGCTCTATTCGCCGCTGGTGCGCCAATACCTGGTGCTGGGCGTAGCCGCCGGCAGCCTGGCCGGCATGGTGGTGAACTACTTATCGTCGCGGTTCCTGATCTACCGATTCCCGTCTTCGTAAACGGTTTTACTAGGCAGAAATGCCAAACAGGCGGCTGAATCAAATTCAGCCGCCTGTTTGGCATTTCATGAATCACCGGGAAGTATCCCGGTTTGGAGCCAGTGCGTTACGGGCCGCCCGAATAACAACCCAACTGAAACAAATTGGGTGACCCTTGGCGAGACTGGCGGTGGATTCCCTGATTCAGTGCAAAAACCGATCAGTTTTGCGCGGCTTGCGTGTGCAACGCGCGAAGCTGTTCGAACTTGGCCATGCGTTGCTGGTATTCGGCGCCATTTACGTCCTTGACCAAGGCGGCGTAGGTTTGCTCGTCGAAGCCGGCAGCGCGCCAGTCGGCCAATTCGCTTTGGGTTTGCGCAAAAGTGGAATCGACTTGAGCGGAGCCTTGGGCTTGAGCAGCCATGGGGCCGGCAGCCATAAGACCAAGAGCCAGGGCGTATGCGGAGAGAGTTGCTTTCATGATGCTTTCCTTTTAACTGTGGATAACGTAACTTAAAAGGGACAAGCCTGGCTTTTGGCCGGACTGGTAAGGCGGGGGATCCTGTATCGGGTACTGCGTCTTACTTCCCATGAGTGAAATTCTACGACTAGGGTTTTCCCTTAGGTAGTCCATAAAAAGCAAATTTAAGTTCCGATAAATGGAATCATGAGTAATCTGACACATATCGTCGAATGCGATAGAGTTGGGCTGCAACTGCTGCAATCCATCAGAAGGAGTCGACCACATGCAACCCCGAATCACTGTCATCACTATTGGCGTCGATGATCTCGAGGCCTCACTACGCTTCTACCGTGACGGACTAGGCTTTCCTACCGAAGGAATCGTAGGCAAAGAGTTCCAGCATGGGGCTGTCGTGTTCATCGACCTGCAACCGGGCCTTCGGCTGGCGCTCTGGCCTCGAAAGAGCATTGCCCATGACACAGGGCTCGTACCGGGCATTGCCAATCCTGTCGAGATGACTTTGGGCCACAATGTGTCCTCAAAAGCCGAGGTCGATGCCGTCATGGCCAAGGCGGCTTCAGCGGGCGCGGCCATCGTCAAGCCCGCACAAGATACCTTCTGGGGCGGTTACTCGGGTTATTTCCAGGATCCGGACGGGCATCTGTGGGAAGCCGTCTGGAACCCGCATACCTAATGGCGGGGCCCGCACCCTTATTCCCCCGAATCTTCACCCCAAACCTCATCCAAGGACTTTGCATCCAGCAAATTCAAAGACCAGGCTTCCAACTGGGCTGGCGTAGCCTGGCGTAACCGCTCTTCAATCACCGAAGGCAATGCCCCGAATTTGCGCGACAACTGACGTATAAGCAGCGAGGCTTCGGCCTCTCGCCTCCACTGATATGTCCATGACCGGGTATTGTCAGCAAGCATGTCTTGAATCTCCAACAAGTTTTCCGTATCGGGCA
>CALMPB010000257.1 GCA_937871985.1 uncultured Burkholderiaceae bacterium
CAGATCGAGCTATTCGAACAAGCACTGCTTGAGCTCGATCACAACGATGATCTGGTCAACCAGGTGCTGGAAGTAACCCTCGATGACAAGGAGACGCTGCGCATCGTCCGCTATGCGCTTCCGAAAGAGTGACATGCCGCGCTTTTGGATTTCTGATTATCATTCAATATCAACAGCTTAGTTCCATAAACCTGATTACGCGACTTTGACATGACATGACATGGTAGGGGCCGCAGTCACTGAACGGCGGCGCTGCCGCGGCGGCAGGACAAATAGAAGGAAAGTCGAGATGAAAGAAGATAAGGCCGTCGCTTCACGCGCCGCGATCGAGGGAGAGATCGGCATCCTCGCCCGCCGCAAGATCGAGGCCGGCATCATCGCACCGATCTACGAGGTGATGTGCGAGAAGTTGGGCGAGGAATTCGCGCAGTCCATTCTCGATACCGCTATCCGGCGTGCGGCCATTGCCACCGGCAAAGCCTTCGCAGCCAAGACGCCCGGCGGCACGACGCTTCGAACCTTTGAGGAACTGCAGGAGTTGTGGACGCAGGACGACGCTCTAACCATCGAGGTGATCAAGGCCACCGACGAGGAGTTCCACTACAACGTCAAGCGCTGCCGCTATGCGGAGACCTACAGAGAAATGGGGCTCGGCCATATCGGCCACCTGCTCTCCTGCAACCGTGACGGCGTCTTCTGTACCGGTTACGACCCACGCATAGAGCTGGAGCGCACGCAGACCCTGATGCAGGGTGCCAAGCATTGCGATTTCAAGTATCGCTTTGACGACAAGACGCCGTCCGACTCCAAATGACCTTCCTGCACCCCGCGCTGCGCGGAGCCGCTACAGCCCCCTAGGTGGTCACAGTGAGCAGGCTCCGGAGATGTGCGCGTGCGGTTCTGATTGGCAATCCATCACGAAAATGAATCGTTGCGCGACAAGCGATTCATAAGTGTCGTTGGACGAGGATTTGTCGATCGGCGATCCTCGCGCCATGCTCGCTCAGCCCTATCGACTTTATGTCGAACGCACAGACGCCACCCGAAATATGGCGCGGTTCTACGCGCTTTCCGTCGAAACGACTCTGTTCGGTACGCCCTGCCTGACACGCCGGTGGGGACGTATCGGCTGCGGCGGACAGTCGATGGTTCATCATTTCGATCGGGAGGAGGAAGCCGTGTCGATGTTTCTCGAACTGCTCCGGGCCAAGCGGGCGCGTGGATATAAGACCAGACCGCCTGCGCAACTGCCCATCCTCGCCTGCTGAAGCCTCCTCCTTCTTCAGGGCATAAAAAAGAGCCGCCGTGGGAGTCTCCCTGC
>CALMPB010000258.1 GCA_937871985.1 uncultured Burkholderiaceae bacterium
TCGGTTCGTATGAACTCGCTTTCAACATCTGCAAGGGGCTCTTGGTTGTTGGATGCGTATTGTTTGCCATTCTGGGACGTTATCGCTATCCCGCAGAGACCTGGACGCTCGAGAATGTCTCTCAGTCCGAACAGAGCGTGGCTAAGGCTTAAGAATTGTAAGGCGCGATGCGTAGCACCTCGCATCGCTAATAAGGAGGAAATGAGATATGTACCCGTTCAAAACGGAGCAGCACTACCCCTATAACCAATGGTATGTAGCGGCCTGGAGCGACGAAATCAAGGCTGAGCTTTCCGCCAGACAGATACTGGGCGTTTCACTGGTGTTCTACAGGGACTCGGAAGGCGGGGTAGTCGCTATGGTTGATAGTTGTCCCCATCGCCGTTTTCCGCTGTCTCAAGGCAAGTTGCTTGGTGATACCGTTCAGTGTCGCTATCACGGCTTTACTTTTAAGTCCAATGGTGTCTGTGTTTCGATCCCTGCCCAAGAAAGGGTTCCCGCGGGGTATAAGGTTCGTACTTATCCAACTGTGGAAAGGTGGAAGTGGATCTGGGTGTGGATGGGAGATCCTGAGTTGGCCGATGAGTCCTTGATTCCTAACCATCAGGTTGTGAAGGGCGGAGATGCTGCGTGGAAGCCTGTGATCGGTGGGATTGAGACATCGCGTGCCCGTTATGCCCTGTTTCACGAGAATCTGATGGATCTTTCTCATCTTTCCTTTTTGCATGAAGCGACGATCGGGAGCTCAGGAGTTGCCACAACGCAATTGGAGCTTGAGGAGAAGGAAGACCATTTGCAAATTGCAAGGTATATTCGTAGCGATTCCGTCGACAATTTGCCGCTGGCAAAAGCTCTGAATATGAAAGGCTTGGTGGATCGCACGATGATTCAACAGTTTTTTGCTCCTTCGTTGCATGTCACGGGTTCGGCATTTACCAGCGCGCAAGCCGGCGGTGATCAGCCAGGCACCGAGTTCGGCAGCTTTCGGGTAATCCATGCCATTACGCCGGAGTCTCCAAATTCCACCCATTATTTTTGGGCATTCACGAGAAATTTCTTGCTGGATGATCAAGAGATCGGTGAGCGTATGAAGGTGCCCATTTATGCCGCTTTAAAAGAGGACATTTTCGCTTCGGAGGCAATCGAGAGAGGGCTTGCCCCGGATGCAAAATCTGCTGAGGATATCCATTGCAAGGCGGACGCAGCAGCAATACGAGGCAGGACGATGATCGAAAATCTTATCGTTAAGGAAGAGAATGCCCGGCGGTGAGCAATAAGGGGGTAATCGTTCCGAATGTGCTCAGTTCATCTTGCATATGGATGCATAGATGTCTCCATGGTCTTTCACCAACGTTTTGATCGGCTTGTAGTCAAGCTGGCCACCGCTATTGCGCACAATCTGCGCCAAGTACCAGTCCTGACGGGGAAAGTGATTGGTGTCCATCTTGAACTTGCCGCGGATGCTTTTAAAGTCGGCTTTGCTCAGCGCTTGGCGAAAGGCATCGGCTTTACTCACCACATCGCCGCCCGTTGCCTTCAACGCTGAGCCAATCAGCAGCGCTGTGTCGTACGACGTGGCTGCGTACGAGGTCGGTTTACGCTTGTATTCCTTCTCGAATGCCTCGACAAAGGCTTTGCTCTCGGGGTTCTCGCTATGGGCGGTCCACAGTGTGCTGAGGTAGTAACCTTCGGCGGCACCGCCAATGGCATTCAGCGTACGATCATCTAACGCCAGCGTGGTGACCATCTTGATGTTTTTACCCAGGCCTGAGTTGCCGAATTGCTTGGAAAAGTTAATGCCGGCGCCGCCAGGCAGGAACTGGAATACGCCGTCCGGATGCAGGGACCGAATGCGCGCCAGCTCGACCGAGAAGTCGGACTGATCGAGCTTGGTATAGATTTCGGCTAGTACATTACCTTTAAAAGCCCTTTTGAAGCCATTGAGCGAGTCGCGGCCGCCTTGAAAGGCCGAACTGATCAGCACAATGTTCTTGATACCGACCTCGTTCGCAGCCATAGCAGCTGTATCGCTGTGTGAGTCGTTTTGGAAAGCGGCCGCGAAGAAGTTTTTATTACACCCTTTTCCCGCATAGGCTGCGGGCCCAGAGTTCAGGCTAACGTAAAAGCCTCCTTCCTTTAGTACTGTGGGGGCTACCGCCATTAACACGTTGGTAAAGTTGATGCCGGTAATCACATGCACGCCGTTCTGCAGCATTTTCTCGGCGATTTGTTTGCCCGTCCCGGGCCTTAGACCATCGTCTTCAACGATGAGCTCGACGGGTACGCCGCCCAGCGTCCCTGCACCTTGTTTGATTGCTAGGCTGAATCCGTCCCGTTCGTCTTCACCGATATATCCTGCCGGCGTAGACAACGTGCCGATAAAGCCGATTTTTACCGGTTCCTGTGCGTGTACTGCTATTGCGCAGGCTGATAGCGCCAGTGTAATACTCCACTTCTTGAATAACTTCATTGTTTGCTCCTCCTGCCTTATGGTGGTTATGGTTTTGGATAGCTAAGCGGATTAAGGCGCGGCGACCTGCTCCAGCGTTTGCAGATTGAGGCGCGAGATGATTCGGCGCGCCCGATTGGCGCCGACGTCGACGTGAATGTCCACGCCGGGCGGGTTATCGAAGCGCAGCATATTCTGGTATTGCGCCTCGATAATCACCTTGTCCTCGGCAAAGGTGTTCTTGGTCTGCTCGTAGACGGTGGGGAAGTTGTCGTCGCAATCGGGGTGCGAGTTCGAGGCAATGGTCCAGAAGTAGTGCGAGGTGGTCTCGGTTTCGGGCGTAATGCCGTGGAATCCGCGCATATGGAAGCCGCCGCGTTCAGGGTTGGCCAGGTCTTCGGCGCCGGCGTCGGTGGCGCCGGTCCAGATGGCCAGGTACGAGAGGTTGAACTCGATTTCCTGCCAGCGGTCGATCAGGCCTTTATAGGGCCAGGCGGCCGTATATGTGGGAGGGGGCGTTGAGTCTTTCATCCAGCGTACGACGCGCACGGTGTCGCCGTCGCCTTCCACACGGGTGGGAGCGTTCATGTGCAGCCTGGCGTTACCGCCTATGGTTTTCAGGTGCACGTAGCCCAGATGGCTGAGGTCCAGCAGATTGTCGTGGATGAGCTGATAGGGGGCTTCGTAGTGGAACAGGCCGCCCTTGAACTGGTACTTGGGGTTGTCGTGCACGGCGTATTCGGGCGGTTCACAGGTGGGGGTTGTATCGTCGGTCTGGCCTATCCAGATCCAGACGATCTGGTTACGCTCCTTGACGGTATAGGGTTTTACGAAAGCCTTGGCTGGTACTTTCTCCTGGCCGGGGATTTCCAGGCATTTGCCGTCGGCGCCGAACAGCAGGCCGTGGTAGCCGCAACGGATGCCGGTGGCTTCCAGCGTGCCGTAGGACAACGGTAATTGCCGGTGGCAGCATCGGTCTTCCAGTGCGGCAACTTCGCCGGAAGGCGTGCGGAACAGCACCACGGGCTGGCCCAACAGGGTGCGGGCGATGGGCTTGTCCTGAAGTTCGCCGGACAGGGCGGCGACATACCATTGGTTGCGTGGAAACATGATGGGCTCCTCGATATAGCGGTAGCGCTATCCTAGGCGTTCAGATATATTAGTCAATTAGATAAATCTAATAGTCTGTATTCAAATTATGGATTTAAAAGACCTGAAGGATCTCGACTTCAAGCTGCTGGCCGTGTTCGATGCGGTGTTCGAGACGCAAAGCGTGACGCTGGCGGGCAAGCAAATAGGGCTTAGCCAGCCGGCCATGAGCTATTCGCTGACCCGGCTGCGCGCCGTGTTTGGCGACCCATTGTTCATCCGGGTCGACAACACCATGCAGCCCACCCCGCGTGCCGTGGCGTTGATGCCGTCGGTCAGGCGCATCATGCAGGTATTGCAGGGGGAGTTGCTGGGCGGACAGGGTTTTGATCCCTCAACGTCGGTCCGCCGATTCGAACTGTGCATGTCCGATATTGGCGAACTGTATTTCCTGCCGGGCCTGGCCCGCGGCGTGTGGGCGCAAGGTCCGGGCTGCACATTGCGCACGCGCTCCCTAGCTATCGAAGAGCTGATAAAAGCCATGGAAGAGGGCGGGGTCGATCTGGCCGTTGGCTATTACCCCGATCTGCACAAGGCCGGCTTTTATCAGCAACTGTTGTTTGAAAGCGTTTTTGTGTGCATAGCCCGCATCGATAACCGGTATTTGCAGGAAGGGCTGTCGCTGCATGTTTATCAAAATGCACCGCACGTGGCAGTGGCTTATGAAGGGCGAAGCCAAGAGGTTATCGATCGCCATCTACAGCAAATGAAAATAGACCGCCGTATTGTGTTGACTGTGCCTCGTTTCTTGAGTTTGGCCGAACTCATTCCGCAAACCGACGTCATTGCTACCGTATCCCGTGAGGTAGCCCAGCAGTTGGCCAAGTCGGGAACCATCCGGATCCACGATCTGCCGGTTGCCGCGCCGACCTTTCCGCTGATGCAGTTCTGGCACAAGCGCAACCACGCGGATCCCGCCAGCCAATGGCTGCGCTCCATTGTGCGCGCGCAGTTCCAGCATGGGGCGG
>CALMPB010000259.1 GCA_937871985.1 uncultured Burkholderiaceae bacterium
GGGGGCGACCGATCGAGTGACCGGTCACCGGGAATGGTGGTAGCGATGACGAGCGGGATCATTCTCCGCTAGGCTGCAACGCGCCTCATCCCCGCCGTTCAACATGTGGATTTCGGACCCCGGAACCTGCCGTTCGCCGAAGGAGCCTCGTCGGTAGGGCCGAAAGGCCGGAGACCGGACGCTTACGTTGAGCCCGGCGGGCACGCATTGTCGACCGCAGAAGTTCTTGTTATGTTCCCAATGTCTCGGTTGCCAAGCAACCCGATCTGGCTAAGGTGCATGCGATGGTGGGGATGTCTCCGGAATATTCGCAAAAGCGATCAGGCGCGTATTTCACGCCGGACGATGTCAGTGCGACTTTGGTCGCCTGGGCGTGTCGCAAGCCCACCGACCGCATGATCGATCCGTCATGTGGGGATGGCCAGTTCTTGGCACTTCACCGCAATAGTGTCGGCATCGAGCAGAACCCGATCTCCGCACACCAGGCGATTGAGCGCGCCCCCGGCGCGCTCGTCCATGAAGGGGATTTCTTCACCTGGGCGACGGAGACCGGCGAGCGGTTCGAGTGTGCGGCCGGTAACCCGCCCTTTATTCGGTACCAGATCTTCAAGGGAGAGACCCGCCGACGCGCGCTCGACCTGTGCCTTGATCTAGGCGCGAAGTTCAGCGGACTGAGCTCGTCCTGGGCGCCGTTTCTAGTGGCGACCGCAGGCCTGCTGAAGCGCGGCGGCCGAATGGCCTTCGTGGTGCCCGCCGAGATCGGCCACGCGCCGTACGCCGCCCCTTTGCTCGACTATCTGCTCGCGTCCTTCTCGACCGTGCAGATCATTGCTGTCCGCCGGAAGTTGTTTCCGGGGCTCTCAGAAGATTGCTGGCTGCTCTATACCGAAGGCTTTGGCGGCAAGGCCGATGCGATCGATCTCACGATCGTGGACGACTTCAAGCCGACGAGGACGCCGCCCAAGGCAACGATACGCGTCGATCTCGATGAGTGGCGCAATGTCTGGAACCGTCGCCTGCGCCCCCATCTGCTCCCGGCCTCGGTGCGCAGCCTGTACGGTTCGGCGCTCGCTGACCCCGAGACGAAGCGCCTGTCCGAGTTCGCAAATGTCGGGATTGGTTATATCAGTGGCGATAACGACTTCTTCCATCTCCGTCCGTCGGACGCGAAGCGCCTGGGCATTCCGTCAGTCTTTCTCCAGCCTTCGCTCCGTAACGGCCGCGCCATGCCCGACAAGCAGATCACGAAGGCAACGGTCGACGCCTGGACGAAGAGCGACGATCAGGTGCTGCTTCTGCGCTTGACCCGCGATCAAGAGCTGCCGAAAGCCGTCCGCCACTATCTCGACAGTAGCGCTGGCCGTGAGGCGCGGCTCGGCTACAAGTGCCGCAACCGCGCGCCCTGGTATGCTGTCCCCGATGTCCAGATCCCCGACTTCGTCATGAGCTACATGTCGGGCCGCAACGTAAACCTCGTGCGTAACGCGGCCGGCGTCTCGTGCACCAACAGCGTCCATTCGGTCCGCGTGCGGGACCGCGCGCTCGCCAGCAAGCTGCTGCCGCGCTGGTCGACGCCGTTTGTGCGATTGAGCTGCGAGCTTGAGGGCCACGCGCTTGGTGGCGGCATGCTCAAGCTCGAACCGCGCGAGGCGGGGCGCATAGTGTTTCCGTCGGCCGCCACCATCGGCAAGGCCGACGACGAGGAACTCGAAGAGGCAATTGGCTCGATGCAGCGCTGGCGGCACTATGCCGACTGATCTGGAGGCCAAGACGTGCCAGTGGACCAATCAGGCGGACGCGCTCGCGGCCTTCGCCGAGTTCACGGGCAAGACGCAGAGCGCCAGTCATATCAAGCCGCTTCACTGGTATGTCGCCTGCCGGCTGGTTGTCGAAGGCGGCTTCGATCCCGATGACATCGTCCCGCGGCCGCCGTTCCGGGTGCAGAAGCGCTCGGGCAAGGCGCCGCTTCTCCATTTCGACGCCAAGCTGGGCGAGGGCGGCGAACGGACTGTACTTGGCGGGCTCAAGACCAAGAACGTCGATGTCGTGGTAACACGTGAGGGCATCGGACCGGTGCTCGCTGTTTCGTGCAAGGGCGTGACCGGCGCTTTCCGCAATCTCACCAACCGCATGGAGGAAACGATCGGTGAGTGCACCAACCTGCACATCACCTATCCCGCGCTCGTGCTTGGTTATCTCGTCCTGCTTCGCGCCAATCGGCAGGTTGAGATTGCGCTCGACGACGGTCTGCAAGCGGCTGAAGAGCTAGGTTCGGCAGGCGAGGGGACGAAGACGCTCACCGCCAATGACATCGCGATCGAAGAGGGTGGCGATCCGGTCAAGTCGATCGTGCGCTTCCACAACGCCCTTCGCGAGCTGGTCGGGCGTCGTGGCATTCGCGACGATGTCAGCCGCTATGAGGCGATCGGCTTTGGGCTGGTTGAAATGCATGGCGAGCAGCGCAGCTCGCTGTTCGGCAGCTTTCCGACTGAAGACAGTCCGCTCAACCTGACCGGGTTCTTCGACACGCTCTATGCTCGCTACGACGAGCGGTTTGTCGTGAGCGCGCCTGACCTTTCGAGTGTGACGCGCCGTCATGCCTGGAATCCGGCGTCGCCGGGGTTGCAACTCGACGGATTAGATTACGAAGCGCGCCTTGGCGGCACCGAGCAATAGTTGGACCGCGTTCTGACAGGGCAGTCTGAGTGACGCCGCTCGAAGTCATCGAGGCAAAACGAGCCCATCTCGACCGGCTGGCGAACCAGAAAGGCGCTGCCGGCGAGCAGGAAGTTGTCCTGGTGAGCGAACAATGGATAGCGAGGCCGAAGGGTCTCGCGCTTCGGCGGCTGATCGATGCGTTGGCGGCGACCGGCGTGCACATCAAGGCGTCGAGTTTCGACGCGCTCGCGGTGCCGCCCGATCTGGATGTCAGCGACATTAGTGCGGTTTGCGCCCGCCTCTCTGAAATCACGTTCATCGAGATAAAGACCGCAAACCAGCCGCGGGTGAAGGCCGGCTTCGACGGATTTTTCTTCGCCCTCACGGAGAACGAGATTGCCGCAGCCGATGCTCTCGGCGCGAGGCATCGGGTAGCGCTCTACAACAAGATCAGCGGGGAGATTCTCCTCACATCGGTGCCCGAAATCGTTGCACGGGCAAAATCATCGACGTGGCAATTTTCTGTGCAGCTCTAGCCGAAAAACGGCGGATATGCGCCTAATCCCCGTCGTTCAATGAATGGATTGCGGATCCCGGAACCTGCCGCTGGCCGAAAGTGCCTCGCCGGCCGGGCCGAAGGACCGGGCCTGGGACATTGTTGCCGGCTGGCGCCGCGACTCGTAGTGTCTGCTTACGCCGATACCGGTCATTCGTTGATCTGCTTAAGCTTTTTTCGCACGTCTGGCCTGTTGGACCTTGGCGGCTTTCCGGAATCGGGCGTCAGTGGGCTCAAGCCGGCGTTCGTTCACTTAGCCCGGATAACTGAACGAACGCCGACCGCGGTCAATTTCAAATTATCGGCTAGGCCGACCTAGTAAGCTTCGTCTTCGACTTCGTAATCGTCGTCGTCGTCATCGTCGTCGAGTTCGTCCAGCTCGAACGAAAAATCGTTAAGGAAATCGTCGCGGACGCGTTGGAACCGCGCATTGTCACCGCGAAGTGAGCGAAGAGTGGAGTTGATCGACGTGAACCCTGTGTCGATAGAGAGGAAGCGAATTTTCTTGGCGTGCAACAGTGCAAAATAGGGATCTGCCTCAATGAATGCTGTTGACGGTACAGGATTGATACCGAGGCCAACGCTTTCATAGACGTACAGCCACATGCCGCTGCGCAGCCCGTCACCCGAGAGCGCGCCATTCCACTTTGTGAAATCGATCGCTCCCCCGACAAGCTGACGATTGACGCACAATGAGGTCAGCAACGCGACCATCGAGTTTTCTATTTCGGTGAGGGGCTGCACACTCGCCGCGGAAAGCGGGATGCGCAATCGGACGGCAAGAAACAAAAACCAGATGAGCTCGCCGGTCCGGTTCTCACGCGCCAGTACGGGCAGCCGATTTTCGAGAAATTCAGTCAGCTTTGGTAATTCAACGTCGCTGCGCTCGGCTTGGCGCAAAAGGGTAATCTCGACCAGAAACGCGACGAGGCTGGCATTGCGTCGGTACGCGGCAATCAAGTGGCTCTGGATCTTGCTCCAACTGGTAGCCCGCACAAAGGCCGCCCGAGCATTCTGAAACGCATATTTCTCAACATTCGTGTCCGGGTGGGCGCTGCAAATGCGTCCGACGCGATAGAAGAAGTGCTGAAATTCGCTTTCGTCGCTTGGACCGCGAGGCACAAAAGACCGAACTTCCTGCTTCCATCCATTCTCGTGCCGGGTAGAGGTAGGCAGGATTGCCGACTTTTCGTTGTTGAGGTCGAGCTCATATTCCGCAGCGGCCTGGCGAAGCGCTGCGATGAGGTTGTTGCCCGAATGGTTGGCGCCGCTGCTTATCGTATAGTCGTCGATATAGCGCGAGGCATCCCGCGGACCGATTCCGACTTTGGCCCGCAGCACGGCGTCGATTGCGGAGGCGACAACTTCGGCGATCAGACGCGAACAGTCGGGGCCTACCGGCAAGCCGATGGTCTGGCCGTCTTGTGCATTGCGGCACAGCAAGTCAAGTAGATTGCCAAAATGCTGCATGCCGCGATTGTTTTTGGCGAAGGCTTTGCCGTGAATTGCCCAAGGAATTGCGTGGGTGTAAATTGAGTGAAAGAAAGCTCGAATATCGGCGTTAACAAATTCTTCACGCCTTGATGACAAGTCGACGCGAAAATCGTCACGCAAATCGATGCTCGGACGGACAAGGGCGCGCGGACCGTTCCAATCGAAGATCGGTGGCGACGAAGAAATCCGTGAATTCTTGGCGGCAGACCGCATCTTGATATAATTATCGGCAATGCACCGCGATAAGAGTAAATAGGCAAGCGGATTCGGAACACCATGCCGCCGGTCATCTTTGCCGAAGCGGGGGAAATAGAACCAGCTGGGCTCGGAGATATAGCGGTAGAACGCTGGCTTTCCTTTTATCGGCGGCATGCCATCGATACCGTCAAGAATCGACTTTCGATACTTCGCTAGGTCGTGCGAGACAAAGCACGGTGGTAGCTCTGGCGCAAAGTAGCCATGGGATAAAAGGCGTCGAAGTCGTTCGGATTTAGTCTTTGCCGTCATCGCCCCCCCCGAAGGTTTCTAGCATTCTACAACATGGAAAAATCTTTGAAACCTGCCCTGCGGCAAAGAGCTAGGCCAATTGTGTCGATTGGGCAAGTCGACTTGTGCGCAGCTCTTCGCGCTTCAAGCGCCCTTGCGAGGTCATGTCCACGTCGAGACTGCAAACGTGAGCCCCGGACGTCAATCATGTGCACAGTCGCCTACTCCTGCAGCCTGGCAATCAACTCAAGGAGGAAGGCGCTCGCCGGGCGCGGAGGAGCGCCTTGCCGATGAACTGTTTCGATCGGCGCCAGTGACCGCTTTCGACGAGACCGGACGTCTATCGTAGCTCATCTCAATGATCGACTTTGGTCGGACGTCGCCGCCCGATAATTGGAGCGCTTAATCGAACTTGAAGCCGAACAACCCGCCCACCTCGCCATCGTCCGATAGGCGCGTGGACAGCACATGCGCTTGTTTGTCGAACGCGGCGGGCAGCGGCAGTCGGTCGAAGATGTCCGAGTTCATCGTAACCAGATACTGGCCTGCGATCCGGTCCGCGGTCGCCTTTCCGAGTTGCAGAGCCTTCGATACCTGACGCTCGTCAACGCCATCGAAGAGATGGCTGTCGTGAATAAGGAAGCGCGGACCCCGCCTGGTATCGGCGGTGAGCGACAGCAGCGCCAGATCGAGACAGAAGATTTCGATCTGGGAGATACCTCCGCCTCGGTCTCCTTGGATCGAGATTTCGAACTCTGGTCCACTATCTTCCGCCGCAACGACGAATCCGCCAGTCCGATCGCTGTAGAGCTGCTCGATCGCCCCGCCGATGAAGAGGATCGCCTTGTCCAGCTGTGCCTGGCGGGCCTGATGGTCGTCCTGCAGACGCCGCTTGAGATTGATGCGGTCGCCTTCCAGCTCCGTCTTCTCACCCTCCAGAACCTCGGCCGCCTTGAAGCGTTCGCGCAACGCCGACGCCTCGACTGCCAGTTTGGCGAGTTGTTCCTGCAGCGCCGTAAAGTCCTCGAACGCACCGCTGCCTTCCAGGAACCGGAGAATCTCGCTTCGCTCGCCGTCCAGCACCGCCGAGCGCGCTTCTCCGTCGGAGAGCTGCGATCTCGTGCTGTCGATCTGCTCCTCGAGACGCTTTCGTCGGTTCGCCACCACAGACTCGTGGAACGCCTTTACCTCCTCGAAGCGCCGCACCGCGACAGTGGGAAGTTCGATGCCGACGGCCCTGTAGAGCCGATCGACATCCGTCGTCGCCGGCGGCTGCTCGTCCCTGTAGTTGGCTTCGAGGTGATCCAGCGTCTGCTTGAGAATCACCGCGTTGCGTTCGATCGCGAGCATCTCGCCGCGAATCGCCGACGCGCGGTCCGACATCTCGCGATAGGTGTCGACGACACGGAAAGCCGCGAGGTCCGCCCGTAGCTTCTCGACGTTTGCTTCCGCCAAGACAACCCTCGGGCGCAGTTCAGCGACGGTGCCGATGATGTCTCCGACCACGCCGCCCTCGGCTGCCTTCTTCAGCTCCTTGAGCTGATTCTCGCGCTGCCGCACTTTCTCAATCTCGAACGGGATCGTCCAATCCAGGCCGAGGAGATACGAAAGGTTCACTTGGCTGTCCCACGTGGCCTGCTTCTCGGCGTGCTTGTCCGGACGCATGAAGCCGCCGCGGCGGCGGACGAAGTAGGCGATCATCGACCGGTAGCTGGGTGTGTAGGATTGCTCGAACGACGTCCCCTTCGTCGGAAACGGAAGCGCGAATAGCCGGTTGCCGAGGAACTCCTTCCACACCTCGTTCGACACGAAATGGCGACCGGTTTTCTTGTTCAGTCTGGGCGTCAACCCGAAAGGCGCCGCATTGTCCTCATCGACCAGTATCTTCGACGGCTCCTCGCCGGATCGCCCAACCCTGATCTGGACACCGTCGAACTCGAAGACACCGAAGAATGTGTGGGCCTTGAGTGCGTCATGACAGGCGACCGCGCTGGAGGCCTTCCCTCCCAGCAGGAAATTGATGACATCCACCAGGCTAGATTTGCCGGCGCTGTTTCGCGTCTGCTTCTCGCCCGAGGAGGGGGACTTGTCGGCCAGCAGGACGTTTAGCCCGGCCTTGAGCCGGACTGGCTTGAAGCTGGGAAGATCGCTTTCGATCGAGACGATCATCGGCGGTCCCCGGTCCGCACGACCAACCCCTGGGACAGCTCGACCGCGAAGATCGAGTTCAGGAACGTCAATGCCAGGATGAACCAGTCGTATGGCAGCGGGGCGCCTCGTCCGGCCGCGCGTCGAGCAGCCAGCACCCGTTCCCAGATCTCCGATACCGCGCGCGGTTCTTCAAGCTGGGCAAGTATTTCACCCCCGATCGCAGCGAGAGAACGGCTCTCAGGTATATGCTTCGAGGGCAGGATCATGCCCCGACCTTGTCCTCGTGATCCTCGAAGATCTCGCACGCGTCGAACAGATAGGCCAGTAGTGCCTGCGCGGCGACCTGCCTGACGGTGGTCACTGAGCCCATGCCGGTCGTCTGCTCGTAAAGAGCGTCCATGATCTGTCCAGGTGTGAGCGCTTCCTGCTTGAGCGCCAGATAACGGCTGGAGAATGCCTGTGCGATCCGGGCTCCAAACTCGACGTCCGAGTTCTGCTCGAAATATTGCTGGACGTATGGCCCGTTGGTCGACGCCAAGGTGAGCAGCTGGACCCAGTGGCCTGGAAGCTGATTGAAGGCGAGCTTGTCCGACGGCACCGGCTTGATGGGGGCATTCAGGATGGTTCCGGAGAATATCGAAGCCATCAGCGAGTCCGTCAGAAGCCTGACCTCCTCGAGCTTCAGATTCTGGCTATCCTCGGCCGTCGCCGCGGGTCCGAGGAGATTGAAGAGTTCGGTCTCGCTGAGTTCATCGACAATCGTCCAGAGGCTCGCCGGCCCGAAGACACCGACCACGTGAGCGCCGGCCTGCTTGAGTTCCTCGATCTTCTGGACCGCCTCGATCGGCAGCCCGCTGACGAGATTGTGGGCGAAGTGCCACTCCTTCATGATCTTCCCGAGATGACCACCCGCAAGTTGGTAATCGTCGTCAATCTTCTTAACGATCGTCCCGGCTTTAGGGGCAGCGTCCTCCAGCTTCCCGTAGCACTGGAAAACCTGGCCACCGCTGCCTCGGTAGCCGTCGCAGCCCTTGTCTCCGAGCGAGCCGAAGGGCCGGACCCTGACGAAGTCGCTGCCGTATCGCGCTTCCATGGTGGTGGAGAAGAAGTCTTGGAACGCGACGCCGTAGGCGTTCCGGACTCTGAGGTCGAAACTCACCCGATACTGCCATCGCTGAATCGGCTGCATTGCCATATTCGCTAGTCCGCCCCCTGCTCCACGACGCTCGGAGCTGGCCGTCTGCGCTGACCGTCGTGTGCGTCTCGTAACTCAGCTCAATCTTCCAGTATAGTCTTGAACGGCCGGTTCTGGCGTTAACAGCCATTCACGCACCCCGGCCGGACCGGCGTGAATTGGTCGGCAGCCGCCCCTTCCGTGGTGTTGCCGGGAATGGCGGCTATGCTCTGCCCATCGCCCAACGCCTGCCTGTCTTTTCACGGACCGTTCTGGCCACTGGCCTTGCATAGCGCCGGGATATCACAAGAAAGTCAAAATCGTGGAAAAGCGGCGCTATAATGCCGCTTTGCTCTGGTTCGTGCCCATTTTTGCTAATTTTCGCCGAAACGGCACTTCATTGCGCTCCCCGCAAATCGCCATGGCCATCGGTCACCGAGATGATCCGCCCGGCATAGAAGAAGCGCGGGGCGCGGATCAGGCCGTCGGCGATTGCGGTAGCGAGGCTCCGGTCGCCCCCGCCGATGTCGCGGACGATTGTGAACCCGCAATCAAGCGCATGGCTCAGCATGTGTGCTGCATGGGCGATGCGATACGCGACGCCGGCCTGCTCAACGTGCAGGTCGCTCACGCTCGACGCATAAGCATGGATATGGAGGTTGATGAGCCCGGGCATCAGCGTTCGCCCGCCGACATCGACGCGCCGCGCGTCCGAGCCTCCGATCCGGTCGGGGCTCACGCCGCCGATCCTTTTGTCGATGACGCTGACCGACATACCTTCCCGGCATTGCGCATTCACGCCGTCGAAAAGGCGGGCGTTCTCGAAGATGACCGGCGCCATCCAATCGCTCTCATGCGAACCGGATGGGCCCGCTTGCCATACCATCCGCCCAGGCTTTCTCCGATCGCCTACTGCAGTACAGTGCTGTATTTAATTATTCTCCCATCATTTTTTCAGCCGGGGCGTCTGCCGGACCTCGCGGGTTAGGCCGATTTTTCCGCCGTTTGGCTGGATTGTGTGCATTTCACCCGCGTCCATCTGACGAAATGAGCGCGAAAAAAGTGGCTCAATTCCCCTTGATCTAAACAATTCATATGTGCATTAAATTGCGCGGAGTTAGGGGAATGACGTGACCGGGCATTATTCTGCACTGTCGCTGATTCGGGAGGGGCTGAACGGCCAGCGCGGCTGGGAGCCTGCCTGGCGCGACGCCCGCCCGCGGGCGCATTACGACGCGATAGTTGTTGGCGGCGGCGGGCACGGGCTGGCCACGGCCTATTATCTCGCCAAAAACCACGGGATCACCAATGTCGCCCTCCTGGAGCGGGGCTGGATCGGCGGAGGCAACACCGGGCGCAACACCACGGTCATCCGCTCGAACTACTTCTTTCCCGAGACCGCGGCATTCTTCGACTTCGCGCTGAAGCTCTACGAAGGTCTTTCGCAGGACCTCAACTACAATATCATGTTCTCCCAGCGCGGCATGTGGTTTCTTGGCCACGACCGGCATGCGATGGAGATGCTCAGTCGTTCCGTAAACGCGATGCTGCTGAATGGCGTCGATGCCGAGTTGCACGATGGCGATTCCGTCCGGCGGCATATCCCCGGGCTGAACGACCGCCCGCGTTTTCCGATCCTCGGCGCACTGAACCAGCCGCGCGGCGGCACGGCGCGCCACGATGCGGTGGCGTGGGGCTATGCGCGCGGCGCGTCGCGGTTAGGCGTGGACATCATCCAGAATTGCGAAGTGCGCGACTTCATTATCGAGGCCGGGCAGATGCGCGGTGTCGAGACGAGTCTCGGCACGATCCGCTCGGATCTGGTCGGGATGGCGGTGGCCGGCCATTCGACCGTGCTCGCCGCGAAGGCCGGCGTTCGGCTGCCGATCAGCTCCTATGCGTTGCAAGCCTTCGTGTCCGAGCCGGTCAAGCCGTGCCTCGACACCGTCATCCTCTCACCCGCCACCGGCACCTATCTCAGCCAGTCTGACAAGGGCGAGCTCGTCATTGGGGCCGGGCTCGACATGTTCCTGTCCTATGCCCAGCGCGGCAGCCTGCCGTGGATGGAGCGCGCGGCGGCGGGTGTGGTCGAGCTGTTTCCGGCCTTTTCGCGGATGCGCTTCCTGCGGCAATGGGCTGGCCTTGTCGACATCACTCACGATTCCACGCCGATCATCGACAAAACGAAGATCGGCGGGTTCTACATCAGTGCCGGCTGGGGGACGGGCGGCTTCAAGGCGATACCGGCGGGTGGTTGGTGTCTCGCCCATCTGATGGCGACGAGTAGGTCGCACCCCCTCGCGACGGGTTTCTGCCTCGATCGCTTCCGCTCCGGCGCCCTGATCGACGAGGCGTCGGCCTCCGGCATTTCGCATTGAGGGAATGAAAATGTTCCTGATTGATTGTCCTTATTGCGGGCCGCGCGCGGAAAGCGAATTCCGCTGTGGCGGTGAGACGCATATCGAACGGCCCGGCCCGTATGACGAGGTGACCGACGAGGCCTGGTCGGACTATCTGTTCTACCGTCAGAACCCCAAGGCCGAGCATCGCGAACGATGGGTTCATGCGGCGGGGTGCCGCCGCTGGTTCAACGTCGCACGCGACACGGTGACCCACCGTATCATCGCCGTCTATGCGATGGGTGAGACGCGGCCCGCCGCCGCGGGAGAACCCCGATGAGCGGATGGCGCGGAAAAGGGGGCGCCACGATCGATCGACAGCGTCCGATTGCCTTCACCTGGGCTGGCAAGAGCTACGCGGGGTTTGCCGGCGACACGCTCGCCTCGGCCCTGCTTGCCAACGGCGTCTCGATCGTCGGGCGCAGCTTCAAATATCACCGTCCGCGCGGGCTGATTGCCGCTGGGCTGGAGGAGCCCAATGGCATCGTCCAGCTCGAGACCGGCGCGGCAACGACCCCGAACGTCAAGGCAACGCAGATTGAATTGTATGAGGGACTGACGGCACGGCCAGTGAACGCCTGGCCCAGCCCGCAGTTCGACCTTCTGGCGATCAACTCGCTGGCAAAGCCATTCATTCCCGCCGCATTCTATTACAAGACCTTCTTCTGGCCGAGCTGGAAGGCGTTCGAGCCGTCGATCCGAAAGGCCGCTGGTCTCGGCGTCGCCCCGCAAGACCACGATCCGGACAGCTATGAGCACAGGTTCGCGCACGTCGATACGCTGGTGATCGGCTCGGGCGCCGCCGGCCTCGCGGCTGCTGAAGCCGCAGCGGAAAGCGGCGCGGGGGTCCTGTTGGTCGAGGCCGATCCGATGCTCGGCGGCGGCCTGCTCGCCACGCGGGAGGAGGTTGGCGGCCAGTCCGCCGCTGCCTGGCGGGCCGCGGTGCTCGCGCGCCTCGCCGCGATGGGCAATGTGCGCACCATGGCGCGGACGATGGCGTTCGGCTTCTATGATCACGGTATGGTCGCGCTGTGCGAACGAGTGACGGACCATCTCCCGCTTGAGCGCCGCATCGGGCCGCGGCAGCGGCTGTGGAAGGTGCGTTGCCGGCGCGCGATCCTCGCGACCGGTGCGTTCGAGCGTCCGATCGCTTTTTCCGGGAACGATCTTCCAGGCGTGATGCTGGCGTCCGCCGCACAGACCTATGCCCTCCGTTATGGGGCGCTGCCCGGACGCTGCCTGGTCGTCGCGACCAACAACGACAGTGGATATGAGTCGGCGTTCGCGGTGCAGGATACCGGTGCCGCGATCGTTGCGATCGTCGACTCCCGGACCGATCCCGGATCGATCGCCGATCTCGCCCAGAGCCGCTCGATCCGGGTGATCGCGGGCTCCGCGCCGCTTGCCGCTACCGGAGGACGCAGCGTGAAGGCGCTGTCGATCACCGGGGTGTCAGGGTGTGCAACTCAAGAGCGGCTGCGCTGCGACGCGATCCTCACCGCGGGCGGCTGGAATCCTGCCGTTCATCTCCACTCTCAGTCGGGCGGGTCGCTGGCCTTCGACCAGGCGTTGCAGGCATTCCTTCCCGACGGCGCGGCGCAGAATACAGCGAGCGTTGGTGCTGCCGCAGGTATTTTCGATCTGGCGAGTGCAATCGCCATGGCGCGTGCGATCGGCCGGGGCGAGCAGCCGCCTGTCGCAGCGCCGGCGCGCGCGATCGGCCCGACGCGCGAGTTCGCCGATGGCGATATCGCGGCACAGACGGCCTGGCTCGATTTCCAGAACGACGTCACTGTCGCCGATGTCCAACTGGCCGCACGCGAGAACTTCCGCTCGGTCGAGCATCTGAAGCGGTACACGACGCTCGGCATGGCGTCAGATCAAGGTAAGACCTCGAACGTTGCCGGCATTCGAGTACTTTCGCACCTGTTGGGCAAGCCTGCCCAGGAGATTGGCACCACGAAGTTCCGTCCCCCGTTCGATCCCGTCACAATTGGTGCTTTCGCCGGTCGGGTGGTGGGCGAGAACCTGTTCCCGCTGGCACATATTGCCGCCCACGCCGATCATGTCGCTGCCGGCGCGCGGATGGAAGGTTATGGCGCGTGGCTGCGCCCCGCTTATTATGCCAAAGGCAGTGAGGCCGAGGAAGCGGCAGTCGCCCGCGAAGTCCTCGCCGTCCGCAATGCCGTCGGGCTTTTCGAGGCCTCCCCCCTGGGCAAGATCGAGGTGAAGGGCCTCGACGCGGCCGAATTCCTCCAGCGGATGTACGTCAATGACGTCCGCAACCTGAAGATCGGCCGGTGTCGCTATGGCTTGATGCTGAACGAGCATGGGGTCGTCTATGACGACGGAGTCTTTGCTCGAATTGCAGAGAATCACTTTCTCGTCGGCACGACCAGCGGCCATGCCTCGGCGATCGCCGACCAGTTCAACGAGTGGCTGCAATGCGAATGGCCTCATCTGCGCGTCATGGTCGAGAATGTCACCACTGCCTGGGCGGTGATGAATCTCGCTGGCCCGAAAGCGCGCGAGGTTCTCGCGACGCTCGGCACCGATATCGACCTGTCGCCCTTGGCCTTCCCGCACATGGCCTATCGCGAGGGGCGTGTCGCAGGCGTGAGGGCGCGCATCGAGCGGGTCAGTTTTTCGGGCGAGCTCTCCTATGAAATTGCGGTGCCCTGGGGTTATGGCGCGGCCTTGTGGCGCGCCCTGCTGCGCGAGGGGCGAAAATTCGGGATTACGCCGTTCGGGATCGAGGCGCTGATGACGATGCGCGTCGAGAAAGGCTTCCTGCACGTCGGCTCGGATACCGACGGCACGACCTACCCGCAGGATGTGGGTTTCGGCCCCGCCATCGGGAAGAAGACCGGGGATTTTGTCGGTCGGCGTTCGACGACGCGACCGGAGGGCCGGCGCGATGACCGGCGACAGCTCGTCGGCCTTGAGGTCACCGATGGAGGCGGCCCAATCGCGATCGGCGCGCATGTCTTATGGGTGAAGGATATTGAGGGCAACCGGACGCGGGGCTGGGTGACATCGAGCGTGATGTCGCCGACCCTGAAACGCCCGGTGGCGATGGGGCTCGTCGCCGGCGGCGTCGATCGGATGGGAGAGGCAGTTCGGGTGTGGCATCTCGGGAAAGTGCGTCCTGCGCGCATTGTCGAACCGCGCTTCTATGATCCTGAAGGAGCGAAGCTTAATGGATGACCCTCTCGTTAACTTGATACATCTTGATCGTCAGTCGCCCATTGCCAAGGGCTTCGTGCAAGCCGGCGCGACGCTCATGGTGGAAGCCACGACCGGGGTCGGTAAGGTCCAGTTCCTCAGCGGCACGAGCGACGACCGCTTTGCGCAGGTCTTTGGCGTCGAGCCTCCCGGCGCGGGCGCAAGCTGCGCTTCAGGCGATGTGACCATATCCTGGCTCGCGCCGGACGAATGGCTCGTGACCGGCGAGGAGGGGACCGTCCAGATAGTTTTGGCGCGGGCACAAGAGCTTGAAGACGCCGCGCTGGTGATTGATCTCAGCCATGCCCACGCATCATTCCTCCTCACCGGTGAGGCGGCGCGAGATCGGCTCGCGGCTCACACGCCGCTCGATATTTCAGACGCGGCGCTGCCGGTAGGACATGTCGCTCGTGCGCCGCTGGCCGACACGACGATGTTCCTCGCGCGCGTCGCTGACGCGGAAGGCGAGAGCGTATTCAGGATCATCGTCGATCAGACGATGGCGAAATATGCGGTCAGGATGCTGGCCGGGCCCAACGCAGTCTAGGAGCTTAAGTTGTGACCGAATTAGTCCTGCGTTTTCGTGCCCCCGATCGGCCCGGTATCATCAGCGCTATCGCGCCGCTTCTGGCGGCGCATGGCTGCGATATACGCGGCGCCGAGGTTTACGGCGACGATGACACCGGCGGCTTCTTCTGCCGAATGCGGCTGTCCAGCCCGACGGCAGAGCGCGACGCGCTCGCGTCCGTCATCGAGCCGGTCGCACGTGAATTGTCGCTAAGCTGGGAACTGCACGATCTCGACGCCCGGATGCGCGTCCTCATTGCGGTGTCGAAGTTCGGACATTGCCTGGTCGACCTCATTCACAAATGCGAAATCGGGCAGTTGCCGATCGAGATCGTTGGCGTGGTCTCCAACCACGAAACGATGCGCAAGACGGTCGAGTGGCATGGCCTGCCTTATCATCATCTGCCGATGGGCGAGGGGAAGGCCGCGCAGGAGGCGGCGTTCCTCGCGCTGATCGAGGACACGGGCGCGCAGCTTATTGTGCTGGCGCGCTACATGCAGATCCTGTCGGACGATTTCGCTGCCAAGCTGCTCGGACGCTGCATCAACATCCATCACAGCTTCCTGCCAAGCTTCAAGGGCGCGAAGCCCTATCATCAGGCTCATGCTCGCGGGGTGAAGCTGATCGGCGCGACCGCCCATTTCGTGACACCGGACCTCGATGAGGGCCCGATCATCGAGCAGGACGTGCGGCGCGTGACCCATGCCGTCACCGCCGATGAGATGGTTGCGATCGGCCGTGAGATCGAGGCGTCCGTGCTGAGCCGCGCCGTGCGCTGGCAAGCCGAGCACCGCATCTTCCAGAACGGCAACAAGACCGTGGTGTTGTGAACGGCCCGCGATTGCGCGCGTTCCGCGCTGTGCTGCCTGACGCGCAGAGCAGCCCGCGGCTGGTCGATCCTGTTGCCCAATCCCCGCGGCGCGCCGGGGCGGGAGCGCGGGTTCGCCAGCGGTGTCGTGGGCGACATGGGCGGGGCGGATGCGCGGGATCTCCTCTCTGGCATCGACCACTTCGTCACGGCGGGGATCGCCGATCCGGACAGGGTGGCGGTGACCGGAACCAGCTATAGCGGCTTCATGTCTGCAATGCTGGTCACGCTCGCCGACCGGCTGGCCGCGGCCGTGCCCATCTCGCCGATCACAAACTGGTGCAGTCAGCATTTCACATCGCATATTCCGGCGTTCGACGCGGTGTTTCTTGCAGACCCGGAGGACATGTCGGCGGCCAATATCTGGAGAGAAATCCTGTGTTTCGTGCGGCCGGGCAGTCACCCCGACGCTCATCATGGCCGGCGAGCTGGACCGCAACACGCCGCCCGGGCAGGCGCTGGAGTTTCACGCGGCGCTGCTCCAGGCAGGGTGCTCGTCCGCGCTGCGCGTCTATCCCCGGGCAGGTCATTCGCTGCGCGGTTACCCCGAATATCTCGACAGCGCGGCGCGCCGGATCCTTTGGCTGGAGGACCATCGCCGGGGTGCGAGAGCGGCCGTGGCGTAGCGAGCGATCTGTTCAGGCTGCTGCGGCGGGCCGCCGGGCCTTTATACTTCCGGCGCGCGCCAGCCTCAGTTGCTCTTCCCCGCACAGAATCTCGATGTAAAGCGTTGCCGAGCGCCGCCGCTCGGCAACGCTTTGGTGCACACCGATCGCGTAATAACCAACCTGGTGATAGTAGAAGACCCGCGCACGGATCGTGGCGTGCGCATCGTCATAGCCGATCGCTTCGAAGAATTTGCGCAACATATCGAGCCGTTCGCGGTCCGCCCGCTCAATTGCCCATTCGGCCCGCTTCTCGGATCGAGCCCATTCGCGCACGGCAAGGTCGAGCTGATAGTCATAGCCGTCGCCCTCAATGAGCCGGTCGGCCGCCATTTCGAGCCAAGCGACCGCTTCCGCCGGCTTCGATGGCGGCGGCGTGTCGGGAAGGAAACGGCACGTCTTCTCCCATTGTTCGAGGACCAGATCGAGCAGATGGTCGCGGTCGCGGAAGTGGTGGTAAAAACCGCCGCGTGTCACGCCGAGCCGGCTCGCGAGCCGATCGACCTTTACCCCTGCAATCCCCTCGTCGACCAGCGTCCTTAGCGCGGCCTCCACCCAGTCCTCGACGGTATTCTTTGGCGTGCGTCCGGCCATGATCTCTTAATTCCTGCATTTCGCCCGACATAGCATCATTCCGCGCGAATGGGCGCCTCCGGGCTCATGTTGGTAGCTGTGCGCAATCGGCCCTCGCGTGCAAGTCCGAAGGATCATTACGCTCGATCGCGATATCCGCGGTCTCAAACAAGTCATCCGCGTCGGGCCTGACGATCAGGTCCGCACATGTCGCATCAAGCGCGGCGAGTTGTTCGTCGCGGCTGCAGACGCCCGCCGGCGGCAGCTAGGTATGCCCGTCCCAGAACAGCGTAGAGCGTGCAGCAGCAAGGCGCGCCTAACCAATTCCGTCATTCGTACGGCACTGTATGTTTTTAGGCAGGAAATCAAGGTCGGCCGATGTCCGACGAGATGCGCCCATATTCTTTCGAGCGCCGCGTCCCGACTGACAGCTGGAGGGAAGGGGGGGGGAGGGGGTGAGCATCGATCGGTGCTTGATCCTTCCATCAGCTCGCACGGGGCTTGAGTGCCATGAAACATTTGATTGAAGCTGTTCGCGTCCGCCTTGCCAAAGTCAGCGCCAAAGTCAGCAAAAAGCTCCTGGACGAGGGGGCTTTGCGTCACCTGCTAGCCGGGTCGACCAGCAGGCGAGCGCTGCCCGCCAATCCGATATTTTTACCGTCCGACCTTCTCGCTATCACCCGGGCGATCTGGGCGCTCGACCACAGGGTTTGCAT
>CALMPB010000260.1 GCA_937871985.1 uncultured Burkholderiaceae bacterium
AACCTGTGACCTACGCCTTGTAAGGGCGCCGCTCTACCAACTGAGCTAAGCACCCCTTTTAGCCTTAGCTAATACCAAGTCCATAACGTACGGCGGTTTGAAACTGCCGTCCTTACGAAGCTTTGGGGCTACTTCACTTCTTGCAAAACGCGGGGCAAATTATAGCGGACTATGTTTACCCACGCAAACTAGGCATTGCTTAGTTGACGGCGTCTTTCAGGGCCTTGCCGGGACGGAACTTGGGCACCTTGGCTTTCTTGATTTTGATGGCTTCGCCAGTGCGGGGGTTGCGGCCAGTGCGGGCGGCGCGCTCGGAAACGGCAAACGTGCCGAAGCCAACCAGAGTGACCGAGCCCTTTTTCTTGAGCGTGGTCTTGACGGCGCCGATGAAGGCTTCAAGAGCACGGCCAGCGTCGGCTTTGGAGAGATCGGCTTTGGTGGAGATGTGTTCGATGAGCTCTGTTTTGTTCATTAAGGATTACCCCTAAAAATTATTATAGCCAGGCAACGCCTGACAACTGATCAAAAAAAGCAGCACCCGAGGTGCCATTTTTTACTACTCGAAATCAATGTGGAGATACATACCGGATACAAGCCGGCACGTCGCTGCACACAACAACACGACTAACGCGTATTAAGCCTTTGAAACACACGGCTGTCAAGCGAAAATCCGTCAAAACCCGCACGGTTGCTGACTTTTTTCAAAATTTAACGTTCAACGCACGCCGCCGCTTTGTCCTCATGCTTTGACTTCGTCAAACATCGGCCCATTTACGCAACAAATTGTGATAAATACCCGTCAGTTCCTGCAACGCCGGGTGCTCGGGAACATCGCCCGTCAAGCGTTGTATTGCCACGTCCAGTTGCAGCAACAACGCCCGCTCGCTGTCTTCGCGCACCAGGCTCTGTATCCAGAAAAATGCGCTGACGCGCGCGCCCCGCGTGACCGGGTTGACTTTGTGCAGGCTGGTTCCGGGATAAAGCACCGCACTACCCGCCGCCAGCTTCACCTCCTGGTTGCCAAAAGTATCTTCAACGACAAGCTCGCCGCCGTCATAGGAATCGGGCTCGGAAAAAAACAAGGTCAGGGACAAGTCGGTGCGCACCCGCTCCTGGGTGCCCTTTATGGGGCGGATGGCGTTGTCGATGTGGTAGCCGAAAGACTCCCCACCCTCGTACCGATTGAAGAGCGGCGGGAATATCTTTTGCGGCAGCGCCGCAGACATGAAAATATTGTTGACAGCCAGGCGCTCGATGATGCGATTGCCCAGTTCCCGCGCCACAGGATGCTCTTCAGGCAATTGCCGATTGCGTTTGACCTTGCCCGACTGGTGCCCGGCGGTCACTTTGCCGTCGACCCACTCCGCGCTCTCCAGTTGTCGGCGTATTGTCAGCGCCTCTTGCGCCGAAAAAAGCTCTGGTATTTCAATCAGCATGGTTTGCCTGCAAAAATAAAGTCGCTTTGACGATGATGAAAAACACGCGATGCCCAGCCAGCCAAACAATCCCAGACCCGGAAATCAGGCCGGGATCTCCGGCGTCTTGCGCACGTTCACGGCCTAATCGTCCAGGGCCTGCCGGAAATCCTCGACGAGGTCTTCGATGTCTTCGATACCCACCGACACCCGCAGCAGGCTGTCGGCAATCCCCATCTGCGCGCGCCGCTCGGCGCCCATTTCGTAATAAATGGTGTGCGCCACGGGCAGCACCAAAGTTCGGGTGTCGCCAAGGTGGGTGGCCAGAATCAGCACTTTCAGGCGATTCAGGAATTCGAAGACATCGATGCCGTCGACCAGCTCCACGCCCATCAAGGAACCAAAGCGATGCCCGAAAAGCTGATCGGCGCGCTGATGCTGCGCGTGACCGGCCAGGCCGGGGTAGTGCACAGCGGAAACCTTGGGATGCGCCGAAAGATAGTTGGCCAATTGCAGGGCATTGGAGCAGGCCCGCTCCATGCGCAGGGCCAGCGTTTCCGAACCCACGGAGATGCGGTGGGCGGAATCGGCCGACAAGGTGCCCCCCATGTCCCGCAGCCCCTTTTTCTTGATCTGCGTCAGCCCCCAGGTTTGCGGCGACCCCTTGCGGTACGGCTGGGCGATGATTTCGTAGTCCGACCAGTCGTACAGGCCCGTGTTCGTGACCGCGCCGCCCAAGGCATGGCCGTGCCCGCCAATATACTTGGACAAGGAATTGACCACCAGGCTGGCTTGCACGTCGATGCCCCGGCAAAGCCAGGGGGTGGACAAGGTGCTGTCGACCACGTACACCAAATGCTTTTCCGCGCACCACTGCCCGATGCCCAGCAGATCGGCGATTTGCGTTCCCGGATTCGCGATGGACTCGACAAAGACCATGCGGGTTTCGGGACGCCATGCCGCCTTGACATTGGCCACGTCGGTGGCGTCGACGAACGTCACCTCCACCCCCAAGCCGGCCAGCGTGCCAAGCAAGCTATTGGTATTGCCGAAAATATACTGGCTGGCGATAAGGTGATCGCCCTGGCGCAGCAGGGTAAAGAACACCGCGTTGAGGGCCGCCATGCCGGTCGCAAAGGAAACCGTGCCGATGCCGCCTTCCATATGCGTGATTTTGTCTTCCAGTGCGGTGGTCGTGGGCGTACCCTGGCGCGCATAGGTAAAGCCCGCCTTGCCCTGGAATACCGCCGCCAGTTCGCGCGAGTCGGCGTACGCATATTCGGAGGATGGGTGCAGGGGCTTGTGGATGGCGCCGTGCTCTACCGATGAGCGCCTGTCGGCATGGAGGATGCTGGTTGTAAAACCGTTGCTGTTGCTGCTGTGGTTAGTCATGACAATATGCCAGATTAGGTTGGAAGAACGGAGCCGGCGCGCCGCGGGCTCGAAGGCCTCACGACATCGAACAAGCGCGGGCCGGACAAACAAACACCATGAAACCGCGAGGGCCTAGCCGCTGGCTCGCTGTCGCACTGATTCGTACAGGCATACGGCGCTGGCGACGCTCACGTTCAGGCTCTCCACCGAGCCCGTCATGGGTATGTTGACGAGTTCATCGCAGGTTTCACGCGTCAGACGCCGCATGCCCTCTCCCTCCGCGCCCATGACCCAGGCCATGGGACGGCGCGCATCCACGGAATACATGTCGCCGCTTGCCTGGTCGTCGGTGCCCACCAGCCAGACATCGCGTTCCTTCAGTTGGCGCATGCTGCGGGCCAGGTTCGTAACCATGATATAGGGCACGGTTTCAGCTGCGCCGCAGGCCACCCGCTGCACCGTGCTGTTGAGTCCCACGGCGCGATCGCGCGGCGCGATCACCGCGTGCACCCCCGCCGCATCGGCCGTGCGCAGGCAAGCGCCAAGATTGTGCGGGTCGGTAACGCCGTCCAGAATCAGCAGCAAGGGAGCTTGCCCTTTATCTTCGAGCATATCCAGGACTTCGTCGATGTCGACGGCCAATTGGTTTTCATCGGCCAGCGCCACCACGCCCTGGTGCCGGGTACCGCGCGCCAGCCCATCGAGCCTGTCGGCCGGAACCGGATGAGCCCGGACATTGGCGGCCTGGGCCAGATCGATCAGCGATTGCATGCGCTTGTCGCGGCGGGAGGCTTCGAAGTAGAGCTCTTTGATGGACGATGGCGCGTGGCGCAGACGCGCCGTTACTGCATGAAAACCGGCCAAAACCTGGTGGGACGACATAATATTCCTCGATGACGGCCGAAATGACGGCCGGAATAATTTTCGCACAGTTCGCCCCGCCAGGCGCGGCCCTTGCCGCGCCAATCAGGAATTCGCCGCGGCACACCACGCCGCGGCGGACTTCCTGATAGTGGCTCTAATGAACTAATGGCGCGCGCGCGTCGACTTCTTGCCCGCGGGCGGTTGGCGCGTGCTGCGCTTGGCCTCGGCCCGGCGCTCACGCGAGGTCGTGCCCTTGAGCGCCGCGGGTTTGGTCGGCGCGGCCCGCTTGACCTTCTTGGCGGGCTCGCCCGGCTCTTTGGCGGCTTTGTTCAAGACCTTGAACGTCGTACCCTTGACCAGGCGGAACTCGATGCGGCGGGCCTCGAGATCGACGCGCGCCACCTGAACCTGCACGGCATCGGTCAGGCGATAGCGGATACCCGTACGTTCGCCGCGCAATTCATGCAGGGATTCGTTGTATTGGAAATAGTCGGAGCCCAATTCGGAAACATGCACCATGCCTTCCACGAACAGCGTATCCAGCGTGATGAAAATACCGAAAGTCGCCACCCCGGTCACTCGGCCGCTGAACACCTCGCCCACATGCTCCTTGACGAACCAGCACTTGAGCCAGGCCTCGACATCGCGCGAGGCGTCGTCGGCGCGGCGCTCGCAGGCGGAAAGCACCAGGCCCAGTTTTTCCCAGATGGCATGCTCGCGCTCGCCGCGGGGCAAGGCGGCCAGCGACGACACATCGTCGATGGCCGGAACATAGCGCTGGCCCTTGATGATGGACTTGATGACACGATGCGTAAGCAAATCCGGGTAGCGCCGGATGGGAGAGGTGAAATGCGCATAGTGCTCGTAGGCCAGCCCGAAGTGCCCGGACTCTTCCGGGCTGTAAAGCGCCTGCTGCATGGAGCGCAGGCACATGGTCTGCAGCACTTCGTGATCGGGGCGGCCGCGGGTTTCCTGAATGAGGCGCGCATAGTCGTGAGTGGTCGGTTCGTCGCCCCCTCCCAGGGTCAGCCCCAGGTTGCGCAGATAGTCGCGCAAGGCCTTGAGCTTTTCCGGCGTGGGCCCTTCGTGCACACGGTATAGCCCGATACGCTTGTTGCGCTTCATGAAGTCGGCCGCGCAGGTATTGGCCGCCAGCATGCACTCTTCGATCAGCTTGTGCGCATCGTTGCGTTCGTAGGGAACGATTTTTTCAATGCGGCCCAGCGGATTGCAGATGATCTTGGTTTCCACCGTGTCGAAGTCGATGGCTCCGCGCTTGACGCGCGAGCCCGACAGCAGTTGAAACAGCTCGTACAGATCCCGCACGTGCGGGTACACCGAAGACATGGCTTGCGCCGCCGGCCCGGTGGGTTGCTGCAAGGCCGCCCAGACATCGGTATACGTGGTGCGCGCGTGTGAATGAATGACCGCGTCGTAAAACTGGTAAGCACTTACCGTGCCCGCCTTGGCGCCATTGGCCGGGATGACCATGTCGCACACCAGCACCAGCCGATCGACATCGGGATTGAGCGAGCAGATGCCATTGGACAGGGCTTCGGGCAGCATCGGGATGACGCGGCGTGGAAAATACACGCTGGTGCCGCGCTCCAGCGCGTCGTCGTCCAGCGGTTCGCCCGGTTTCACATAGTGGCTGACATCGGCAATGGCCACCAGCAGACGCCAACCCGGCCGCTTGCGTTTTTCGGTACCGAGCTCGATCGGCAGACAAAAAACCGCATCGTCGAAATCACGCGCATCTTCGCCGTCGATGGTAATAAAGGGCAGATCGCGCAAGTCGATGCGTCCCTTGAGTTCCGTCTTTTTGACGGTGGCTGGAATTTGCGCCGCCTGCTTGAGCGTGGCATCGGAAAAATCGAGAGGAACATCGAACTTGCGCACGGCAATTTCGATTTCCATACCCGGGTCGTCGATTTCACCCAGCACTTCCACGACCTTGCCCAGCGGCTGCGTATGGCGCGTGGGCTGCTGCACGATTTCAACCGTTACCACCTGGCCGTGCTCGGCGCCGCCGGTATCGCTTGCCGGGATGAGGATATCGTGCTTGATGCGCTGGTCTTCCGGCGCAACAATATAAGCTCCGCGCTCACGCAGAAAGCGGCCGACCAATTTGTTGGTGCGCCGCTCGACCACCTCGACAATGGCGGCTTCCGGTTTGCCCCGGTATTCGCCGTCGGGCTTGGCCAGCACGCGGTCGCCGTGCAGCACCTTGAGCATCTCGCGCGGAGAAAGAAATAGATCGGGGCCGCCGTCGTCGCGCACCAAAAAGCCGAAGCCATCGCGATGCCCCTGCACCCGTCCGGCAATGAATTCCGATTTGCTGACTACGGCAAGCTCACCCTTGGGTGTGCGTGTGATTTGGCCGTCGCGTTCCATGGCGCCGATGCGCCGCTCATATCCGACGGACAGCGGAACCCGAGCGCCCAAGGCCTTGGCCAGTGCTTCAAGAGCAAGCGGCTTGTCGGAATTTCGCAACACTTGAAGAATGGCTTCCCGGCTTGGAACCGCAGGATCGAAGTCGGGAGGCAGTGCTGGCGAACCAGCGGGGGCACTTGCTTGTGAACCTGCTTGTGAACCTGTTGATGAGCTTTTTTGCTCATCTTCACCGGCTTCTTTTTTGTTTTTAGATCGTCTGGTCAAGAAGACTTCCCTTGTAAATAAAATAGTGTATAATTCTTTTCTCTTTGAGAGACAGCAGCATTTTTAAAGGGTTGGTGAACAGTTGTCAGGTTCAGCCCCAGGGTTTAATCCCAGTTAATGCAAGGCAGTACATTAGCATACTCTCATTGTGCCCAGATGGCGGAATTGGTAGACGCGCATGGTTCAGGTCCATGTGCCGCAAGGTGTGGAGGTTCGAGTCCTCTTCTGGGCACCACCCTATTTCAGGGAGCTACTACCAAAGCTCCCTAGCAGTTGAAAAAGCCCGCTTGCGGGCTTTTTTATTGCCTGAATCATTATGACGAAGGCCCATTCTTCCGGAAGGCTGTCACCCGCTCGAACCGCCCCGATGCTATAGCGCGCAGCGCATCGTAATATGCTCGATGCCCGCATCCATATAGGTATCGCCTTCGGCGACAAAACCGTGGGCGGCGTAGAACGCGCGGGCGTGGCATTGCGCCGACAGCACGGCCTGCGGGTTGCCACGCCGCCGCGCTTCGTCAACCAGAGCAAGCAGCATGGCCGAACCCACACCCCGGCCGCGCCAGGGCCGAAGCACCGCCATGCGTCCGATATGGCCGTCGCCCAGCAGCCGGCCGGTGCCCACGGCACTGCCCCGGCCATCGCAAGCCAGCACGTGAATCGCCCAAGCGTCTTCCGCATCGAGCTCTTCCTCGAGCGGCACATTCTGCTCGCTCACAAAGACTTCAAAGCGTATTGCGCTGGCTTGCCGGCCGATTTCATCCCAGCTTGCCATTTTGATCGAAAAATTTTCCATACTTGAACCTGAAGCCGATTCAACTGCTCAGCTTCAGCCCGATGATTCCGATCACGATGAAACCCACGCTGAGCAGTCTGGCGAACGTGGCCGCTTCGCCCAATAGAAGTATGCCCAATGCCACGGTGCCGACCGCCCCGATACCCACCCATACCGCATAAGCGGTGCCCACGGGCAGGTATTTCAGCGCCAGGCCCAGCAAGGCGACGCTTATGACCATGCTCGCCACGGTGCCCGCCGTTGGCCAGAGCCGGGTAAAACCCTCGGTATACTTGAGGCCGATGGCCCAGCCCACCTCGAACAGGCCGGCTACAACCAGAACGATCCACGAGGACGACACAGACATGATTTTCTCCAGAAAATTATGGGGTCGTCCCCGGTGCTCGGCAACGTGGCGGGGCCGTCCCCGCCGCCGATAAAAGAAATGCCAGTTTAACTGTTTGACGCGCTGCAATAAAGCTTGGGGACGGCTCGTGGCAAGCCGGCCAGGCCATGCATGGGAACCGGACACGTCCACATGTGTCCAACACGCAGGCAGGAAATACGCTTCTGGCATAAAAATGCCAGGCATGACAAGGAATCTTATGACTCGACTGCTAACCCGCCATACCGCCTTTTACATCGTCATTGCCGGAACCATACTGTTCCTCGCCCTTTCCGCCTTCCTCAGCGCCTGGTGGCTGCCGCCGGCGCTGGTCTGCCTGGCCCTCGTCATGCTGGGTATCATCGACCTTGCACAAACCCGCCACGCCATACGCCGCAATTATCCGGTCATCGGCAATCTGCGCTATTTCTTCGAATTCATCCGCCCCGAGATCCGTCAGTATTTCTTCGAGGACGACACGCAGCAACTGCCCTTTTCGCGCGCCAACCGCTCCTTGGTGTACCAGCGCGCCAAACAGGAAATCGACAAAAGGCCTTTCGGCACCCAGGGCGACGTCTACGGCAATGAATACGAATGGATCAACCATTCCATGAGCCCCGCCCACCCGGCAAACAGCGATTTCCGCATTACCGTGGGCGGACCCGACTGTACCCAGCCCTATTCGCTGTCGGCCTTCAATATCTCGGCGATGAGCTTCGGCGCGCTGTCCGCCAATGCCGTGCTTGCCCTGAACAAAGGCGCGGCCATGGGCAATTTCGCACACGATACCGGCGAAGGCGGCATCAGCCTGTACCACCTTGAACATGGCGGCGATCTCATCTGGAACATCGGTTCGGGCTATTTCGGCTGCCGCGACAAGGACGGACACTTCTCGGAGGAGGCCTTTACCCGGCGCGCCAGGCACGACAGCGTCAAAATGATAGAAATCAAGCTGTCGCAAGGCGCCAAGCCCGGCCACGGCGGCATCCTGCCCGCCGCCAAGGTCACGCCCGAAATCGCGCGCGCACGCGATGTGCAAGCCTGGGCGGAGTGCGACTCCCCCGCCACCCACAGCGCCTTCAGCACTCCGGTGGAGTTGATGCAGTTCGTGGCGCGGCTGCGGGAGCTATCAGGCGGCAAGCCCACGGGCTTCAAGCTGTGCGTGGGCCATCCCTGGGAGTGGTTCGCCATTGCCAAAGCCATGCTCAAGACAGGCATCACCCCGGACTTCATCGTCGTGGATGGCGCCGAAGGCGGCACGGGCGCCGCGCCCATCGAATTCGTCGACCATGTGGGCACGCCTCTGCGCGAAGGGCTGCGCCTGGTGCACAACACCCTGGTCGGCATCGGCCTGCGCGAGAAAATAAAGCTGGGCGCATCCGGAAAAATCATCAGTGCGTTCGACATGGCCCGCATCATGGCCCTGGGCGCCGACTGGTGCAATGCCGCACGCGGCTTCATGTTCGCGGTGGGCTGCGTGCAAGCCCAGGCCTGCCACACCGGCCGCTGCCCCACCGGCGTCACGACCCAAGATCCAAAACGCCAGGCGGCGCTCGTGGTCGAGGACAAATGCGTGCGCGTCAAGAATTTCCATCACAATACGCTGCAGGCTCTTTCGGAACTGTTGGGCGCAGCCGGCCTGACGCATCCCGGCGAGCTGCGGCCGCACCATATTGCCCGCCGCATCTCGGGCAGCGAAGTGCGTGTTCTTTCCGCCTTGTTCCCCGATCTGCAAAAAGGCGAGCTGCTTGAAGGCAAGTTCCGGCAAACCATTTTCCGCGTCAGCTGGCCCATGGCCCAGGCCGAATCCTTCGCCCCGCTTTACAGCTTGAGCGCCGCCCTGTCGGGCCACGGCCCGACGCCGGTTCCCGAAGGAGGCCCCGACGACAAGCCCGGCGGCGCCGCGGGACTCACCGCGCAAACAGCGGGCGCATGAAACGGCACCAATGGAACATGCGGGCAAGGCCGGCCAGACAGGCAGTTGGCGGATACACAGCCCTCCATTCAGGAGTTAAATTTAATAACAATTTTTCCGATGGACGGGCGGCGGATTGGTAGTAATCCTAGTTGGCCGGCAGCTCGCTTTGAACTATCGTTACCTCACTGCCACATGGGCAGTACGACTGCCCTCGAGGCAGTTCCCATACACCACGTCATCGTAGGTGTTCACTGCCCTAGCGGCAGCAAGGCCCCGCCAAAAGGTGGGGCCTTTCAGTTTCAACGATACAAGCTGCACTCCGTGCCTCGCCTACCGTTTCATGGACTCGTGCGTCAAGAGGGCTGCAAGGCAATCACCGCCATGCCGGCCAATGCGAGGGCCGCCCCGGAAACATCCCAGCGCGTCAAGGGCACGCCATCGACAATACGCAGCCAAATCAGGGCAACGACAATGTACATGCCGCCGTAAGACGCATATATCCTTCCCGCCGCGGCCGGGTGCAGTGTAAGCAGCCATGCGAAAAGCGCCAGGGAAGCGGCGGCGGGCAAAAGCAGCCACAAACTGCCCCCCTGTTTGAGAACCAGCCAGGGCAGATAGCAGCCGACAATTTCCGCCAGGGCGGTAAGCGCAAACAAGGCGGTCAGGCGCAACAGTTCCAATTTTCACACTCCATCAAGACTCTTCGGATTCTGCCACAAACCAACCTGCGGATCGCGAACGGCCAAGAGTAAGGAATGAAGCAATGGAAGGCATAAAGATCGATCCGCGGGATTGTCGGGACCGAGAGGATTAGAATGGCATGATTCCTATATAGGCCACGCATGCCTCCCGATACCAGTATGATTATCGCCACGCTCCGCGCACTCCCCCACAGACGCCGCCATGCCTGAGCAAATCCGGCTGGACAAATGGCTTTGGGCGGCGAGGTTTTTCAAGACCCGCAGCCTGTGCGCCCAGGAAATCGACAAGGGACGAGTGCTGTTGAACCAGCAGCAGCCCAAAGCCTCGCGCGATGTAAAGCCCGGCGATCACGTGGAGGTCCGCCGGGGCGACACCACCATCGCGGTCATCGTCCAGGCCGTCAGCAACGTCCGGGGCCCGGCGCAAGCCGCGCAGCAGCTTTACACGGAAACCCCCGACAGCATCGCCGCGCGTGAACGCGCCGCCGAGCTTCGCAGGCTGGCCCCCGAGCCGGCTCGTGACCTGAACGCCGGCCGTCCCACCAAACGCGATCGGCGCGCCATCGAACGCCTGCGCGGCGGCCAATAAAAACCCCGGATTCAAGTATTCGCCCTTGATGCCGTTATAGCGGACGACAACCGCGCTACTCCGCCACCGATGTATATATATTTAGACATATAATGTCGAGTCCTGCAAACATTTGCCTGGCGCCATTCTTCTCCCATC
Organism: uncultured Burkholderiaceae bacterium; assembly: GCA_937871985.1. The sequence continues at coordinate 10,818 of CALMPB010000260.1, forward strand.
TGTGTGCCACAGCACACCAGCTTCTGGCTACTCATCACTTTTATAAAAACGCGAAACAACAATGCTAGCCACCAGCTACAGCAGCTCATTTGTTCTGGTCTCGATCTTCGTCGCCATATTGGCTTCATATACGGCTTTGGACATGGCTGGACGCATTACCAGAACCACCGGGAGAGTGGCACGGCTATGGCTGGCCGGAGGCGCCTGCGCCATGGGCGTGGGCATCTGGTCCATGCATTTTGTCGGCATGCTGGCCCTGAGCCTGCCAATTCCCCTGGGCTACGACCCGGCGATCACCGTGCTCTCCCTGCTGATCGCCATCGCTTCGTCGGCGCTCGCCCTGTGGATCGTCCGTCAGGAAACCCTGCCCTGGCCGCGCCTGGCCGTGGGCGCGCTGCTGATGGGCGCGGGGATTGCCGGTATGCACTACTGCGGCATGGCGGCCCTGCGCATGCGGCCAGGTATCCAGTACATACCCTCCTTGTTCCTTCTGTCCGTGGTGATCGCGATTGCGGTATCGGGTGTCGCGCTATGGATAGCATTCAGGCTGCAGCAGCATTCCACGCATATTCGAAGGCTGCGCGCCGTCGCCGCTTGCGTGATGGGCCTGAGCATCGTCGGCATGCACTACATCGGCATGGCCGCCGCCGAGTTCCCGGCGGGATCGGTGTGCGGCGCGGCCGGCTCCGGTATCGAGATCGGCTGGCTGGGACTGGTCGTCGTCGTCGCCACGCTGAGCGTGCTGACGATGGCGCTGACCATCTCGCTGCTGGATCAACGCCTGGAGTCCAGGACGACCGTCCTGGCAAGCTCGCTGGCCCAGGCCAACAAAGAGCTCACCTACCTGGCCTTGCACGACAATCTGACCAAGCTGCCCAACCGCCTGCTGCTGGAAGACCGGCTGGAACGGGCCATCGAAGGGGCGACCGACGAATCCTCCCGCTTTGCCCTGATGTTCATGGACCTGGACGGCTTCAAGGCGATCAACGACGGCTATGGCCATCATGTCGGCGACCTGCTGCTCGTCGAGATCGCCAACCGCATCAGGCACAGCATCCGCGCGCAAGACACCATTGCTCGCGTGGGCGGCGACGAATTCGTGCTGCTGGCCAATGTTTCCGAACCCTCCGATGCCGCATCCCTGGCCGACAAGGTCGCCATCGCCGTCCGCACGCCATTCTCGGTTGCCGGCCGGGATCTACGCGTGTCCACCAGCATCGGGATAGCCATGTATCCGGGCGACGGCGCCACCCAGCACGAACTGCTGACCAATGCCGATGCCGCGATGTACCACGCCAAAACCCTGGGGCGCGACACCTACTGCTTCTTTGAAGCGTCCATGAACGCCAATGTCCACAGGCAGTTGCAACTCACGCTGGATCTGCGGCTGGCGCTGGAACGCAACGAGCTGGTGCTTCACTACCAGCCTAAATTCGTCGCGCCCCACGGCCCGATTACCGGCGCCGAGGCGCTGGTGCGCTGGGCGCATCCCACCCATGGCCTGATTCCTCCGGACGAATTCATCCCGCTCGCGGAAAAAACCGGCCTCATCGTGCCCATCGGCGCCTGGGTGCTGAACGAAGCCTGCCGGCAGCTCAAGCTCTGGCACGAGGCGGGCTTCGATACGCTGATCATTTCCGTGAACCTGTCGGCCCATCAATTCCGCCACGAAACACTCATCCAGACGGTCGCCGAAGCGCTGGCGAATCATGGTATGGAGCCGCGCTACCTGACGCTCGAAGTCACCGAATCCACGGCCATGCGCGACGTCGAGGCGAGCCTGCGCATCCTGCGGGAACTGGACGATATGGGCGTGCGCATTTCCATCGACGACTTCGGCACCGGCTATTCCAGCCTCCTGCACCTCAAGCGCCTGCCCGCCAGCGAACTGAAGATCGACCGGGGCTTCGTCAACGACCTGGCCAGCGGCACCGAGGACGCCGCCATCGTCTCGGCCATCATTGCCCTGGGCCAGGCGCTGGACCTGGACATCGTCGCCGAGGGGGTGGAAACCGACACGCAGCAGGGGTTTCTGACCGACCTGGGATGCGACGCGCTGCAAGGCTTTTTGCTTGGCCGCCCCGTGCCGGCCGAGAACCTGAAAGAAGCGCTGGTGCAGGACAAGGAACGCTTCGGCCAAGCCGCAAGCCCAGACTGAAGGCGTTGCTTCCATATAGGCAATCGTCCATAAGAAACAGCAGGAGTCGCGCATGCAGAACGCAAATCCATACACGATTTACACCGCAACCGACCTTGAATCCGGCCTTTCATGCAACTGGCCTCATCATTGCGCCATGAGCCTGCTCACATATCCCGTCGACGAAGCGATTGCGGCACAACTGGCGTTCATGGGCAAGACCTCCGATGTCGATCGGACATGGATGCTTGAATACCGCCCCGGCATGCTGCGCTTTTGCAATACCTATGAATGGTGCCGGGGCCAGACCAAACCATTCGTCACCGAACTCCAGGACGTTCCGACGACCCTGATCGCCTGGCTGCACCGATACATGATGAAAGGGCATGCCGTAGCCGTGCACGACGTGAACGACTTGCCGCGCAACGCACGGGCCATTCAGGCCGAATTCCGTCGCCAAGGCAATAAAAGCGTACTGAGCGTGCCGATATTCCATGAAGAAAAACTGCGCGGCATCATCGGCTTCGACGCCACCACCCGGCACAGAACCTGGTCTTGCGCCGAGGTGGACGCGCTGTCTCAATGCGCAAGCCTCATCGGACAGGCAAAATATCGGAACCGGAGCGACCACGACGGCGCGACGTACGAAAGTTCGGCGCCTCTTGTTTACCTCAGCATGCGGGGTGTGATTCGAGGCGTTCCGCCGGAAGCGATCGTCGGCGTGCGGTCGGCGGGAAACTACAGCGAAATATGGCTCGAAAACGGATCGATGGTGCTCGACTCGCGCACCCTTGGAATGTGGTCGACCCTGCTGCCCGACCAGTTCTTTTTCCGGGTGCATAGAACCGCCATTGTGAACGCGCTGCACATCATCGCGGTCGACCGCCGAAGCCACGACAAGTGGCTGATCGAAATGCGGTCGGTGTCCAATGCCTGGCCGGTATCGCGCTCACACCGCAAGAACCTGCGCGAGCGCATGGGGATCTGGCCCAGGTCGGGAGATTAAAAATGATAGGCCACGCGCAAGGTAAGCGACTGGTCCCTGTACTGCCCGTTGGCGCGCAGCGAATACTCCGTCTTCAGTTCCAGACCTTTGAGCGTGACATACTCCAGGCCCGCTGACAGGTTTGCATACGTTTTCGGCATGCCCGACTTCAACGAGAACGGCTCCGAGCCCAGGCTGCTCAGTTCCATGGTGGTTACGACGTCTCCGCCGCTCAGAAAGCTCGCCCCGCCGGCCAGGTAGGCGCGCAGCGTCGAGCCATTGGCAAGATTCCTGCGGCCGCCGATCTCCAGCATGGGCGAAACCATGAACGACGTGGTGTCGTTGCCATGCACCTTCAGGTCGAACAAGCTGGAGCCCTCTTCCTGATAGCCGTTCTGGCGAATATGGTTCACGTCGAGGTCGACATAGGGACGCAAATACCAGGACGGCTGGCTGAACTCATAGGCAAGCCGCAGCCTGCTTGCCAGAAAGGATGATTTCGGCGTGCTTTTTGCCACCCCGTCAAGAGTGCTGCGCGACATCCGGCTCTGTTCCACGCCACCATACACGGCAACCGCAGCCTGCCAGGGAGCTCGGTTGTACTTGAGAGCCAGACCGCCCGAGAACGTGTCGCTATGGTTCGACATATCGGAAGACGATGTGGTTTCGCCATAAGCGTAGCTTAGCGCCCCGCCCAAAAACCAGTTGCGCGATACCTCGCGCTGCGCGCCGATCGTCACCGTCTTCTGGTGGATACGGTAACCCTCGTCGTCCGCTGTCGTGTCGCGCGCGATCCAGTTCGCTTCCAGACGCGCCCAGGTGCAATCACCTTCCCGAAGAATGGTGCTCTCCCCCACAAACCCCGGACAGCTCATCATGCGGTTCATCGAGGCGTAGGAGGCCTGCATCTGATTGCTGGCGCGGGCGAACTGGCCATCATGGGCAATACTGTTCAGCGCATCCCGGTATTGATCCTGCGTCTGGATATGGGTGAGCTTGTCGAACGCCGGGCCACTGCTTGCATCGCCCCGGTTCCACAGCTCCTGCAGCGAACGGGCGATATTTGCGCGATCCTCACTGAGCGCAAACGCCGATGGCGTGAAATCGGCATCGACCGAAATCAGCGGATCGCGCCAGGCCTGGGGGCCGTTGTTCTTCAGCAGGTAATGGAACAAGGGCGTGTCGCTGTCGGCAACCGGCACGCTGGTCTGCTGGGTGTCGAAATGCGCTATCCCCAGCCAGATGTTTTTCACGGGATTGTGGAGCACCGGCCGAACCGTGCCGGCAAATGTCGACGCCCCGGACACCGAAACAAAGTCGCTACGGTGATTGGAAAAATCAAGATCCGGCCGGTAGATGCCCGTATTGTTCAGCGCGCCGGTGATTCGCGTCATCAGGAAAGCGTTCGGGCCGCCAGGATTGAGCACGCCGCCATTGTTCAAGTCACCCTGGAACTGCAGCCCGCTGTACAAGTTGCCCCCCGCCTGGTTATTGAAAATGCTGCTGCTCCCCATGAGCACGTCGCCCGCCACGGTTCCAGTATTGTTGACGACCGTGCGCCAGGACGCGTCGATTGCCGTCTTCGCCTGGATGACGCCGGCATTGGTGATGGTCGTGCTGGCCAAAGGCGACACCGCCAGAATGGCGGTTCCGGACGAGAGATCGGCGCCCAGGAGCGCTTGCGACGCCAGATCGATCGTAATGGGCCGGCCGCCTCCGTTGGCGCCATTGCTGACGGCCACGAGGGCGGGAGTATTTGCGCCGCTGGCCACGACCTTGGCGCCCTGCCCAATATCGATGGTGATCGGCCCACCATAAGTCAGGTGATTGTCGGGCGTGTCGTATTGATAAAGCGTGCCGTCCTTGAACACACCGCCGCCGCCAATGCTCATCGCCAGGATCGCCGGTGCGTTCGCGCCCGTGGTCTGGACGGTTCCCCCCGTTCCGACGGAAACATCGATGGCGCCGCCATTGCCGTCGTCGGCGGTCAGTCCCGCAGCTTGTATGAGGTTTGTCGTGTAATGCGCGGACGACTGGTCGCCCGTGAGCCCCCCGCCGCCGCCCACGCTTTGCGCCAGAATGCCAATGGCGCCGGCGCCCGACGTCGCCACCGTGCCTGCAATGGAAAGATTGATCGAGCCGCCATCGCCGCCGGCGCCCTGAGTCGCCAACGGCTTCAGGGTCGTCAAATTGGGCCGGGTCGTCAGCCCCGCGATGCCTCCCCCTCCTCCAACGCTCTGCGCCACAATGCCGTGCGCATCGACCCCCGAAGTCGAAACGCCGCCGCTTGCGTCTTGCGTCACGGAAACCGTCCCTCCCGCCGCCGCCAGCGGCGACGCGGACCCGAGGATAATGCTCGCGGCATTCGTGGCTGGCGCCGTCGAATCGTCAATCGCGACATAGCCGCCGCCCCCGCCCACGCTTTGCGCCAGAACGCCAAAAGAAAGCACGCCGTCGGTAACAATGCGGCCGCCCGAATTGGCGACCGCCACGTTACCGCCGTTGCCGGCGCTGTCGAAAGCCGATACGCCGTCCTCTTCCCCGGTACTGCCCAGAAGCATATCGACGTTCCCCAACGACGCGCTGGACGACACGATGGCCGCTCCGCCGCCGCCCCCGACGCTTTGCGCGAATATGCCGGGAGAGAGCGGTCCGTGTGTCGCGATGCGGCCGCTATTGTTGGCCACGTTCACGGTCCCGCCGGATACCTGGACGGAATCGGTCATCCCACCGGGGAAGACCCATTTGAACTCGCCTCCCAAAGTGAGGTTCAGCGTCGCGGTCTGCTCCAGGGCGGCAAGGCTGCCATCGTGCAGGCTGAGCGTGCCGATGCCGCCGCTGCCGCCCACGCTTTGCGCCAGGATGCCGGCCGAGCTGGCCGCGCTGGTCGTGGTCGCACCGCCATGAGTGACGGTCACCCCGCCTCCCATGCTCGCCGTTGGCCCGGACATCTGGCTGCCCGTAGCGCCCAGCGTCATGGTTGAATCGAAATGGCTCCAAAGAAACATCGGCTGGCTGACCGACGACACGCCCCCGCCCCCGCCTATGCTCTGGGCGAGAATGCCAGGAGCCTGGTAGCCCAGCGTGCTGATCCGGCTGGTCGGCGCACTGGCGTCGACCATGACTGCCCCACCGGCGCCGCTCGAGCCATCCACGCCGCCATCATGTACATTGATGGCGGAACTCAGGGCGGAGCGGCCCGCGCTGCCAAGAAGCTTGACGATGTAGGTTATCTTGTCGATGATCTCGGCACTGTTGCCGCCGGCGGCCTTCTCCACCACGTCCTGCAGATCCTGGCCGCTGGCGACGCTTCGGCCTCCCCCTCCGCCGATGCTCTGCGCCAGAATGCCGATCGAGCCATCGCCTTGCGTCGCGATCGTTCCTGTATTCAAGACGAGGCTCGGCGCCGACGCCGAGCCTCCGCCCGAGCCGGCCGATCCGCCGCTGCCCCCGGTCTGGTGCGTGATGGTGGTTTGCGGCAGCAAGAGAATGACGCCCTGGGCTA
>CALMPB010000261.1 GCA_937871985.1 uncultured Burkholderiaceae bacterium
AGTCTCGGCGCGCTTACGCGCGGCCAGCGCCAGACGGGCGGGCAGAATCTCTTCGATCCGGCGGACAACCTTGAAAGCGAGTACGCCAAGTCGGCACTCGTCTCCTGGTTCGGGCTGCTTCACGGCGGCAAGCTGAAAAGCATCACCATGACGGACTTCCAGGAGCGATCAGGCCTCAAACTGATCTGCGAGGACGGCTGCCTTGTCGAAGAGCTGCCTCCGATCACTCGCTGGCTCAACCGCATCCTCGCTTTGCCTATAGGGTTGCAGAACACCATTTTCGAAGAGTTTCTTGGTTTGGTTGAAGCGCACGTTTCAGCAGCCCGGGATGCCGGAACTCTGGATGTCGGTGTCGAAACCATCTCCGTCGACAAGGCTAGGGTGAGCGAAGACGTGATCCTGCGCACGGACCAGCGAACAGGCGCGACCACACACCTTCTCTCGATTGAGGTGGAAACCGCCGTGCGCCCGATCACGACCTCACGTATCCTCGGGATTGCGGATGTCACCGAGAAGCCTCGGTTCATGCGAAACGCGAAATCAGGGAAGGTCGCCTTCGTCGAGAATGCCCGCTCGCTGATGGAGGAATCCGGCGAACTCATTCGCAGGGTGACCCTCACACGGCCGACACGGACAGAATACAAGATCCTCGACGAACTGAAGGAGAGCGCCTGGGAGCCTGTCGATAGGGACTCTTTCGCGTGCCTTTGGGAGGCTGAAGCTGCTGAAGCTGCCACTCAGATGGTCAAAGAGACGGTCCACCTCGCCGCCGGTCTGTTACTACCTATCTGGTCGTCTCTGCCGAGTGACTATCTCTCGGTGCGCCGCGTCGTCGATGCCGAAGGGAACAGCTGGCTCGGACGCATCGTCCACGAAAGCGACGTTCCGGCGCTGCTCAAGAAATTCGACGTTAGTTCCACATTCCAGGTAACTCCGGAGGGTGTGCTGGCTGCGCTTGACCAGAAGGGCAGCACTGTCGTCGAGCGGCCTTGGCCAATGACGATCAAAAAGAGCCTGGTGAATAGCGAGACACGCATCGAACTGATCGGCGTTCCCTATGACCAGCTCTCCTGGCTGAAGTCGCTGGGATGCTTCACCGAAGTGATTGCGTACAAGACAAGGACCTTCGTGCCGCTGGCGCGCGCGCAGAGGATTGTCTTGGAGATACTTCAGGCAAGGTGAGGAAAGGGGAGGGGGAAGGGGAGGGTGTCCCGGCAGAAGAACGGGGCATCAGAAGGAGACGTCAGATGCAAGAACTCATCCCCCTCAACAAGCTCCTGCTTTCGGCCCACAATGCCCGCAAGACCCACAGCCCGGCAAAGGATGAACAGCTTTCCCACGATATCGAAGCGCGCGGCCTGTTGCAGAATCTGGTTGTAACCAAATCCAAGAAGCGCGGGCACTACGATGTGATCTGCGGCGGGCGCCGCCTTCGCGCGATGACCCAGATCGTTGCACGCGGCGCCTGGAAGGCCGATCAGGAAGTCGCCTGTAAGGTTCTCGTCGCCAACGAGGCCGAAACCACCGAGACCTCGCTGGCTGAAAACTTCCAGCGCGATGATATGACGCCAGCAGAAGAAGTGCAGGCATTTCAGCATTTCATCGGGGTCGATGGTGACACTGCGGCTGTCGCCAAGCGGTTTGGCGTCGAGCGCCGCTTCGTCGAAGGTCGCCTGCGTCTTGCGGCGCTCGCCGAACCCATCTTCGAGCAGTTCGCAGCCGGCAAGATGTCGATCGAACTCGCCAAGGCTTATGCCTCCACCGACCAGCATGACGTTCAATGCCGCGTGTTCGAGCGGATGCACCGGTCTTACGGCGGTGATAGTCCGGACGCTGTGCGGCGCCTGATTGCTGACGGCTCGACGCGCGGGAACGATTCGCTTGCATTGCTGGTCGGTGAGGACGCCTACACGGCCGCCGGCGGCCGGATCGAGCGCGACCTCTTCAGCGAGACCGCGGATGACCGCTGGCTTGATCGCGAGATCATCGAGGACCTGGTGAACACCAAGCTTCAGGTCGAAGCGGAGCGCCTGCTCGCGGAGACCGGTCTTGGTGCGATCTGGCCGGTCGCCGGGTCTGCAGTCTGGAACGTCCGGCAGGAGATGAAACTGAAGTCAGTCGCTCTTCCGCCTGCCCCGCTGTCGGACGAAGCCCAGGAGCGCATCGAGGCGATCCAGGCCCGCCTGGGTGAAATTTGCGATGAGATCGAGGCTCTGGACGAGGAATCGTCCGAAGCCGCAGATCTCGACGCTGAATACGACCGGCTCCAGGAAGAGCTGGAGGATATCTCAACCGCCAAGATGGAACTTCCTGAGGAATGGAAGGCGGAGGTGGGCAAGTTCCTGCTCGTTACGGCCACCGGCGAGATGGTGCTGGATGCCGATTACTACAGCGAGAAGCTGCTGCGCATGGAGCGCGACGAGGAGGGCAACGTCTCGGGCGGCACCTTCGAGCTGCCGCGCGGCGCAAGTGACATTGCCAAGCCGTCGCTTCCCGAGGCCACCGGCCCGGGCGGCAAGGCTTACAGTGCCCGCCTGTTCGATGAACTCGCCCTCCAACGCCGCAACATTCTTGCCGCGAACCTTCTGAACGATCCGGCGCTCGCGCTCGACTACGCGATTTTCGCCATGGCGGAGGGGATCATCCGCATCGGGCCGAGTTGCACCGGGACGACCATCCGGGCGCCCCATCCTCAGGATGCAATCCTCTCCAGCAATCTGCCGACCGGCATGGCGGAGGAGATCATGGCTGGGGCTCTCGAAGCGCTTGATAAGACCTGGTGTGAACAGGCTGATGAAGTAGGCCGCTTCATGGCGTTTCGTGATCTCGACGACGATGCGAAGGGCGCCTGGATCGCTTACACCATGGCGCGCTCGCTCGAGGCGAAGAAAGGCTATGCTGCGGGCTACAACCCGATCCATGCGCAGCTCGGCACGCTTCTCAATGTCGAGCCTGCCGCGATGTGGCGACCGACGGCGGCCAACTATTTCGATCGGGTCAGCAAGGGTACCATCCTCTCGCTGCTGCAGGAGATCGGCGGGGCGGATTTGTCCAACCGCTACGCCAGCTCCAAGAAGACCGAGATCGCCGAATCCTGCGAGAAGATGTTCGCCGGCGACGTCATTGTCGAGGACGAGATCAAGCAGCGTGCGCTCGCATGGGTGCCACCAGCAATGCGCTTCGAACTGAACGCTGATTTCCGTGCCGACCTTGATGCCCAGGACGACGAGCGCGGCGCTCCTGACGACCTCGGAGACGGGACTAACGAGGATCTCGATACCGACGATCTCGGTGCCGATGGTGATGAGGGGCACTGCGACCTGAACCCGGACGTAAACGACGAACTTTCGGCAGAAAGGCCGTTCGACGATGCCCCGAGCCTCGCTTCGGCCTGAATAAGAGCCACAAGTCTCCTGATGACCTTGGACCCGGGGTGATGCCTCGGGTCCATTTTTTTACAGTGAAGGATGCGGTCATGGCTCCGCGAGGCAAGCGCGACATCGCGCAGGAAATTACCGATATCATTGTTGCCAGGATCGAAGAGGGCGTTGCTCCGTGGAAGCGCCCCTGGCGCAGCTTCGGTGGCGGGCGTCCACGTCGCGCCCTTGGACAGGCCTATACCGGAATAAATAGTCTGCTGTTGTGGGCGATCGCCGATTGTCAGGGATACAACTCGCAGTACTGGATGACCCGCAAGCAGGCTCAAGAGCTTGGCGGGACTGTCCGCAGGGGTGAACCCTCTTCGCCGAGCATCTATTTCAACACCTTCACCAAGGCCGGACAGCCGACGCTGACAGGCGAAGGTGGCCCGATCACCATTCGCTTCATGCGCTCATACAGCGTGTTTAATTGCGATCAGATTGATGGCTTGCCGGCGCACTACTACCCGCAGCCAATGGCGCACCAGCAAGCTGAGCCATCACGGCGTCAGGCAGCGATCGATGCATTCTTCTCGCCAATACCGATCGAGATCCGCCACGGCGGTAACCGGGCCTTCTATTCGCCGGGCGGCGATTATGTGCAGATGCCGCCCAAGGCCAACTTCCTGACCGGCGATCATCACGCAACCACGCTGGCCCATGAGCTTGCTCACGCCACCGGCGCTGCCCATCGACTGGGACGCGAGTTCGGCCGGCGCTTTGCGGACAAAGCTTATGCATTTGAGGAACTTGTCGCGGACATCACCGCTGGAATTGTTTGTTCCGACCTTGGGCTTCCGCCTGAACTGCATGACAATCATGCCAGCTACGTATCCGGTTGGCTCACTATCTTGAAAGGCGACAAAAGCGCGATCATCACCGCCGCGGCGAAGGCCGAGCAAGCCTATCGTTGGCTGAGTGCGTGGTCCATCAATGAACCTGCCGAGACGGTCGAAGGTGACCGTGTGCCTGCCGCCGTCGCGGCGTAGGGAGCTGGCACAAGGTCTCGTGCTCTGCGCGCACCGAAACAGACGAAAGGGGAGGGGGAGGAAAACAGGCGGCTATTCACAGGATGGAGGTTGCCGTGTCCTACGATCTCGATTTCCGTTTCCGCCGCGCCCTGGCTCCCGAAGGGCTGACTACTTTCACCCATTGTATGGCGGCGCTCAGCGACGCTGCCGCCGATGCCCAGCGCGCTGGTTTAGATCCGGGCACCGATCCTGCCGTCCAACTGCTCGCGCGCCGACTGGCCCGTTTCTCTGCGAATACGCAGGATGAGCTGCATCCCGACGATGCGCCGCTGCGAGAGGATTGTCTAACCCGACTTGCCGATCTCAAACATCGGCCTGCTATCGTCGCTCTCCTGAGGAAGGGCGTCGACTACCTCCCTCAGGATCTCGCGGACTTCCGCCGCGAAGGCCAGCGGGCTCTGCGCCAGTTGGCGTCTGCTCTCGGCAAGGATCGCAGCGATTATCGCCTCGATTACCGCGCACCGAACCCCTCGATCGCCGGCGACCACGAACTCACCTCAGCGAACCTCTACGTTCGGTTATCCGTCGAGCGTTTTGGATCGGCCGCGATCACGTACCGGCACCCTCAATGGCGGGGACCTGGGGCACAGGCACGGCACGCAAGCGCTACCGCACTTGCCGACATTGCCGCGCTTGCCCGCCAGATCGCTGGGCATCTCAAACTGCCTGTCGCGAACGCACAGGCCAAACTCATCTAGGAGAAGCGCTCATGGGTTGGCTTTCAATGACACTTTCCGGAATGGGGGACGCTCCCACTCCCAAGCAGTACCTCGACAAACAGTTTACCTATGAGCGCGACGCGGCAGACGGCTTGCCCTTCCATGGCTACCGGGTGCTCGCCAGCGCTTGCAGCAGGACGTACTATGCCGCTGTGCAATCCTATGGCGAGAGCGGCCCCGGACGCGTCGTTGCGGTCATCTGCCTCGTTCGCTGGAACCCGCGCGCCTCAGACGGGTATGTCTTTGGATACAAGGACCTTAGCGAGACCGCGGGACCTTATGAATCCGATTGCCCGCTGAGGATACTCGATTTGCTGTCCCCGACGGATAATCCAGTTGCGCTCGACTGGCGCCGACGATGCCATGAGGGTTTGCTGCGCAGAAAGCGGTATATCCCCGATGGGGCTCTGATCCGCTTTGCAAACTCAATCTCGTTTACGGACGGCAGTTCTCACCAGGTGATGCGAGTCCGACGTGAAAAGAACAAGATCCTCCTCAGTCCGAAGGATGGCCTGGGGTGCTATACCGTCTCACACCTTCTCGATCGCAATTTCGAGATCGTCAGGGAGGCGAAGGTCATGCCCACCATCTTCCCGAAAGGACACTGATCCATGGACGTGCCCCGGCAACCCTTCGACCACAGAAGGCGACTACTGTGCAGCCGCACCAACGCAGATCGTCTTGCCGAGCAAATGTGCATGGAAACAGCAATGCCATATGCTGTGGTCCGCACGACCTGCGCACTACAGCCCTATCGCGTGGTCCGGGCTCAAGAAGCGAGGCAGGGCGAGGACGTCGAACATCGGGTTATCGCTTTGTAAGCCTTCAATCTTCGACAATCCCACCCAGATCGGGATCGAGATACCAGGATGGCCCTTCCTGAAAATCCGCCGATGCACTTACCAGAAGGCCATCAGGCGCGGCCGACACGTAGGGGTTCACGAGCGGCGCTGGGAGGTTTTTGGCACGTTGCATGTCCGCGGAAGTAACAGCGCGCGCGGCCAGAATCTCGAGCAGCCAGTCGAAGACTTCCAACATCTGGACGATCCCACGGCCAGCCAGTGCGTAATACAGGCAGCGCTGGTAGTCGTCACATTCCGTCGACAGGACGCCTGCGAGCCGCTTTTTCGCTCCTGGCTCCCCTTGAAACACTTCGCTGATCGCCTCGCGAAGCTCTCTCACCGAGTAGTATGCATCGAGGGGATCGACGCCGATCGAGGCATTTGCCACCATGCGCTTGGTTGGAATGTTCCGCTCATTCAGGGCTTCATCACGAAGCTGAATGTCGAGATCGAACCGGCCGACTGGAAACTGCTTATCCATGCTCAGACTCCTTCTGACAGAACGTAACGTGAACAAAAGACCTTTGCAAGGAACCTTTTGAACGATGTGGCTTGTACCGCGCGACACGAACGGCATTGGATCACGGCGTGAAATTCCCGTGACGCTGAGGGACGCTCTGGCCCGGTGGTATACCGGAGCAGGCACCGAGGCCGATCATCGGGCATCGGTATCGCTGGTCACTACGGCGCGCGAAAACTACCAATGGATTGCCTGCGATTGCCTGGGAGATACCAAGCCGCCGCCGCTCACAAGTCCGGCATACCTTTCCGAGGCGGAGACATATTACTTACGCCGCTTAACAAGCAGGCCACGGCACGTTAGGCGCTGCCCATTCTATCTCCCCCAGGCGCCTGATCGCATCCGGGAGCGCGCCGGCGACAGCTTGTTCGAGATCGAGTTCCCGAAAGGCTTATTCAATGCCCACAAGAAGGCGCCAGAAAAGCTGGCCCAGCAGCCGGACGACCAGGAACCGGATGACCGCTCGCGGGGCGTGACGATTCCACGGCTTGGGCGGTTGATGTGGATGCTCTTGGAAGCGGCCCACACGAACGTGCTTTCGTCTCCGCCGCTCCAAGGGTCTCTACCCCATGGAATCCGTGATGAGTTTGAGCGGATCCGCCACGCAGCTAAGCGGTTCAGTATGGCCCCCGGCGTGCCGTTGTCAGAC
>CALMPB010000262.1 GCA_937871985.1 uncultured Burkholderiaceae bacterium
GGACGCGGCCCTTTCACGGCTGAAACACGGGTTCGATTCCCGTAGGGGTCACCAACAAGCCCTCCCAGAGGGTGCCAGAAGATGCCATAAATGGCTGTTTTCTGCGGGTTTTCTGTGGTATAAGCATCCCAATCGGATTGGCTGGATACCACCAGATACCAGCATGTTGATGGTATGTTCGATGGTAGCTCGCCGATTCTTGATCGGGAGATACCATCATGGCCCTCACCGCCCTCGCGATCAAAAGCGCCAAGAGTCGCACCAAGCCCTACAAGCTGGCCGACAGCGACGGGCTCTACCTGCTGGTCACACCCTCTGGTGGCCGCTGCTGGCGGATGAACTATCGCCATCTCGGCAAGCAGAAGACGCTGGCGTTCGGCACCTGGCCCGACACCAGCCTCGCCGATGCCCGCGAGCGCCGCGACGCGGCGCGCAAGGTGCTGGCGCGGGGCGACGATCCGGCCGAGCAGATCAAGCTGGAGCGCATCGCGGCGACCGTCGCCGCATCCAACAGCTTCAAGGCGGTCGCCGACGAATGGCTGACCAAGGCTGAGAAGGAAGGCCGCTCGGCCGTCACCATGAAGAAGCTGCGCTGGCTGCTCGACTTCATCAACGAGTCGATCGGCAAGCGCCCCATCGCATCGATCTCCGCGCAGGAGCTGCTGATCATGCTGCGCAAGATGGAGGGCAAAGGCAAATACGAGACGGCCAAGCGGCTGCGCAGCACGTGCAGCCAAGTGTTCCGCTACGCCATCGCCACGGCCCGCGCTGAACGCGACGTTGCCGCCGACCTGCGCGGCGCGCTGATTGCCCCCAAGCCGGTCCACCGCGCCGCAATCACCGGATCCAAGGAAGCAGGCGGCTTGCTCCGCGCCATCGAGGCATTCGAAGGGCATCCCAACACCAAGGCGGCGCTGCGGCTCTTGCCGCATGTGTTCGTGCGGCCCGGTGAGCTGCGTCATGCCGAATGGAGCGACTTCGATTTCGACAAGGCGCTATGGACGATCCCGCCGCACAAGACCAAGATGCGGCGGGCGCATACCATCCCCCTCCCTGCGCTCGGTCGATCGGCCGATGTCGGAGAACACGATCAACGCGGCGCTGCGCCGCATGGGCTTCACTCAGGACGAGATGACCGGCCACGGCTTCCGGGCAATGGCGGCGACACTCTTGAACGAGATGGGTCTATGGCACCCCGACGCGATCGAGCGCCAACTCGCCCACTGCGACAACAACGCCGTCCGTCGAGCCTACGCGCGCGGCGAGTATTGGGATGAGCGCGTGAGGATGATGCAGCACTGGTCCGACCATCTCGATTTCCTCCGCGATGGCGCGAAGGTGCTCAAGGGCAAGTTTGGAAAGACGAAGGCAGCTGTAGTCGACGGGTCTAGGTCTTGAACTGGGCCGGAAGCGAACAGGCGGGTTTGAAATCAGAGACGGCGAAGCGGACGTTGATCACTCGATGCCAGAATCGTTCGACGGCTTATCGCTTCGTTCGGCGCTGCACGATCGTCTTGGCGATGATGCGGCGATTAATCTTCCGCTTCCAGTCCAGCTGGGCCTGCGAAAGATTGCGCTTTCGAGCCGTCTGCAGAAGGAAGCGATATTCCTTCTCGCTGTATAGATAGCCCATCCGCCAGGCGTGCTCGATCAAATCGTGGTTGGCATTCGCGGTGTCATCTTGCGCGATGCGCTTCAGCCCGTCGAACAGGTTTCCGGTGCTGATCTGGATGAAGCGGTTGATGCAGACATTGCCGACGTAGGTGCTGTTCCCATTGTGCCGGTTGCGGATGTAGCAATGCTCCTTGATGTCTTGACCGCAGGGACAATGATCCCATTCGTCGCTTATCTCGACGGCGACCAGATCCCACTCTTTACGCGCCACCTCGAAATCCGAGGCGACGGACAGTGGCAGTATATGCGCCTTGAGATGCTCGAAGTTGGGTGAAGCCATCGCATTCGATCCCCGTAGCTATGCCGCCTGCTTGTTCTTTTTCGCCTGCGTGTATCGCGTGACCTTCACCGGGATAAATCGGACGACGATGTCCTGAAATTTACAAATCCGCCGAAGATGATCGTGCATCAGCTTAAGTTCGTATTGCGAGATCAGGGGAATATCGCTCTTGTCGGGCTTTGGATCAGCCTTGTTGAAGAGGAGCCACAGACAGAGCGTATATTCCCGTCCGTGATTGTCCTCGACTGATGGCTTTATGTAGGCGAGATAATCGGCCTTCGACGGACAAGGGCTGTTTTCTATATGATCGCGGATTTCGGACAGGAAGGTGTCATCGTGCAGGAACGCTTCGCAGTAGAATTTTGCCTGCGAGAACAGGTAGCTGATTGACGCTGCGTCCTTGTACTTTTTGACGTTGACGATCCGCATTCGGCCGTCCGCGCAGAGTTCCAGAACGTCGCAAAACTCCTTGTCCTTCTTGCCGGTGCCAATCCTGAGCTTTGCTCGGTCGAAAAGGATGGCGTCCGGGCGTAGCTCGACAATCTTGTTGTTGAACTTGGCCTCGGTGTTTTGCTTGGCCTGATTGTCGCTGATATCGATATCGCAGCACCATGGCTCCGCGTCTTCTTCACGGACCCGGTTCGCCATGAAATCGACAATCGACTGATGAAATTCCGGGTCGACCTTGGTCCACCGTCCGCTGCTCAGAACGAAATAGTCGTCGCCAATCGCATGCTCGTAAACAAGGCAATCATATATCGGCCATCGCATATAGCCGAGGACGCGATCCTCGGACGGTGAGAAAGCAAAAATCTTCCTGCTTTCGAGCCGATCCACCGTCAGGTCGTCAGGCTTCTTGAAAACCTCCTCGAGCAGCGCTGGCGTGAGGAAGGAGTAGACCATGTTTTCCTTCTTCGCCTTATTCGAGAAGGTGAAGCTATATTCCTCGGCGGACAGGAACTCCGGGATGCAGAGATCGATCTTTGAATAGTCCTTCGCTCTCAACGCTTCCAACAACAGTGCGTTAAGCTCTTCAGTTTCCGCTTCGGTCGCGGGTTGAAAATTCCGATAGTTTGGAAACAGGTCAATGTAATCACGAGCTTCAAAGCGCTCCAGAAATGTCTGACACTGGGTGACCAGACGCTCCCAAGTCAATTTCTCCTCACCGATAATCTTGACCGTTAGGTTGTCACGGCCTTGCAGGGTGGTGTTTTTCTGGCCTTTGATATGGGCAGAAATATATCTGAGATCTTCTGCCTCGCTCAGGCCGAACACGAAGGAGTCGGAAGGCCTGCTCGCCTGCCGGTCGATGTGGGTTGGCGTTATGGCATTACTCTGGGTGCGGGTCTGACGAATTTCTTCGTTCCCGCACATGTTCATTGCTGTCTTGATACCAAAATCCGGCTCCAGCATTCTCCTGTTGAGGCAGCTCGCCGCGCTTCTTCCGAACACGGCGGAAAAAAGCCGATCCTCGGTCTTTATAAGCAAAATGCCATTGGGGCTTCTACTGGCATCGGCGAAGGTGAAGGGATCTGCGACATTCGCTTTCTCGTTGACGAAATCCAGCCACGGTGGATTCCCTCTGGCAGAATGTGTCTCGAAGTATATGAAACGACACTCAGCTTCATCGACCTCAAAGTCGGCTTTGCGGATGGCTAGTTTCGTCTCCAGATCCGCATCGTCATCAAGAATGGTGTCGAAACCGGTGCCTGCCTTAGCCAGATAGAAGGTAATCTGCCCGATTTCAGCTTCAGCATTTTCAGCCATGTTCCCGCTCCCACATGGAGCGTATTACGGCCGTTTCTTATCCGCCAGACTTATTTCGGGTGCAGGAAATGATCAGATTATTAGGAAGGCGGGACGCCTCCCGATATCGTGCGTCATAGTCGCGATCGGCCCGTCTCACCGAACCTCAGCCAGATCGTCGCAGCCCCCCAATACCCAGCTCGAACCTCGCGCCGGCTTCACGCAGGATATTTACCAGCTCAAGCGAGGCGCGATGGGCTGCCAGTGCCTCGTCGCGGGTACAAGGTTCCTCACCATAGCGAATACCTGGTTTGCACTGGATCGCGGCCACTTGGCCGACGGCGTTGAAGTTCAGGCCGGTATCGGCGAGGGTCTTGCAAAGGCCGGCAAGCCCGTGGGTGAAGCCGTATTTCGCGCCAGCGCGATCGATCGCGGCCTTGAGCACCTTTTCGGCGGCCTGGAGCGACGCCCATTTCGATTCCCCATAGCGGCCACCACGCGCCATCAGACCATTGACCGCGGCCTCGACATCGCCCCGAGCAATGAACATCAAACCATGACCGGTACTCTCGAGCGTGAACGCGGCAGGCACCGCGATCTCGAACGCGGCCCCGATCGTGTCGAGCGCAACATCGGACAGGCGCCCGGCTTTGGCCGCGGTCATCCCGTCAACAAGCTGGGTGATATTGCAGGTTGCGGGGCCACGCGCGATGCCCGGGTTGGGCAACCATTGGCGCGTAAGAACGAAATTCACGCTACCGAAGATACGGGGAACGCGCAGGACATAGAGATCGCCATCGAGCAGGATCACCATCCGACCCGGACAAGGGTCCTCTTTCAGCCGATCGCCGTAATTGTCCTTGTACCATTGATTGATCGCTTCGCTCAGCGCAGCATTCTCGCGCAATTCCGGCGGCAGACGCGCGGTGGCGCCGCCGAGCGGCATGCTAAGATTATACGTCATCGAGACTTCGCGAACCGCGAGCATCGGGCGCGTCGGAATATCGACGCCCTCATTGGTAAGCTTGAAGTCGATCTGCGCCATCATCGCTTCGAACTTCGGCCCACGCTCAGGCGGCCGTTCCAATGTCATACCCTGTTCTTCCTCCTCGGACATCCGCGGGCGGGCGCAACGCAACCCTCAAACGAATGGCAGATTTTAGCATGATGTAGGAATGCAGCTAAGGACCGCTGTTAGGGCGCGAAGCCGCCTTCGCTCGGCCGACGTCTTGGCCGCGCTCTCGCCCCCGGAGAGCGCGGTCGCAGACATCATTCTGCGCTATCACCTCGATAGGCCATCGGATCGGCGATCCAGCGGTTGATGGCGGACTCGTGCCAGCCAGCGCCGTGAATGCTGATCTTGACCCGTTGGGGAAAGGTGCCCTCACCCATCTTTCGATAGAGGGTCGTGCGGGAAAGCCCGGTGCGAGCGAGGACGGTCTTGAGACGAATAATCCTTTCGATGTTGGACATGGGCTGTACTTCCATACTCGGGGTTATCGAAGCTCCCCGGAACAGGATCGATAGCCTTGGGACGAAGTGCAAGAGTGCCAAAAACGGTGCCGGTATACGGTGGCGGACTCTGGCGTCCCGTGGCGGCCCCTGTCGTCCGAGGGCAGTGAAAAGAAATTTTCCCATGTCGTCCCGGTACGAGCAAGTCGACCGTCCCAGCACGGATTTAGCCCTATCCACCCCGCCCCCGAATGCCGACTCGCGAGCGGCACCGACGCGAGGCGGGTCAGCCCTTTGGCGGCTCAGGATTCTCCCGGCGCTGCAACTCGTTTTCGACCGCTTCGCGAATGAACAGTGCAACCCGCCGATTGCCCACCAGCGCTGCGATTCGGCTGATCGTCTCAGCCGATAGCCTGACTGTCGTCGGCTTCATTCCAAGCGGTGGGCGTCCCATCGCGTCTTGGCTATCGGCCATGTCTGCGAACTCCAAGCCAAACAGGTTGACGCAACCGTTTATTTGAATATACGACATCGTTTATTCGATAAACGGTGGCGTATATTGCTGCAAGGGCATCGAGCAAATCGGCCTGCGGCGATTCCGGCATCGCGAATCGCGCGGGAGCTACGGGATCGTGCCGCATCCGCTCCGTCGCATCCGCTTCATCCGCCCAGGATGCGGAACGGAAGGTGCATATGGTTGGCCCCACATCACGCCGCGCGCTGCTTGGCGCATCGACGAGCGTCCCGGTTGCCGCGCTTGCCGCCCCGGCCGCATCGCCCTGGGACGAGGCCTTGGCGAAGCTTCACGACCTGTATGCCAATCAACCGCCGGCCCTTGCTCGCACCAAGGCGGGGCGGAACCTCAGCCGCTTCCGCTACCATAACGCCGAGGGCTTCTTTCTCGGCATAGATAAAGGGATTGTGCGGCATCCGACCGACAGGCTCTATCAGATCGGAATTGTGCTACAGCTTGGGCTGAGTTCACATCTGCTCGATGTGGGATTCCCCGACGCGTGGTGCGCCCGTCATATCGGCCTGAACGTCGCCAGATCGCTCGGCCACGCCAATGCGACGGGTCTCGGCTTCAAAACAACCGACATAGAACTGCTGGCGGCGATCCTGTCGCCGTACAGCAAGTGGCGCAATGCGAGTTCGCGCGATGTAGCCCCGGACTTTCCGTTCTCTGCCGAGGAACTCCAAATGCTGACCCGCGCGCTGCTTGACCGCGTGCATCAGGTGACCGGTCATCCACGCCCACGTGGCTGGCAGCATCGCTTGCCGTGATGAAGCGACGCGCCATGGCTGCCTACGAAGCGACCGTGAATGCCGCCCCAGCCCGTGAGGTAATGGCGACAGCCGAGGAACTGGCACGGATGGAGGCAGCCCTGCTGGCGCTGCCCCGTCTCACCCGCGAAGTGTTTCTGGCCCACCGGATCGACGATCTCAGCTATGTCGAAATCGCCGAGATCACCGGCCTCAACGTGCGACAGATCGAACGCAGAATGGCCGATGCCCTCTACGGCCTCCACTGTGCGCTGCAGGGCCGAACATTACGCCGCAGATGGTGGTGGGGCTGGCGGCGATGGTAAGACAGCCATAGTGCCGCTTTTCGCTTGTGCTTTGGTTTCGAACGCGCGCTTGCCGCGCCGCGCGCACAGGGCAAGCGCGTGATCGCGTTCCTCACCCTGCAGCTTGCTCGCGATCGACAGGAACGCGCCATAGAGCGTGGCGCGATCATCGCCGGTCAGTTCGACCAACCCTGCCTTCACGACCAGGCCGCCCAGCTCGATCAGATGCCGCGTGCGTTCCCGGCGCTTGACGACCCATTCGCGCATGTCGGTTCGTGCCTTCCTGGCTTCAAGCCGATGCGCCGCCGCCCTCGCGCTCCGCTTCGCCATCCGGCTCCGCGCG
>CALMPB010000263.1 GCA_937871985.1 uncultured Burkholderiaceae bacterium
GTTGGCGACGGAGCGTCGCGCTAGATTGATGGAGGTGCTCGAACGCATGCACATCGCGCATGGCCAGGCTGACCTCCCGGGGCGGCTCAACCACTACATGACCCGGTATCTCAAGACCATCCGACCGTCCCTGCAACAGCAGTACATGGATGATCTGCTGGGCTTCGTGTTCAGCGCCGGGCGCGTGCTTGGGGGCTGGAAGATCACCCACCGGGAGTTCACTGCCAAACTGACCACTCTGGCCCAGCTCTACATGAAGCATCCGTCGGAGTTTCCGCAGGTGGATAAGGCAGCACTTGAAGGGCAGATCAATCTCGACGAAGTCAGGGCCAATCTCTTCGCACAGAAGATACTGGAAATCGACGGCGAAAAATATCTCAGAGATGCGGCCCTACATCGTCTTGTAGCCGAAAAAGCCATTGCCGACCTTTATCAGGATCAGGTTCTTTTCAAACCCATGCTTGACGGATATCTAAATAGTCACCGCAGCATTCATTTGGCCGAGCGCGAAGCAGCGATGCTGGATTGCGACGATGACGCGGACAGCAACAAGCTCAAGAAAGAATCGCTCAAATTCTATTTGGCGCGCCTGAAGGTCTGGCCCGCTCCATTTTGCAGCATGAACAACACCATGACGGAGTTTCGCAACGGGATTTATCACATGCTCGCGGACGAAATTCCAGAGAAGAAGGAAGAAGAATTTCATTGGAGGCTTTGGCTATGACGGGAAGGGCATCTGACCATCTCTACACTCTGCATCGCAACCCTTTTGCTCTTGCCCCCGTGATCCAAAATTTTTACCTAGAATGGACACCCATGGAAAAGGATGTCTTGCTGAGCTATCTTATCCTTCCCTTGGTGACATACCCCGCGATGCAAAGTTATCTACACAATGCCGGCCGCAACAGTTCCATTCGCACG
Organism: uncultured Burkholderiaceae bacterium; assembly: GCA_937871985.1. The sequence continues at coordinate 922 of CALMPB010000263.1, forward strand.
ATGACATCAGATGCATCCAGATTGGTGGGTTTACCACTGCGGCTTGAGGAATATAAGCCGATCACTAACACATCCTTGCTCATACTGCGCGCCGACGGAAGTATGAGCCTTACTGAAGATCTCGCGGTCGTCGCCGAAGAAAATCCCCAGGCCGCGAACGCCAACAAGGACATGTTGCGCTATGCCAAGAAATTGGCAATGATATTCAGAAATGAAAGTGTGGTGACGATCTACAGAATGCTGGGATTGAAATCGTTATGAAGTGCTTTGTCAGATATATCGGCGTGGTCGACAACGACAACGAAACGCACCATGTGAAATTCAAGCAGGGTTTGAATATAATTACAGGAAAATCATCCAAAGGCAAAAGCGCCATTTTAGATATATTCGATTACTGCATGGGCAGCTCCGAAGATACTATCCCACAAGGAATAATCACCCAGCGGGCAAAGCTGTTTTTCATCGTTTGGCGATTTACTGGCATGGCAGTTGTCGCCGGTCGCATGGCGGGCAAGCCCAACGAGTGCTTCCTGCGCGAAGTCTCGGGCGATGACGCCCGCCATGTGCTGGCACACCTCAAGGAGGTGGGGAGTTTCTTCACAGAACAGTTCCAGCTTAATCGTATTGATTTCGGCAAAAGCCTCGGTCGGTATTTCGGTGTCACCATGAACGATATCGATACGGATCCGCTGCAGAAGACGGTAATGGGTCATAAAAGCCCCACGCCCTCGATTAGAAGTTTTGCGTCCTTCATGCTGCAGCACCAAAATCTGGTGGCCAACCGGCATGCGCTCTTCTACCGGTTCGATGAGAAGCGAAAACGCGAGCAGGCTATTGACCATTTCAAGATCTTCATGGGGGTCGTTGGCGAGGACTATTTCGACCTCGCCAAGGATCTAGCCGACGCCGAGGCTGAACTTAGGCGTGCCTTAGCACTGGTTCCCAAACAGGACAAGCTCAAGTCCGAATACATAGAGGAACTCACGGGCTATCTGCAGGAGTTCCACGCGCTGGCCGGCGCACCACTGACGGACCTCACGGCTGAGGAGATCTGGCTGAAGCCAGAAGCGGCTCTGAACGCCCTGACCAGCATCTCGGTCTCGGTCAACGGAGAGTCAGAGAGCTTCGAGACGATGCGCAACGACCTGCGCGCGCGCAAGGCCGGACTCATGGCCGAGCTGCAAAAGGCCATGAATACGCGCTACCTGCTTGACCTCTCGACACAGCAAGCCGAAGGATTTGCAGGCGCTATGGCCAGCCTGCCCATTCCGAAGACCGTCCATCTGGACCATGCGGTCTGCCCCGTGTGTGCTTCGCCCTCCGAAGCAGCCGAGGATGAGGCCAACAAGCTCTCCGCTGCCATCCATTGGCTCAACGGCGAGCTCAGGCTGTCGGCGTATGCACGAGAGGGCTTTGGTCAAGAACGCCGCGAGATCGATGAGTCCCTTAAGACCGTGCGCAAAGCGCTGCGGCAGATAGAGAACACGTTGCGGCCTCTGGAACAGGAAGCCGACCGCCTGCAGCGGTCTAAATCCGCCGATGCGGCAGCACAGAAGGCCAAGCTCAAGCTGGAATTAGCGATCGAGCGAAGGATCGAGAATCCTCCCACAGAAACCACTCAACTGGTGCAGACGCTCTCGGAGCGGCTCGCGAAGCTGAGATCGAAGATGGCGCTGTTCGATGTCGCGCCTAAGCTGGTGGCTTTGCAGAACAACATCAACAAGCGCATGGCCATCATAGGCCCGCATTTCGACTTCGAGGAGTCCTACAAAAACGGTGCCTTGAAATTCGACATCGACTCCTTCGATCTCTGGCATGAGACGCCTGGGGTGAACGGAGCTCCCGCCAAGAAGGTCTACCTGCGGTCTATGGGCAGCGGGGCCAACTGGCTCTATTCTCACCTGACCCTGTTCCTGTCCTTGCACTATCAGTTTGCTGCCTATGCCGACAGCAAGCTGCCTCCGGTGCTGTTTCTGGACCAGCCCACGCAGGTGTATTTTCCCTCGGCTGACTATGGCGCTGAGTTCAATGCAGCCAAGCTGCGCGGCAGGCAGGAAGACCCGCAGCCGGCAGATCCATCGACCGAGCGGACTGGCATGGCCTCAGGCGCACCCGCAGGTGGCGGGCCAGGTCTGGCCGCCAGCGCTGCGGCCACGAAAATCGACGATGACCTGGACACCGTCGCCAGGATGTTCACCGTCCTGGCCAAGTTCTGCGACGACACCGCAAAGGAAGTCGGCAACAAGCCTCAGATCATCGTCTGCGACCATGCTGACAATCTGAAGCTGAGCGAAGGCTATGACTTCGAAAAGCTCGTCGCAGACCGGTGGCGCGACCGGGGTTTCATCGTCTAAGGCCTGCACCGGTGTCGTCATATGGCCTGCGGATACTTACCCAAAAAAAGGTGTCAGACCACAATTTAGCCAGTTAAATTGTAGTCTGACACCTTTGTGTAAGGTGCATGGATCAACAACCTGCTATCGGCCTTCTCAGCCATGCTCCAACCGATCACCGATCGCGAGTAGAGATCCAGCAGCACGGCCAGATATAGCCAGCCAGTCCGTGTTGGTATAACCGTGATGTCGCCTACCCAGACTTTATTGGGGCATCGCACAGTGAACTGACGTTGCAGGCGGTTCGGGGCTGGCTCCAGCAGCGAATGCTTCTCCAGCCGACGCGAAATTGTAGTCTGATACCTTTATTTGCCGGAAAAATACCGAGGGCGGTGAGGTCTTAGGTCAAACGCTCCAGCGACGCTTGGAAGCCATCGTTTGGGCGCTAATACGCGCCCCACGGCTTCGAAGACGCGCCCTTGGTCTGTTGGTCGTGCTCTTCCAGCAAAAAGGTGAGATAGCTGCGCGCAAGGTTGCAGTACAGACGCGCTTCGTGCGGCTGGATCGCGATGCCCTCTTTGAAATCGGTTCCGTGACGGATACCTCCGCCCGTCGGCGACGAAAGATAGCCGTGCAAGGTCGTCATCCAGGTCATAATATTTTCCTGCGCTTTGCCTCGCTCCCGCTTTTTCATTTCGTTAATGATAGGCCCGAAATACTTCCCCTGAATCGTTGCCGTGTCCTCACCCAAGCCGCGAAATGCTGTCGTGATCGATTCCAGAAGGAAGAGAATTTCTTGGACCGCACGCCGACCCTGGCCAGCATCGAGCAGCCGTTCGGATTCTGCCAAGCACTCTTCAATAAGCGCGCGGGCCTGCTCATCCAACGACGGCGCCTGACGCGGAACAGTGATCGGCGTATAGGCTCGCATTGCGATTAAAGCAGGCGGTTGAATTTCATAGCCCGCGTCATGTTCCGCCAGGATGGCATTGACAATTTGGACGTCTGGTACTCCTAAGCCGGACTGTTCGAGGTCTTCGCAGCAATTCCAAAAAGCCTCTATGAACACAGGCGCATTCTGAGCCGAGCTATCCATGACCCGAGATAGATCACTCCACGCCCAATCCAGGCTGCTGCTTCGACCATTCCCGCCGAAGCGGCTTTTGCATTGCTCAACCGCGCTCCTCACATCACCCTGCGCCGCAATTCTTTCGATCAGATCGTAGAAAGCACGGACAACGCCTGGCGGGATAGGCCCCGGGCTTTTAAAACGCCACGATTTATCGAAGTTGAGCAATTTACTTGTCCTCAAGATTATCCGGAAATCCTTGCATCGACGACGAGACCGAATATGAAATCAGCTTTTGGCGATTATCATTAGTTTAGTCAGTTCAGTTCGAAGAAGGTGGTCGCTGCCAGTGCGTCTTGGCGTTAGTCGGCAAGACGGCTCCGAGTCTACCAAACTCTGCATGAGGCCTAACAGCGCCCGCTCGCGAACCTATGCTCAACGATCGCCTCCGAGGCAGGACGGTCACCTGAATGTCCAAATTGGGTCCGAATGACTGTTCATGGCCTAGGTCCGCCCCTCTCATAGAGGCCCTGTTGCGACCCACAGCGGACGCCGGCGAGGCCAATATGATGCCGCTCTTGCCTTCTCAGCTATATATCCGGTCGCTAGTCGGGCAAAGAACGGTATCAATATGGCCCCTGCCCTCCGTCCAGACCGTCCATGGCGCTGATAGAACACATCGCCGCAAATGGTCGCTCAAAGCATCGCCCTGAGACCCGTTCGTTGGCAATGCGTCCCGCGCCTGCCCTCCCGGCACTACGGCGGACCGCATGCCCACTCGGAGCAGCATTGGCGGACCTGGGCATGTTTCGGAGGCTATCGGCACCGCCGCTCTGATGCGAGCTGCACTAATACGGACGCCAACGGGCTATTCCAGACAACCTTTGATTCGCAGCATGGACTGACACAGCGCATTGAGAAGTTCATCGTAAGTCAGTTCGAGATTTCGATTGCCCGGATCCAAACCAAGCCTTGAGTTCACGGACTGCATCATCTCCGCCTGCTTTTCAAAGGGCAGTAGGTGCGAGCATGCAATTCTTAAGTCATACAGAACGTAAAAGGGCAGCGTTAGGTCGGCGTGCGCTGACTGCCCCATCACGACTTCGAGCCAGGCTTGAAGCGCCTTCAGGCTGCCGGCACTCTTGATGTCCCGTGTGCTGTCCTTATCTTTAATCGCCTTTTTCAAGAACCCGGAATTGATGCTCTCCACGAACACGCGGTTCAGCGATTCGATGGCCGGGCCGACGTGTCGCTCTTCCCAGAAGACCGGCCGTGTCACGTTTTTGATGACCGTGGCCACCTCGCCTTCCAGGATGAATAGGTGTTGAGCGTGCTTATCGTTGATTAGGTCATTCAACGATTTTCGCAAGTGCAAGAGTTCGTTCTGCTTCGAGCGATCCGAAAATACGACATCTATCTGCGCCTCGTAGAACTCTGAGTGCAGATCATGATCGGAATCGACGTTCTCTGACCTAAGAAAGTACTGCTCATCCTCAGGCAAGGCATCGATGTCGCCAAGCCACATGATTACTCGCTTGCTTCGGTTGATGCCGAAAGAGATTGTCCAGTCATTCGCGAGAATGGTGCCGTAAGTTTCCGAGAATAGGTCGAGCTTGTATCGCGAATCCTGCGAATACTTGTTTAGGACTGCGATATTGAAGAAGACGGGCGTCAGAAATCCTTCATTCCAAGGACGCATCAGTCCCGGGATGTATTCGTGGTCGATCTGCGAGTATTTGAAATCAAATTTTTCGCAGAAAGGGTAGCGCTTTGATCCAAGCGCTTTAGGTCGCAGCATGATCCCTCGCTCACCGGCTTCAATCGCTTTATTGACGAAGTAGTCGACCATCGCCCTAGTCTTCAACGGAAGCAGCAGCTCTTGAGTGCTCCGATTTTTCAGTAGTGGGACGCCATCCAGTTCCACAAAGATGTCCCCTTCGTGATACGCGTGTGAGCCAAAATACACGTCAAGAGGCGACGAATCAGCGTCGTCAAAATACGTTTGTGCGATCCTCACAAAGCCTGCTCCATAGTGGTCACTCCAAGCTTCCAAAAATAACTTTTTTTCTGCGTTCTAGAGATTTTAATTCTTTGAATCAAGGACGGGAATCGGGCTGCGAAGCAATCAAGAGTTAAATATGGTGTCAGACTACAATTCTCTCGGCAGATTGCAGCCAAACACCATTTCTCCCACGCGCAAAGGGGGTAACCCATGCCAAAATTCGTGGCCATCGGATATGGCGATCAAGAGGGCTACGACCGTACGCCCGCCGCCATCCGAAACGCAGCCCATGCGCACGACGCAAAATTACAGAAAGACGGGGTATTGATGGGCGTCGCAGGCAAGCCCGTACAAGTGCGCAACCACGAGGCCGCCTGGATCGAAACAACGCCCGGCCCATTCATGAAATCGCCCTTGCCGATAGCCGGCTTCGCCATCATCGAAGCCGCCGACATGGCCGAAGCTATAGCGATGGTGTCGCAAACACCCTGCGCCGTCGCGCACGGGGTCGTAGAGGTGTGGCCACTGGAACAGCCGTAGCGGCACCTATCATTCGCGCCGCAGATGTATGTCTTGCAATAACAAGGCAATGGCAGCCCAACTGCCTATCCCCTACCCTGCATTCACAAATGCCGATGGCTGCAAACCATGACCTGCCCAGTCAGCCCCTCGATCAGCCTGGCCAGCCCCCTCGCGCTACCCTCATCCAACCATTCCGTCCGGACCATGCGAAACCCCATCGCCAGGCTGTA
>CALMPB010000264.1 GCA_937871985.1 uncultured Burkholderiaceae bacterium
ATCAATTCCGACAACCTCTTCCGTTGGGGGCTGTTCGTTCGGGACCCTCTGGAGCGTTGGTCCCAAGGGCAGGTGACGCTGGTGGGCGATGCCTGTCATTCCATGACGCCATACCTCGGCATGGGTGTAAATGTGACGATGGAAGATGCGTGCGTTCTCGCGCGTGTGCTCAGCAAGACGCCTGGTGATATCGAAGGTGCCCTCAAGCGCTACGACTCTTTGCGCATTGCCCGGGCAAATCGCACGGCCGCCAAGTCACTCGAGATGCTCCGTGTTTTTCACAGCCCCGAGTTGGCGAAAGACGAAACAGCCCATTCGTACATCAGCAAGAGTTGGTCGCCGGAGGCCGTGCGCGAGCGATACGATTGGCTTCTGGCCTACGATGCGACTTCGGTGGAGATCTGATGATGACCGGTCCAATCGAAAATCGCGCGAGGCCCTGGGATGGGTTCATCCCTGAAGAAGAGTTGGCCATTTACCGGAATGCGGGCTGGGGCTTGCCGACAGGGCTGGGCCAAAGGCCGGCGCTCTTGGTGATCGACGTTCAGTACCGCTCCATGGGCGAGAAGCCGATGCCGATCACAGAAGCCATCAAGACAATGCCCACAAGTTGCGGTGAGTACGGATGGCGCGCAGTGCCACGCATCGCGCAACTCATTGAGGTGTTCCGTGAGCTTGGTGCGCCAATCTTCTACCCCCATGTGGCTCCCAAGGGGCCGAACAACCGTGGGCAGTTTGAGACGAAAGTGCCTGGCGTGATGGATGTGCCGGCGCGCGGCTACGAGTTCATCGCTGAGATTAGTCCGCGCGCTGAGGATGTGCTGATACCGAAGTTTCAGGCCAGCGCATTCCACGGAACGACACTCAAGAGCCATCTCATCGGACTTCAGGTGGATACCGTTGTTGTTACAGGCTGCACGACGAGCGGTTGCGTGCGGGCGACCGCGGTTGACGCTTGCGCATTGAACTTCAAAGTCGTCGTGCCCCAAGACGCGGTCTACGATCGCTCCCAAACGTCGCATGCTGTAAACCTCTTCGATTTGGCAAGCAAGTACGCGGACGTCCTTGATACGGATGAATTGGCCTCGCAACTACTTGCACAACGTGCCAAGCCGGTTTGACTCAGTCGCGCCGATTTTGAACTGACCATCCAGAAGATGGACAAACGTCAAGGGGATTCAAGAAGAAGTACAGAACGAGGTTCAAGCTAAAAGTCGCCCAGGGCTGCTTGGCGGGCGAAGGTGGCGCGAAGCATTTAACTTGGCGGTGGTTTGAGTACGCGGAGAGGGTCCGCCGTGGGTAAGCCACTACCGCCTATATGGCATCGGCGGATTGCTCCCCAAGCGCAGCGCTTCCCGTACGCAGTTCAAGCTGCAAGTGCTTTGCCATCAGGATCGCGAGCAGCGTTCCAGCCGTCAGGCCGTGCCGTTCTATGGCATCCGCAATCCCAACCAAGTCACGGTTTGGCGACGCCGGTTTAAACAAGACCGCCTGCAGGCTCTGGAGTGCATGAAAGTAGAGACAGCAAGCAGAGATGAAGCCAGAGCGACGCTGTACAGCAGCGTCGGATGTGCTTGCTGCCGGTGCAGCGCAAACCCAATGGGACGGTGACTGCAGAATGCGCGCGGAAGTTGCGTGCCTAAAAGAATAGCAGGCCTCGTTCCAATCGAAGAGGTCAGCGGCGCACAAAGCGTGTTTGAGTGCGCGGTTGAGGCGTGAGCACAAGTTGGCAAGCTTGGCGCGCAGTACGTTCTAATAGCAGACCCAGGCGAGCCATTGTGCCGACCAGCAATGCGCCATGGAGGCCAGAATCCGCACGGTCTTTGACGAGCACAAGGGCCGCTTGGTTACTGGCGGATCACAGTTGCGCCGTGCAAGTCAATGGCGGAGCCAGTCACCGCAAGCGCGTGCAGCGCCTGGGGCAGAAGAAGGGTCTGCCTGCGCGCGTTGCTGCGGATGAAGCAGCGAACCCGGCATGTCACGGGCATGAGCGTGCCAAGCGCACTGCGGTGTGTATTCTTCGCGACCGCGCAAAATTAGAAGTGGGCGACTGATGGCGCCGAAGTCAACGTGAATGGTCACAAGCTCAACCTGTACGAACCGCATCTCATGCAGGCCTGAATCAGCTTGCCGCGCCGCGCGGCTCTTGGTCACGCAGTGGGAGTGGCGGAAAGGAATATCATTCTGATTTTCGGCTGCATTCTATATAATGCTGACCGGTAGTCGGATACTTTCCAAGCAGGGCTCTGAGATGGATGACAAGCAGGCGGGCGTTGCAGCCGTAGAGAGGGCATTTGCGATCCTCAACGCGTTCAAGGAGCGGGAATCCTCTCTCAGCCTCAATGAGATCGCCAATCGAACTGGGATGTATAAAAGCACGATCCTCCGGCTGCTGGTGACGTTGATTCAAGAGCATTGCATCGTGAGGCTGGACGACGGCACCTATCAGCTGGGTTCGAAGCTCTTGCGTTGGGGTGGCTTGTATCAGGGATCGCTCGACCTGAGCGATCATGTGCCCCCGGTCCTGAAGCGGCTCGCGGAAGAAACGGGTGAGGGAGTATCCTTTTTTACCCGGGAAAATGATATCCGCGTATGCCTCTTCCGAGTGGATTCTTCGAAGGCAGTTCGAGACCACGTTCGTACTGGAGACCTACTCCCCCTCGACAAAGGAGCGGCTGGTCGTGTCCTTGTGGCGTTCGACACGACAGTCACGGATCCAGACAACGTTCCCACGAGCCCACTCATCGCCACCGTCGGCGAGCGGGAGCCTGATATAGCCGCGATCGCGGCTCCCGTGTTCGGCCTTAGGCAAAGCTTGAGAGGTGCGTTGGCCGTTTCAGGGCCTGCGTCTCGCTTTTCGATCACCGCCGTGCCACAGATTTCCCAGGCGTTGACAAATGCAGCGGCTGAACTCACTCGCAGGCTTGGAGGAGATCCTTCCATGTTCACGAATTACAAAGCGTTCACGGACATTTCTGTCTGAGTCGCTTCTGTGCGCTTGAGTGACGGCGTTGATGCCAGAGCGCGAGGGCTCTGGCATCAACGCCGGATTTCCCGGCGCCTAAGCCCGAACAATCAACCCGTCCACCGCGATCACGCGTTCTGCGCTGCAGATAATAGGGTTGACATCGATCTCGGCAATGAGATCGCGCTCGCTGGCAATCAACGTCGAGATGCGCGAGATGGCTTCGGCGAGCGCGTCTATGTTCGCTGGCGCACTCCCGCGATATCCTTGAAGAAGCTGATAGCCACGCAAGCGACGCAGCAGGCGGTGTGCCTCCGTAGTGTCGACAGGTGCGAGGGACGCGACGGTGTCCTTGAGCAACTCGACCATGATGCCGCCCATGCCGACGACGATCATGGGCCCGAAAAGCGCATCGACGCGTGCACCGACCAAAATCTCCACGCCGGGCGGAATCATCGGCTGCACCAGCACGCCATTGATGCGATCAGCAGTGGTCGCCTTCAATGCGTTCGCCATCACAGCCTCATAGGCCTCCAGCAAGGCACGCTCGTCACAAATGTTCAGGCGTAACACGCCGGCATCCGTCTTGTGTGGCAAATCCGCAGACTCCACTTTGAGCGCGACTGGAAAGCCGAGTCGATTCGCGGCGCTCAGTGCATCGTCAGCAGAGGACACCAGCGCGTTGTTCACAACCGGCACACCACAGACTTCCAGGACGCGTCGCGAAGGTCCCTCAGCCACTGTACGTTCAGTCCCTGCTGCCAGTAGTTCTTGCCGGACGGCATTTCTTTGCGCAGGTTTCAGCGAACGTTCAGCGCCAGAGGCCGGTTGCGCCAGTTTTTTCGACCATCGATGCCACGCTGCGAGTGTGCTGAAGCAATTGGCCGTCGAGCGAAACACGGCCAAGTTTGGCCGCATTTCCATTTCGCGCGTACCTGGTCCATCTGACCATCCGGTCAGCGCGAAGACACAGGCCATCTTTCCGTGCGCGCGCGCCTGGTCTCCAAGCTTGACGATGCGCTGCGCGTGCTCCGGTGTCGCAATGGGGAACGGCGTACACACTGAGCCGATGTCGGCTTCCTTCAGAAAAGCCTCGGCACACGCGGGAAATAGCGTGGCGTTATTCAGAAACTGAGCGGTTACGTCGCAAGGATTCCGCGAAGAGCCAAACTCGGGGATCAGCGATTCGAGCTCTGCTTTGAGCGCCGGACCGGGCTGGGGAAGATGAACATTGAATATCTCGGCTTGGTCGGCAGCCAGAATGCCCGCGCCGCCAGAAGCCGTGAGGACCGCAACGCCGGTGGCACTTGCGTGGGGCGCCTTCGCGAAGAAGCTGGCCGTTTCCAGCAGATGTTCGAACTGGTCGACCACCACGAACCCGGCGCGCTCGAATAGCGCGTTGTAGCCGGCAGCCGAACCGGCAAGCGCGCCCGTGTGCGAAAGCGCCGCCTCCGCGCCACCTTCGCTGGTGCCGACCTTGTAGACTACGACCGCCTTGCCTGCGTCGCGGGCCAGGTCACCCGCTTCTATCAATCGAGCTGGATCTGTTACCCCTTCGAACACGCAAGCGATGGCATTGCAATCCGGATCCTGTGCGAGATAGGCAATTTGATCGGCGGCATCTACGTCGCAGCCGTTGCCCGACGTGAGCACATGACTGAACGACGTACCACGCTCCACGGCCTGCGCGAGCCCCACGCCGAGCGCACCTGATTGGCTGATCAGCCCAATGGAGCGAGAGCCTTCGTGACGAAGACGCTTCGGAATGTGGGTGAAAGTTCCCAGGGCACCATTGACTGCGTTCATGATGCCCAAGCAGTTCGGCCCGAGCAACCGTGTCGTGGTGCCGCGCGCCAATTTCACGATGTCGCGCTGGATGGCTTGGTGGTTCAGGTTGCTGCTTTCGCCCATACCCGACGCAAAGATGACTACGCCTTCCACGCCCAGTCGCACGCATTCTTCGACGAGCGGCAACACACCATCGCGCGGGACAGCCAACACCACACAATCCGGCACTTCTGGCAACGCTGTCAAGGAGGCGAAGCAGGTGCGCCCATTGATCTCCTGGTACTTGCCGTTGACGAGAAAGATCGATCCCGTGTAACTGTGGAGGTTGCCGAGCGTACGTGAGGCAAAGGAGGCGGGGTTGGGCGAAGCACCGACAATGGCGATGCTTGCGGGCGCGATCAGGCGGCGGAGCTGCTGATGGCGGTAGACGGGGCGCGTATCAAGTATTGACATACAAGGGCTCAAGTTCAGGTAAGTTCGGCCTGTCCATGGGAAAGCACGGTGACGTTTCGCGCGGCAACTCGCGCGCGGAACGCCACACCCGCCGGCATGCGCCAGCACTCGACGCGGATGGTCTCCCCCGGAAAAACAGGCGCAGAAAAGCGAGTGCGCATTGAACGCAGACGTGAAGGACCGTAGCCGCACAAGTGGGCTAACAGTCCGCGGCAAACCACGCCGTAAGTACCTAGGCCGTGCAGGATGGGCTTCGGGAAGCCCGCATTGCGGGCCACATCCGGGTCTGCATGCAGCGGATTCATGTCACCGGATAGGCGGTACAGCAGCGCCGCGTCGGTTCGCGTGGCCAGGTCGAAAACGATGTCGGGCGCAGTCTCGGGAGTAGGGGGCAGCGCGGTGGCGGGAGCGTCGCTCACGCCCCCCAGCTTTGAAAACCCGCCATCACCCCGGCAGAAGAATGCCTGTTCGACGGTGACGAGTGCTTGATCCGTTGTCGGGTCATAAAGCGTTTTCTCTGCATAGATGATTGCGCCTTTTCCTTCCCCTTTGTCGACGACGCGGTTCACGCGGGTTCGGCCGATGACCGTTCCTTCCGGAGCCAGGGCGGTATGCACCGTCAATGCCTGCTCTCCGTGCACCAACTTCAACGCGTCGATTCCCAGTTCCTTTCTATCGCGCATCCAGAATCCGGGAGAACCGAGAACGTTGGCCATCGAAGGAACGACTAGCAGTTCTTTCTCATAGACGAAACGCAGCTCCTCAGGTTTCGTGGGGTCGCCGCCCATGCCGATGCCAAGTGCGTAGAGGATGGTATCGCGGGCTGTGTAGCTGTGACGCCGATCCTCAAGCTGGAGGTTGCGGACTTTCTGATAGTCAAGCATCGTTCTTAGGATTCGACTGGTTGGGAACTGTGCGATCGGCCCAGCGAAACTGCGGAGGCTCCTTGGCCAGAAAGCGGCGGGCCGCTTCCCTAACGTATTCACTCTGTGCAGCTATGGTTTGTCCCGATGCCTCCATTTCCAGTACGGTGCGCAGGTCACTTCCCAAGGATGCGTTGAGCGCCTGCTTGGTCGCGCTAAGGGCCACGTCCGAAGCGCCGCAAAGACTGCGAGCCATCTCGCGAGCGCGGGTCAGCAGTTCTGAGGCAGGCATCACTTCCATTGCAATGCCCATCTCGACCGCTTCCTCTGGCGCGATCTCACGCGCCGAATACAGCAATTCCTTGGCTCGTTGAAGTCCGACCAAACGAGGAAGCGTGTAAAGGGCGCCAAAGTCCGGCACCAGTCCGATGCGTTGGAACACCATGCACAGCCTGGCACGGTCGCTCAGCAGCACGATATCGGCCTGCAACGCTAGGCTGAATCCCGCGCCATACGCCACGCCATCCACCGCGGCAATGACAGGTCGATCCAGGCCCATGAGCTCAGTGGTGATGCGGCGGGCTCGCTCCACCACAGCCGATACTTGCGCGGGCGATCGTGGTGCAGTTGCATGCATGCCCCGCACGTCGCCACCCGCACAGAATGCCCCACCCGCACCAGTGACTACCAACGCACACACATCGCGGTCTCGCTTCACCTTGATGAGGATCTCACCAAGCTCATCCCCCATGGTCTGGTTGATCGCGTTTTTCGAATCTGGACGGTTCAACGTGAGTGTTGCAACGCCTTCTGAGACTTCATATGTGAGAGTTTCGAGCTTGATCATTGACGGCGCTTGATGACGTTTCTGTGCTTTTTACGGGCTACTTCCGGGTTCATCGTTCGGTCGCCGTACGACGATTTTTCCCATTGAAACGATGAGGCTTGTTGTCTGTGGTTTTCCAGAAGCAACCCATCGAGGGTGGGTTCTCACATACTGATGTGAAAGCCGCCA
>CALMPB010000265.1 GCA_937871985.1 uncultured Burkholderiaceae bacterium
CCCGCCCGCTGCGGCCCCCCGCCGGGCAGGTCGTCGCGCTCGCCCGTCACGCTCATCAGACCACCCATACCCTGTATCAGATAGTCGTAGCCCGCGCGGTCCTTGTAGGGTCCCGTTTGCCCAAAACCCGTCACAGAACAATAGACCAGTTGAGGGTTGATCTCACGAAGCGAGGCGTAATCCAAACCGTAGCGCTTCAATGCTCCGACCTTGTAGTTCTCGACGAAGACATCGGCCTTACGCGCCAGCTCTCGCAAGATCTCCTGCCCTCTAGGGTTCGAGAAATCGATGGCAAGGGACTTCTTGCCACGGTTGCAGCTCATGAAATAGGCTGCGTCGCCGTTCTCACCGCTCTGCCGGTCTTTGAGAAAAGGCGGCCCCATCTGCCGGGTGTCGTCTCCGACATCCGGCTTCTCCACCTTGATTACTTCTGCGCCGAGATCGGCCAGGTTCTGCGTGGCCCAGGGGCCGGCCAGGATGCGGGAGAGGTCCAGCACACGGATATGGCTTAGCGGTTTCTGCATGATGATCTCGGTCCTAGCGGCTGCTGCCGGCCTGAAACTTCGGTTCGTCGATTTGCCTGCCCTCATCGATCGCCGCAGCGTCGTCCTGGACGATGTCGGCAATGAGTTCGCCCTCCCGCACGCTGTCGCCTGGGCCGTAGCGCAGATTCGCCACTGTTCCATCGACATCGGCAACGATCGAATACTCCATCTTCATGGCCTCGATCACGGCCAGGACATCGCCCGGGGCCACCCGGTCTCCCGGTTGCACCGCCACGGCTGCGATAACGCCTGACATCGGTGCCGTCGCCCCGCTGGCGTCCCGAGCGGAGGCGTTGCCTTCGTGGAGAACCGGGCGCACCGAGTAATGGTCGCCCGCCACCTGCAGATGCCACCCTTCGGCCGCGAGGCAGGCGTCCCAGCGCCACCCGTCCACAACGCCGCCCAAGCTGGACGCATCGCGCGACACGTTCCAGCTTTGCGGGTTGTCGCCCGCGCGGACATCGCTTCCGTCCACGGCGTGAAGAGCCACCGATGCCGGCTCGGCGTCCAGCAGGAAACGCACGCGCCCCAAAGGCGCGCCGGGATCCAGGAACACCCGGTCCATCGCGCCGCAAGCCGCGCCGGCATGCCAGGGCGAGGCTGCCATGGACTGCACAGGCAAGGGCAGCGTGGCGCAGACTGCTGCGGCAGCCGGGCGGCTGCACGGAGTTTGCAGCGATTTGTGTTCGTCCAGGTAACGGGTGTGCACGCGCCCGTTCAATACTCCCGGGTCGTCCAGCAGGCGCAACAGGTAGCCGAGGTTGCTGGAGACACCTAGCAACGATGTCTGGCCCAGGCCCGACTTCAAGGCGGCAATCGCGGTCGGACGATCGCCCGCGCTGGCGATGATCTTTGCCACCATCGGGTCATAGAAAGGCGGAACGTCGCCCGATTCATCCAGCGCGGCGTCCACGCGCAGGGCAGACGGCCAGCGAGCGTGCACCACGGTGCCGGGCGAAGGACGGAAGTCCTGGGCCGGGTCTTCCGCGTAGATTCTCGCTTCGATAGCGTGTCCGTGGCAGGCGATTTCGGACTGCGCCAGCGGCAGGGACTGGCCCGCCGCCACGCGCAACTGCCATTCAACGAGATCCAGCCCGGTTACCGCCTCTGTGACAGGATGCTCTACCTGCAGGCGGGTATTCACCTCCAGGAAGTAGCAGTTGAAGTCCCGGTCCATGATGAACTCGAAGGTGCCGGCGTTGCGATAGTCCAGGCTGCGCGCGCCCTGCACCGCCGCCTCCAGCAGTCGTTGACGCGCGCGCTCCGGCAGGTGCGGCGCAGGCGCCTCCTCCATGACCTTCTGGTGTCGGCGCTGCAACGAGCATTCCCGCTCGAACAGGTGCACTACATTCCCGCAGCCATCGCCGAACACCTGTACTTCAATGTGGCGCGGCTCCTCGATGTACCGCTCCACGATCATCCGGCCGTCGCCGAAACTGCTGCGGGCGACACGGATGGCCGACTCAATGAGCCCAGGCAGGTCGTCGTATTGGGTAATTATCTGCATGCCCTTGCCCCCGCCGCCGGCGGAGGGTTTGAGCAAAATAGGCAGTTCAATGGCGCGCGCCAACGCCTCTATGGTGGCGGGATTGTCGCTGGCCTCGTCGGTGCCCGGCACGACCGGCACTCCAGCCGCGCGCATGAGCGCCTTTGCCCGCGCCTTGTCTCCCAACGCCGCAATAGTGGCGGGCGACGGTCCGATGAACGCCATGCCCGCGGCCTCCACGTTCGCCGCGAACTCGCTGTTCTCGGACAGGAAACCGTAGCCGGGATGCACTGCCTCGCAATCTGTTTCGCGCGCAGCCTGGAGCAGCTTCCCGGCATTTAAATAACTGTCCGCTGCAGACCCCGCGCCCAGGCAAACGGTCCGAATGGCGCCGCGCAGATGCGCAGCGCCAACGTCAGCTAGGGAATGCACCGCAACGTATTCGATGCCCAGCCGTTGGCAGGTGCGCGCGATGCGGCGAGCGATCTCCCCCCGGTTCGCAATAAGGATTCTCTTGAACATGGGCTACATCCTGAACACGCCGAAGCGCGTGGGTTCCTTCGGTCCGGCGGCTGCGAGCGCCAAGCCAAGCGTCAGCCAGTCGCGGGTGTCGGCGGGTTCAATCACGCTATCTACCCACAAGCGGGATGCTGCGTTCAGGGCGGTGCTTTCGGCACCATAGGTATCGCGGATAGGCGCCTTGTAGGCCTCTGCCTCTTCGGCGCTGAATTCCTTGCCCTGACGGGCCAGTTGCTCGCCGCGCACCAGCGCCAGCACCGTGGCGGCTTGTTCCCCGCCCATCACAGAGGTCCTGGCATTGGGCCACATGGCCATGAACCGGGGTCCGAATGCTCGTCCGCACATGGCATACGCGCCCGCTCCGTAACTGCCGCCGACAATGACGCTGAACTTGGGCACCCGGGCCGTGGAAACCGCGTTGACCATCTTCGCCCCGTCCTTCGCTATACCGCCCTGCTCGTACTGCACTCCCACCATGAAGCCACTGATGTTGTGCAGAAATACGAGCGGGATGTTTTCCTGGCAGCACAGTTCGATGAAGTTGGCTGCTTTCTGGGCACTCTGGCCAAGAAGAACGCCGTCGTTGGCGAGCACGCCCACCGGATAACCGCCAATGGCGCCGGTGCCGCAAATAAGGCTGGTGCCATAGCGTTCGCGGTACTGCACCAGTTCGCTGCCGTCCAGCAGGCGCGCCAGCACGTCCAGCATAGGCATTGCCTGCTTGGGATTGGCGGGAATGAGTCCGGGCAATTCCGCCGCTTCGTAGCGGGGAGGCCGGCACGGACGGGGCGGCGGCGCCAGTGCCGGGGCCTCGCAGCGTCCAAGAATGCCGCGCACCAGTTCGAGTGCGTGCAACTCATCGTTCGCGAAATGGTCGGCCACGCCGGACAGGCGGGTGTGCGTGTCCGCACCCCCAAGCTCCTGGGCGTCAACCAATTCGCCGGTAGCGGCCTGCACCAGCTGCGGTCCACCCAGGTAGATCATGCCCGCCTTGTCGACGATCACGGTTTCGTCACACATCGCTGGGATATAGGCGCCGCCGGCAGTGCAAGCGCCCAGCACCGCCGCAACTTGTTTAAGCCCAAGGGCCGACATCTCGGCGATATTGCGAAAGATCTTGCCGAAGTGCTGCTCGTCCGGAAATATGTCGCCCTGCAAAGGCAGAAAGGCACCTCCCGAATCCACCAGATAGACGCAGGGCAAGCCGTTCTCACGTGCAATGGCCTGGGCGCGCACCTGCTTCTTGATGGTCAGCGGGTAATACGTTCCACCCTTGGCCGTCGCATCGTTGGCCATGATCATGCAGGCCCGGCCGGACACAATGCCGACACCAGTAATGATCCCGGCTCCCGGCGACTGGCCATCGTACGCGCCATCGGCAGCTAACTGGCCGACCTCCAGGAACGGCGTGCCGGCATCCAGCAGCGTATTGATACGCTCGCGCGGTAACAGCTTTCCGCGCGCCAGATGCGCTTGGCGCGCGCGTTCGCCGCCGCCAGCAATCGCTCGTTCTCTTGCAGCGAGCAGCGGCGCGCGCAATGCTTCATACGCCGCCGAATTCGCGGCGAAGTCCGGGCTGCCCGGCCCGGGGCGGGAAGAAAGAATAGCCATTTGTTGAATACCGTCGGTGGGATTACAGGGATTCAGCTCGGATCACGCACGGGCAGGCGCAAAAGCGCATGCCCCAGCGATTTTCCCGTCTGATCCAACCGCAAGGTGCGCGTTGCCCCGCCTCCCAGCGCATGACGCATGATCACCATCATGGCGCCGATGTTGTCCATGGGGTGGCACTCCACCTCGCCCTGGACCCAATCGCCGTAAAGCGCCTTGACGTCGGCGGGCTTTACGCTCGCGAGCAGTTGCGCGTACTCATGCTGTCCTCGGGCCACCAGTCCCACGCTGCACACGTCCCCCTTGTCACCGGAGCGCACATAGGCGATGTCTTTCACTTGAAGCGTCATCAGAGCCCTCCTTAGGCCTTCAGGATTTCGGTTTTCTGTTCGACGGCGGCCCGCGGGATCAGGGTCGGCCACAGGGAGATGACGGGGCGCGGCTTCATTGGGGTGCCGAAGGACGTGCCGCCCGGGCCCATAATCCAGAGGTTCGTGCCCGCGCGGCGCACCTTGTCGGCCTCTTCGGCCGTGCGTGTACGCACCGCGCAACGCAGCCCGACTTCGGGCAGCTCGTTGGCCTGTTCGCGCCCCGGGAAGGTGGCGGCGGGACCGTGCAAGGTGTTGAGTCCAACAAAATCGAAGTGAATCTGTTCGGCGGCCAGTCCCATGCGCTCGAAACGTTCGAGCATGGTTTCGCGCGCCTTTACGGCGCGGTCATAGGCGTATGGCCATGGGAAAAACGCCATGGTCTCGCCGATCCAGCCGTCTTGGTAACCGACCACCAGCTTCCACAGGTCGGGCGCTGCCTCACCGCGCACGCCACTGACGCGTACGCGGTCCTCTCCCTCATCGATCAGTTTCAGGGAAGTGAAGTCTGCCACGGCGTCGGGCATAAGATAGCGGCGCGGATCGCCCACCTCGTAGACCAGATGCTCCTTGATCGTCCATTCATCTACACGGCCGCCAGTGCCCGACAGCTTGGTGACGATGGCCTCGGCATCCGCGCCCACTTCAAGAATGGGAAATCCTGCTCGCCCCATGTGCGGCATCTCCGCGAATCGGGAAGACATCCCGCCCGAGCAGCCTGCCGCGCATTCGACGATGTGGCCCAGTGTCACCGCAGCAGCGTAACGGTCGATGTGTGCGGTGTCGCGGCGCCAACCAAACTCGTGGGCGAGCGGGCCGACGTAAAGCGCGTTGTCCGACACACGTCCGGCGATCACCACATCCGCGTCGCCTTCCAGACCCGCGGTGATGCCCGAACTGTCGGTATAGACATTGGCGCAAACGACGCGGTCGCGGATGGCCGCGAAGTTTTCGTCGCCGGTATCCATATTGCGGAGTGGCACCCCCTGCCCCATCAGGTCGTCGAGCTTGTCCAGCATGTCGTCGCCTTCAATCAGCGCGATGCGCGTGCCAGCAAGTCCCGCTTGGCGCGCGCCTTCGGCGATGCGCTGTGCCGCAGCTCTAGGATTCACCCCGCCACCGTTGGAAATCAATTTCGTTCCTACTGCGGTAGCGCGGGGCAAAAGATTAATCATGGTCTGAACCGCATCCGGCACGTAGCCCGCATCCGGCCGTTTCAGCTTCTGCCGCTGCAGTAGCGCCATCGTCAATTCGGCCAAGTAGTCGAAGCACAGGTAATCCAAATTGCCTCGCTCCAACAGCTCTTGTGCCGGATCTTGAGCGTCACCCCAAAATCCCGAGCCCGCACCAAGCCTTACACGTTTGGCCATGCCCAGCCTCCTATTTCCGTTTCTCTAATTTCGTTTTAATCATTTGAATTTCATTTTAGATGCCGATGTTGAAGGTCGTCAAGCGCTGAACAGGGTTGCGCCTTGAAAGTGCCCGTGGATCATTTGAAGGAGTGAAGTCGCGATGTGCCGGCGACCGTCGTTCCGTGTACAGGATCTCAATGGCCGACTGGGGGGCTCGCGACGATGAACGACTAATGGGTGGGTCAACGGGTCGGCATAACGCTCGAACCGATAGGCGCAATGTATGGGCTCACACCGGAGCCCCTCGACACGCTAGGCTCAACTAGACTCTTTCCATCCAACGGGAGGTCACATGGACGAGAGCGTCGTAGCGGCTATTCAGGAACTGGCGAATGCCCTGGCCGGACTGGGAAGCTGGCAGCAGCAACTGGTGTCGATGACGGTCCTGCTAGTTGTCGCCGCTGCCGGTTCTTTCTTTGGTGCCTATCTCAAGACCCGAGCAACGAACGCAGCGATGTCGGACGATCTGGACGACATCAAGAGGCAGCTGCGCGAAACTACGGATACGACCGAGACGATCCGTTCGCAAATTAGCAAGCGCGGGGAGCTTCACAGCTTGCGAATTAAGAAACTGGAAGAGTTGATGGTCCTCTTTTTAGAGGCGCAACGCGTTTACAGCGAACATATCGACATCATGAAGAGAGGTGAAAGCCCAGCGCGCTTGGAGCAGGATCCGATGGACCACATTGTCATGCTCTCAAAGTTCTACTTCCCAGAACTAAGTTTTGAATTGCCCAATTTTTGTCACAAGTGGTGGATCTTCATAGGGCACACCCGGGCAGATCTGAGCACGATCCTCGCGTATGACGATCCTCACACACGGCAGGAGGCGCTATTCGAATGGTCTCAAATCGTCAAGAAGCCACTTCTCGGGGAGAAAGACGCTAAGCGCGCATCGCGCACGGCTGAAGCGCTGCTGGTCGAGACCATGAAGAAGCTCCTGAATGAACAAACCGAGGCTCAAAAGCAAGCGGACACCCGGCCTGATAATTTCAACCTGCACCAACGGCGCACAACGGGAAAAGTTCCAACACCCACGAGCGGAGCTTGACGTGGTCTACTCCCTCTCGGACCCCCAATACGCTGCAACGGATTAGCAAGGCATGTAGGGATAATCGGGAGGCCCGCACGG
>CALMPB010000266.1 GCA_937871985.1 uncultured Burkholderiaceae bacterium
TCAGGTCGCCGATGTAGTAGATGTTTTCGGCCTTCAGGCAGTTGGCCGAACGCACGGTCAGTTCCAGGTCGTCGACCGGACGCAGCAGCACCGGGTCGATCTGCGGCGTGCCGCGGACCGGGGCTTCGTACGAATCGCCGGCGCCTTCCAGGGCGGCGAAGACCGAGATCTGGTCCATCAGGATGCGGGCCGACTGGCGCACCGCTTCCTCGGGCGAGATCACGCCGTTGGTTTCGATGTCCAGCACCAGCTTGTCCAGGTCGGTGCGCTGTTCCACGCGGGCGCTTTCAACGGCGTAGCTCACGCGGCGGACCGGGCTGAACGAGGCGTCCAGGACGATGCGACCGATGGTGTGGGTGCGGTCTTCCGACAGCGCGCGCACGTTGCCCGGCACGTAGCCACGGCCCTTCTCGACCTTGATCTGCATTTCCAGCTTGCCCGCGTCCGTCAGGTTGCAGATGGCGTGGCCGGGGTTGATGATCTCGACGTCGTGCGGCAGCTCGATGTCGCTGGCCAACACGGTGCCGGCGCCGGTCTTGCGCAGGACCAGGGTGACTTCGTCACGGTTGTGCAGCTTGAAGACCACGCCCTTCAGGTTCAGCAGGATGTCGACGACATCTTCGCGAACGCCCGGGATGGTCGAGTATTCGTGCACCACGCCCGTCATCTGGACTTCGGTCGGCGCGTAGCCGGTCATCGAAGACAGCAGGATGCGGCGCAGGGCGTTGCCCAGCGTGTGACCGTAGCCACGCTCGAACGGCTCCATCACGATCTTGGCATGGTGCGTGCCGACCGGTTCGACTTCAATGGAGCGCGGCTTCAGGAAACCTTGAGTGGACATGTACTGTGTTCCTTTTCAATACCCTCGGCTCGTTACACCGATAAGGCTGATGGACAGGTTGAAACGTGAAACGCGGGCAGCGCAAAAAAGCCGCCCGATACTTACCGCAAAGCCCGCCCCGCCAAAAGGCGGAAAGCGGGCTGCTGCGAGACTCGCAAACCGGTCGCGAAACCAGCAAGCCGGCCCCTTGCGAAGGAGGCGCCGGCAGGCGTGATTAACGCGAGTACAGTTCGACGACCATCGATTCGTTGATGTCGCGAGCGACGTCAGCGCGATCGGGGGCCGACTTGAACGTGCCGGTCAGCTTGGTCGTGTCGACTTCGACCCACTGGGGGATGCCGATGCTGGTGGCCAGGTCGAGCGATTCCTTGATACGGCCTTGCTTCTTGGCCTTTTCGCGGATCGAGATGACGTCGCCAGCCTTGACCAGCATCGAAGCGATGTCGGCGGTGTGGCCGTTCAGTTCGATGGCGCGGTGGCTCACCAGCTGGCGAGCTTCGGCGCGGGTCGAGCCGAAGCCCATGCGGTAGACGACGTTGTCCAGGCGCGATTCCAGCAGCTGGATCAGCGTTTCGCCGGTGTTGCCACGGCGACGCTCGGCTTCAGCGAAGTACTTGCGGAATTGCTTTTCCAGCACGCCGTACATGCGCTTGAGCTTTTGCTTTTCGCGCAGCTGCAGGCCGTAGTCGGAAGTGCGGGCACCCGAAGTGCGGCCGTGTTGGCCAGGCTTGGAATCCAGCTTGCACTTGGAATCCAGCGAGCGACGGGCGCTCTTCAGGAACAGGTCAGTACCCTCGCGGCGCGAGAGCTTGCATTTGGGTCCAATATAACGTGCCATGTGGATTCCCTTTAGATACGACGACGCTTCGGCGGACGGCAGCCGTTGTGCGGAACGGGCGTGATGTCGGCGATGGACGAGATCTTGATGCCCAGCGCGTTCAGGGCGCGGACCGACGATTCACGGCCGGGGCCGGGGCCCTTGATACGCACTTCCAGCGTCTTGATGCCGTATTCCAGCGCGACACGGCCGGCCGTTTCAGCGGCGACCTGCGCGGCGAACGGGGTCGACTTACGCGAACCCTTGAAGCCAGCACCGCCCGACGTGGCCCACGACAAAGCGTTGCCCTGACGGTCGGTGATGGTGATGATGGTGTTGTTGAACGAAGCGTGAACGTGCGCGATGCCGTCCGAGACGTTCTTCTTGACCTTTTTGCGCACGCGCGAAGCGCCGCTGGTGGAAGCTTTCGCCATAATCCAGTTCCTCGATTATTTCTTCAGGGACGCAGCAGCACGACGCGGGCCCTTGCGGGTGCGGGCGTTGGTGCGAGTGCGCTGGCCGCGCACGGGCAGGCCGCGCTTGTGGCGCATGCCGCGGTAGGTTCCCAGGTCGATCAAACGCTTGATCGAGAGCTGCACTTCACGACGCAGGTCACCTTCGACCGTGAACACACCAACGTGTTCGCGGACGCGTTCCAGTTCAGCGTCGCTCAGATCCTTGACCTTTTTGTCAAACGGGACGTTAGCCGCTTCGCAGATCTTGCGAGCGCGCGTACGACCGATGCCAAAAATGGCGGTCAGGCCGATCTCGGCGTGCTGATGCGGCGGAATGTTAATGCCAGCAATACGGGCCATGACTGTTCCTTGAATAAATCCGTTGCGTAGTCGCTAACCCGAGTTAGCCTTGACGCTGCTTGTGACGCGGGTCGGTGCAGATAACGCGCACCACGCCGTGACGTTTGATAACTTTGCAGTTGCGGCAGATCCGCTTAACCGATGCCATTACTTTCATGGTTGACTCCTAATTTTCCGTAATCCGGTTTCGCTCACTTGGAGCGGAAAACAATCCTGGCTCGCGTCAGATCATAGGGCGTGAGCTCCACTGTGACCTTGTCACCCGGCAGGATCCGGATGTAATGCATACGCATCTTGCCGGAAATATGGCCCAACACCACGTGGCCGTTTTCGAGCTTGACGCGAAATGTCGCGTTCGGGAGGTTCTCAAGAACCTCGCCTTGCATCTGAATGACGTCGTCCTTGGACATCTTTTGCTTACCGCATCGGCAAACCCGCGCCCTTGAAGTTGGCCTTCTTGAGCAACGAGTCGTACTGGTGAGACATCATGTAGGCCTGGACTTGCGCCATGAAATCCATCGTCACCACCACAATAATCAACAGAGACGTACCACCGAAGTAGAAGGGGACGTTCCACCGCATCACCAAGAATTCCGGCAACAGGCACACCAACGTGATGTAGATGGCACCTGCGAGCGTCAGACGCATCAGGATCTTGTCGATGTAGCGCGCCGTCTGTTCGCCCGGACGGATGCCCGGAACGAACGCACCACTCTTCTTCAGGTTGTCCGCCGTTTCGCGGCTGTTGAACACCAGAGCCGTGTAGAAAAAGCAGAAGAAAATAATCGCGACCGAATACAGCGTGATGTAGAGCGGTTGACGAGGCGACAGGGCCGCAGCCAGGTCGCTCAGCCAGCGCATGTTCTCGCTGCTGGAAAACCAGCTCGTGATCGTGGCCGGGAACAGGATGATCGACGACGCGAAGATCGGCGGAATCACCCCGGCCATGTTCAGCTTCAGCGGCAGGTGCGAGCTTTGACCACCATAGACCTTGTTGCCGACCTGACGCTTGGCGTAGTTCACCGTGATCTTGCGCTGTCCACGTTCCACGAACACCACAAAAGCGGTAACCAGCACCACCAGGGCCACGATGAACAGTGCCGACAGCACGGACATCGAGTTGGTGCGGACCAGGTCCAACAGTGCAGCCAGCGCCGCGGGCAGACCCGCAACGATACCTGCGAAGATCAGGATGGAAATCCCGTTGCCGAGACCGCGTTCCGTGATCTGCTCACCCAGCCACATGACGAACATGGTGCCGGTGACCAGGGTCACGACGGTCGTGAAGCGAAACAGCATGCCCGGATCGATCACAAGTCCCTGCTGGGACTCAAGCGCAACCGAAATGCCCACAGCCTGCACCAGCGCCAGCACAACCGTGCCGTAGCGGGTGTATTGGGTAATCTTCCGACGACCGGCCTCGCCCTCTTTCTTGAGCGCTTCCAGCGACGGCACCACCACCGACATCAACTGCATGATGATGGATGCCGAAATGTACGGCATGATCCCCAGGGCAAAAATCGAGAAGCGCGAGAGCGCCCCGCCCGAGAACATGTTGAACAGGCCCAGGATCCCGCCCTGGTTCTGGCGGAACAGGTCCGCCAGCGCGTCCGGGTTGATACCCGGAACGGGGATGTGTGTACCCAAACGGTAAACCACCAGGGCGAGCACCAGGAACACGAGACGACGTTTGAGGTCGCCGTACCGCGTTCCGGTTTTACCCAATGCCTGCGCGTTAGCCACTCGTCACCTCGTGATCAAGCAAGCGAGCCGCCCGCGGCCTCGATGGCGGCGCGAGCGCCGGCCGTCGCGGTAATGCCCTTGAGCACGACCTTGCGCGAGAGTTCACCCGACTTGATGACCTTGGCGTAACGAACCGCCTGGCCAATCACGCCAGCCGCCTTCAGCACTTGCACGTCGATTTCGTCGACGGGCACGGCTTGCAGGTCCGACAGACGGACTTCGGCGTACAGGTGCTGACCCAGCGGGGTAAAACCGCGCTTGGGCAGGCGACGCTGCAGCGGCATTTGACCGCCTTCGAAGCCAACCTTATGGAAACCGCCCGAGCGCGACTTCTGACCCTTGTGACCACGGCCGGCGGTCTTGCCCAGACCCGAACCGATGCCACGGCCGACGCGGCGCTTGGCGTGCTTGCTGCCCTCGGCGGGCTTCAGCGTATTAAGTTGCATATCCGACATGGTGATTCCTTAGGCTTCCGAGACGGAAACGAGATAATCCACCTTACGGATCATCCCACGCACCTCGGGCGTATCGACCAGCACGCGGCTGCTGTTGATACGGCCCAAGCCCAGACCGCGAATCGTGTCACGGTGCGATTGCTTGGTACCGATCACGGAGCGCACGAGGGTCACTTTGATCTGCTTCTGAGCCATGATTTACCCCAGGATCTCTTCGACGGTTTTGCCGCGCTTGGCAGCAACATCCGCCGGGGTCAGGGAGGCGCGCAGGCCATTCAACGTGGCGCGAACCATGTTGTAGGGGTTGCTCGAGCCCAGGCTCTTGGCAACCACGTTACGCACACCCATCACTTCGAAAATAGCGCGCATCGGGCCGCCGGCGATGACGCCGGTACCTTCAGCAGCGGGCGAAATCAGCACGGTGGCGGCGCCATGCTTGCCGACCACGGTGTGGTGCAGCGTGCCGTTCTTCAGGGCAACCTTGAACATGCCGCGGCGGGCCTGTTCCATCGCCTTCTGAACCGACACCGGCACTTCACGCGCCTTGCCCTTGCCCATGCCGACGCGGCCATCGCCATCGCCAACCACGGTCAGCGCGGCAAAGCTCATGGTGCGACCACCCTTGACCACTTTGCTCACGCGGTTGACCGCGATCATCTTTTCGCGGAGGCCGTCATCGTTCTCTTTTTCCGCGGCGTTCTTGCCTTGTACTTTAGCCATTTGACAGATCCTCGCTTAGAACTTCAGGCCGGCTTCACGCGCGGC
>CALMPB010000267.1 GCA_937871985.1 uncultured Burkholderiaceae bacterium
GGAGTGCAGGTCGTCACCAACGTAAACGGCCGCCCGCTCGACGACCCCGAGTTCTTCCCGGTTTTCGAAGCCATGGCGAAACGCCACGACCTGCCCGTCTGGATGCATCCGTTCCGGCCCGGCACCACCACCGACTACAAGGGCGAAGAACGCTCGAAGTACGAAGTCTGGCAAGTGCTGGGGTGGCCTTTCGAAACATCGGTGGCCATGTCCCGCATGGTGTTCTCGGGCATGCTCGAAAAGCTGCCCAACCTGCGCATCATCACCCATCACTGCGGCGGCATGCTGCCTTATTTTTCGGGCCGGGCGGAAACGCTCTGGGCGCAGCTCGGCAGCCGCAGCGCCGACGGTAGCGAAGCCGACGTGCTGAAACGCCTGTCGAAGCCGCCCATCGAATACTTCAAGATGTTCTATGGCGACACGGTGCTGGGCGGCTCGGCCTCGGCGCTGCGCTGCGGCCTCGATTTCTTCGGCGCCGATCATGTGGTCTTCGCCTCGGACTGCCCCTTCGACCCCGAAGGCGGCCCGATGTTCATCCGCGAAGGCATCCGTTCCATCGAAAGCCTCAACCTCAGCGCCGAGGACTCCGACAAACTGTACTTTGGCAACGCCTTGCGCCTGATGCGCCTGCGGCGCCTCGCCAAATAAGGAGACACACCATGACCAACGCACTCGCGGCGCAAGCACGCGCTTCACAGCCACACCAGTACCGCCAGCTCATCGCCGGAGAATGGGTCGATGCGGACGGCGGCGGCACCTTTGAAGATCTGAACCCCTACAACGGAGAGGTCTTCGCCCATATTCCCGCTTCCAGCGGCGTCGATGCGCAGCGCGCCATCGAAGCGGCCGACAAGGCCTTCCCCGCCTGGGCCGCCATGGGCGCCCGCGCCCGCCAGGCGCTGTTCCTGAAGGCCGCCGACATTCTCGAACGCCGCGCCGACGAAGTGGTGCTCATCATGGCCCAGGAAACCGGCACGGCTACGCCGTTTGCACGCTTCCAGATCCAATGGGCCAGCGGATTGCTGCGCCAGGCCGCCGGCTACCCCTACCTGCCCGGCGGCGAAATCGTGCAATCGGATACCCCGGGCGTGTTCGCCATGGCCGTGCGCAGGCCGTTGGGGGTCGTCGCCGGCATCTCCCCCTGGAACGGCGCACTGGCCCTGGGTTTCCGCACCATTGTCGCGCCGCTGGCCTGCGGCAATACCGTGGTGCTGAAACCCTCTGAGGAAGCCCCCGTTTCCGCCGGGCTGCTGATGGGCGAAATCATGACCGAGGCCGGCTTCCCGCCCGGCGTGGTCAACGTGGTAACCCATGCGCCAGGCGCCGTGGGCCCCATTGCCGATCCGCTGTTCGAAAGCCGCAAGGTCCGGGCCTACAACTTCACCGGCTCGTCGGCCACGGGTTCGATGCTGGCCGCCCGCGCCGGCAAGCACCTGAAGCGCATCGCACTGGAGCTGGGCGGCTACAACCCCATGATCGTCCTGAAGAACGCCGACCTCGACTATTCCGTGGACACGGCCATCTTCGCGGCATTCTTCCACCAGGGCCAGATCTGCATGAACACCCGCAAGATCCTGGTCGAACGCCCGCTCTACGATGATTTCCTCGCCCGATTCGCCGCGCGCGCGCGCGACATCAAGGCCGGCGACCCCTGCAATCCGCAAAACAAGATCGGCCCCTTGATCAACGACACGGCTCTGGCCAAGTTCAAGCTGGCCATCGAACAGGCCGTGGCCAAGGGAGCCCGCATCGTAGCCGGCGGGGGCGCCGAAGGCCGCTGCGCCGAACCGACCGTGCTGGCGGACGTGCCGGAAAGCGCCCCCATCCATTGCGAAGAGGTATTCGGGCCTGTGGTGATCGTCGAACCTTTCGACACCGAGCAGGAAGCCATGGACAAGGCCAATGGCACCGATTACGGCCTGTCGGCCTCGATCATGACCTCGGACGTCTGGAAAGGCATCACCCTGGGCGGCCAGATCCAGGCCGGCATGGTCAACGTCAACGGCCCCACCATGGGCGGCGAACCGCAGATTCCATTCGGCGGCGTCAAGGACAGCGGCTGGGCGCGCTTTGGCAGGTGGGCCATCGACACATTCAGCGATCTCAACCTCATCACGGTCAGCAACGACAAACGCAAGTACCCACTATGACGCAACCAGGCTTGAACAGGGCCATGCAGGCCCTGGATGTACCGCGCACCCTTTGGGCCGCCGGCGCCGTCTCGGCGCTGGCCGGCGAGCTGGCCGCGCTGGGAGTTCGGCGCCCGATGCTCGTCACGGACAAAGGCGTGCTGGCCGCCGGTCTGGTGGCGCAAGTCGCCGACGCCTACGGCGACGCGGGTTCCATGGTGGTTTTCGACGGAGTGACTGAAAACCCGGTGTTCTCCGATGTTGACGACGGAACGGCGCTGTATGCGCGGCAAGCCTGTGACGGCGTCGTCGCCCTGGGCGGAGGATCCGTGATCGACACGGCGAAATTCATCGCCTTGCTGGCAACCAATGCCGGCGCCATTACCGACTATGTGGGCAAGCCCGGGGTGGCGCATGGCGCCGCCGCGCCGCTGGTCGTCATTCCCACCACGGCAGGCACGGGCAGCGAAGCCTCGCATTCCGCGGCCATCCATCCCGATGCCACCGCCCCCGGCTTGGGCATGAGTTCGCGCCATCTTATTCCCACGCTCGCCATTCTCGACCCTGTCATGACAATAGGCTTGCCGGCCAGGCTCACCGCCGCCACGGGCATCGACGCGCTTTCCCACTGCATCGAAGGATACTTGTCGGACAAAGACCAGCCGCTGGGCAAGGCCATCGCCCTGGACGGCATCGCCCGCGTCGCAAGCGCCTTGCGGCTCGCCGTGTCCGAACCGGGGAATCTCGGGGCGCGCACGCAGATGATGCTGGCCGCCTTCGCGGGCGGCGTATCGATCGGCATGGGCCTGGGGCCCGCGCACGCCGTGGCGCTGGCCTGCAGCGACCAGGGCTTTCATCACGGCGTATTGAGCGGAATCGGGCTGGTCGCCACGCTTGACGCCACAGCGGCAAAAGCGCCGGAACGCATCGCCGCCATCGCGCAGGCATTCGGACTGACCCCGGCAAGCTCTCTGGCCGCCGAGATCGCCGGCTTGATGCGCGAACTCGGCCTGCCGGCCACCCTGGCCGAACTGGGCTATGCAGCCGCCAAGGTGCAGGATCTCGCCGACGCGGCGCAGCGCAGCCATTTCAACCTGTTTGCACCCTTCAAGCCAAGCGCCGGCGAATATGCCTCCATGCTGGAGGCCTCGTTAAAAGAGAAGCCGTAGAAGTGGTTAAAGGCCGGCATCGCCTATTGATGTAGTAGGATAACAATAGTTCATCCTTGATACCACCCTGACATCAATAGGTTGCATCACATGAAGCTGAGCGCGCTGCAATACCTTGTAGCTATCGTCGAGTGCGGAGGCATTCGGGCCGCCTCGCGCCACCTGGGGGTGGCTCAGCCCTTGATCTCCCGCAGCATCCAGGAACTGGAGCGCGAATTGAAGGTCGTTCTCTTCGAGAGAGCCAAAAAGGGGGTCATCCTTACGCCCATGGGCAAGGTTTTCCTCGACCGCGTGATCAGGGCCACCGGGGAACTGCGCCGGGCGCAGGACGAACTGGATCAATTGCGGGGAGAAACCCGCGGCAGCCTGGCCATCGGCCTGTCCATGGTCACCCAGATCACGCTCATGCCGGAAGCGCTCCAGCAATTCCGCATCCGCTATCCCAATGTCACTCTGAACATCATCGACAGCGTATTCCCGCGGATCGTGTCGTCGCTTAAAGACGGTTCGACCGACTTCTACATCGGGCCCGTCACGGAAGACATTCCGGCCGAGATGAGCGTCCAGAAAATACTGTTGCCCAAGCGCCAGATATTCTGCCGGAAGGGACATCCGCTGGCCAAGGCGAAATCGCTCAAGGAGCTGGTCGGCGCCGAATGGATGACGTCGTCCATCACCGCCAAGGTCGAAGACGAAATCGGCCCCATATTCCTGCAATACGGCCTGCCCCAGCCCACGCCGGTCATCCATGCCCATGCGGGGTTGACGTATCTGCTCACCCTGGCGAACACTGACCTTCTGATGGCGCTTCCCCACCCCTGGACGAAGTTCCCGCTGTGGGATCAACTGTTCGAGACCATCGAGGTCAAGGAAGAGCTGCCCACCCGGCCGATATGCATCGTGCGCCGTACCGGCCTGCCTCTTACCCCCGCGGCCGAATATCTTTGCGACATGTTCCGGCGCGCGGCGGGATACCTCGAGGAAAGCATCCTGGAAAGCGAAACCGCGCTGGCTGAGCCGCCGCGGTAAGGCGCAGCGCCCGGCGCTCCGCGCGGCAAGCCCGACAAGGCCCGTTGACCGAAGCCAAAGGGTGTTGTGCGGGCTGGCGCCCTATTTCATTGGGCACAGCTTATGGTAGGCGTCCTGGTGGTCCTTCAAAGGCGTCGCCACGGTACGAACGGTGTAGCGCCCTTTCGCATCTTTCACCACTTCGGAAATGTGCATGTCCTGGATGGGGAAATGGTTGTTGTTGAACTTGAACTTGCCACGCACCGAGTTGAAATCGGCCGCTTTCAAAGCCGCCCGGAAGGCGTCTTTGTCGGCCAGGTTGCCCTTGACCTTGGCGATGGCCGAGTCCAGCAACTGGGCGGCGTCGTAGCCCTGGGCGGCCCAGATCGAGGGAATACGCCCGTATTTTTCCTCGAACCCCTTTACAAATTTCTTGCTGGCCGGATTGTCGGTGTCAGGCCCCCAGAACATGCCGCCAAAAGCCCCCAGCGCGCTGTCTTTCAGCGCGGACAGGTTCGGCGCCTCCAGCATGGCGCTGGACAGCAAGGGTATTGTCTTGAGCAGGCCCGCCAGTTGATACTGGCGCACGAAGGTGATCGCCATCGCCCCTGGATAGAAAGCGTAGACCGCGTCGGGCTGCAACGCCGCGATCTGGGTCAGCTCCGCTGAAAAATCGAGCTGGTTCAAGGGCGTGTAGATTTCATCGAGAATCTTGCCTTTGTAAAAACGCTTGAACCCGCCCAGCAAGTCCTTGCCGCCCTGATAATTCGCCGACATCAGCACGACTTTTTTATACCCTTTGTCGGTAGCGTATTGCCCCACCACCTCGGCAATGCTGTCGTTCTGCCAGGACGCCACGAAGAAATTGGGCAGGCAGCTCGCGCCGGCCAGCGGCGAGGGGCCGGAGTTGGCGCTGACCAGAAACACGCCTTTGTCGGAAATGGGCTTGGCGACCGCCATCATGATGTTGGACCCCACGATGCCGGCGATGATGGGTACATGATCGCGCTCGATCAGTTTGGTCACGGCCTGGGTCGCCACCTCGGGCTTGAACTGGTCGTCCTCCTTGAGGATATCCACCGGCACCCCGCCCAGCTTGCCGCTGCGCTCCGACACGGCCAGCATGAA
>CALMPB010000268.1 GCA_937871985.1 uncultured Burkholderiaceae bacterium
AGCAAGCGTGAGCCCACCCATGCCGGCTCCCGAGACAATAACATGCGGTCGTTGACCAACACCTGTCTGCGATTCTTTCATTAGATTCTTCCCGTTCGTAGTTGCATGAATTCCGCGCAAGTTCCGTGCGCGGTGTACAGACGAATTTCTTCATTGCTGAACAAAGAGCAGGATGCTGCATCCTGCGCTACCGGATATGTGCCGCGACAGCGGGGAATTACCCAGTTCGTGAGATCAAGAGGCGGTGGCCATCTGCTGTTTTCTGCCTTCGCGACTATGCAGGCGTGAACATCGGCACCTTGTTGTCGCCATCCGCTGATTTGAAGCAAAGCTTGACACGATCTCCAATGCGCAAGCTGTCCAGGTCGCAATCTACGATATTGGTAAGCATGCACACCCCCTCGTCCAGGCGAACATAAGCAAGCGCGTAGGGGGTCGGACCCACGCGGCGGCTGACCGTCACGCTGTAGATGATCCCCATGCCACAGGCGTCAATCCATTCGGTATCGGATAGGCAGAACGGGCACAAAGCACGTGGGTAAAAATGCACCTTGCCGCAAACCGTGCAACGCTTGATTTTTAGAACACCATCCTTGGCAGCATTCCAGTATGGTGCCGTGGCGCTGTCCATGATGAGAGGGCCGATCGGGCGCTCCTGGTACGTCGTTGGCATGTTCTCACTCCCTTTCCATGATCAGGGTGGCGCTGCCATGCCGTGACCCAAGTAGGCCGCCTGTGCCCTGCGCGAGGGCCAACCGGCAATCAGGGATCTGCACTTTCTCATGGGCCTCACCCCGTAGCTGCCGGACCGCTTCTATGACCTTTGTGATGCCCCCACGGTTGGCGGGGTGGTTGTTGCATAGGCCCCCGCCATCCGTGTTGACCGGCAACTTTCCAATGCCTGAGATCAAGTTTCCATCCATTACGAACCGTCCACCTTGACCCTTTTCGCAAAAACCGAGGTCTTCGAGTTGCATCAAGACGGTAATGGTGAAACTGTCATAGATGGACGCATACTGGATATCGGAAGGTTTGATCCCCGCCTCTTCGAATGCCAAAGGCCCCGAAACGACGGCACCGGAGTAGGAAAGATCCAATTGCCCTCCGTTCTGGCCTTTGATGGTTTCGCCAGCGCCCAAGACGTTGACCACCGGTCGCCTGAGACTGCGGGCAATCTCCGGTTTCACGACTACAAGCGCCCCCCCGCCATCACTCACCACACAGCAGTCGAGCTTGCGCAGTGGATCGGAAATCAAGGGCGAATTCACAACGTCATCTACTGTCACGATGTCACGGAGCATCGCGTGCGGGTTGTATTGCGCATGCGTAGACGCAGCCACCTTGATCCACGCCAGTTGTTCGCTCGTGGTTCCGTACTCATACATGTGGCGCGCAGCTGCGAGCGCATACATGTTTACCGTTACGGGTGCGTACGGCAGTTCGAACGCGATGTCTGGCGTGCCAGGCGTCATGTTGCGCGGAAGGCCGCCAGTTTCGGTGCGCGGTCGACCGGCCAGTGTTATCAGGGCTACGTTGCACTTGCCCATCGCGATCGCCTGCGCAGCATGCGCCACATGAACGAGCGGTGCGGATCCGCCGGTGTCCGTGTTGTCCGTGTGACGCAACTTCAGACCGAGGTAGTCCGCCATGCTCAATGCCCCTAAGCCTGGAGCGTCGCCGGCACAGAAGTACCCATCTACGTCGGACAACGACAAGCCGGCATCGGCCAATGCCCCCCGTGCGCATTCTGCGTGTAATTGAGGCGTTGTCAT
The DNA here is from genome assembly GCA_937871985.1 of uncultured Burkholderiaceae bacterium. Next base: position 1,773 of record CALMPB010000268.1, read on the forward strand.
TTCAGGCGCCTTGCGCGTGGGATGCTCCCAGGCGCCCGCGATGCAGGCCCTTCTTTTGATACTCATGGTTTACGCTTCTTCCTCTATCGCCATTTCTCATTTCAGGAACGGCGAACCTCGCAAGGTTGTCTGGCTGAATACACAGACAGCTCTAGGCATATTGGCATCCATTGGAGGTGACTTCCCATATGCAGGCTCGCAGAACCACTCTTACGCGTAGCTCAAGAGCACCATCGTGTCGTGACTGCGCTCAGACGTTCACACATCAGGGGTATGCGTACCGGCTGGTCACTGGCCAGGTTGCAGGTCGAGGGCCTTGACCATCGGGGCGATGCGATGCGACTGTGTGGCCACAAATTGCGACAGCTGTTCGGACGAGGCCGACCACGGCTCCGCTCCGCGGCCGCGAAGGAATTCGGCGAACTGCGGCGTAGAAACCACGGCTCTCACGGCATCTTCGACCTTCTTCACGATGGAAGGTGGCGTCCCCGCTGGAGCGAACAGGGCATTCCAGGACGGAAATTCGGCGTTCACCCAGCCGGCTTCTTTCGTCGTCTGGATGGAGGGAATACGAGGAATGGGGTCAGCCTGCATGACGCCAAGCGCTTTCAGCTCTCCCGACAGAATGCGCGATTGAACACTGAAGAGGGTGACGTACGCGACGTCAATTTCTTTACCAAGAAGTCCTTGCAATGCACCGGCGTCACCCTTGTAAGGAATATGCGTCGATTCGATGCCCAAGTCCTTCTTGATCATCTCCATCCCGATATGGGCACTGGATCCGACGCCATAAGAGCCGTAGTTGAGGGACGCCCCCTTGGCTTTCGCCAGTTTGGCGAACTCGGTCAATGAGCTCGCAGGGAAGTCCGGACGCGCCACGAGCGCAACCGGCCCGAGACTCACGCCTGCGACCGGCAAGAATCCGGCGATATCGAAGTTCAGCTTCTTGTACATATGCGGGGACACCGTAAAGCCCGTGTTGGAGCCCAACAGCAGCGTGTAACCGTCAGCGGGAGCATTAGCGACGGTCTGCAAGGAGACGATGTGACCCGCGCCGGGCTTGTTCTCAACGATCACTGGTTGGCCGAGCTTCTCCCCCAAGCCGACGGCGAGTTGCCGCGTGATGATGTCGGACAGGCCGCCTGCACCGAAAGGCACAACGACGCGCACGGTTTTGACCGGGTATTCAGCCGCAAGGGCGGCCTTCAGAGGCATGCAGGCCGCTACAGCGAGCATAAACATGCGTCGAACAAACTGAAGTCGATTCATTTCTGTCCTTTGCCGAGACATCCCGAACTTGGGAAGCTTCGATCCTACAATAGAATTGCGTTCTGTTTTACAGGTTTCGCGCAAAAAAATTTGGCGCATGGCTGTGCCGCTGTACTCACCCCATGAAAGCCTGCTCAGGTGTTACCGTCCAGAGGAAGACACCGTGAGTACGTTGCTGGACAAAGAGATCAGTCGCTGGACAGCCAAGCACAAGACTGCGTTGGTGCTGGAGATCAATCAGGGCAAGTCCAACGTGGCCGAGGCCTGTCGGGCATATGACCTGCAGCCCTCGACAATCGAGATTTGGTTGGAGGATGACAAGAGCTGCATGGTGAACGCCCTGACGGTCAACCCGCAGGACGTGCGCGAGAAGTACGAGCGCCAGATTGAGGATCTGCAGGAGGCCAACGACGAGGAGATGTGGAGGCGCGCGCCAGAAAAGTTGCAGTACCTGTTGGGCGAGAACGAGAAACAATCTAGGGATGGTCTGCACAACATCCGCCGCAGCGATGCTTGGTACGCGATGTGTCAGATGACGAATGCCCAGGGGCAATTCGGCGCGTTCGAAGGCCGATTTGCGACCCTGTGCAGGCCCATTGGGCCGCTGTGGGCGCACTCATCCCCGGGCCTCGCGCAACAGCGTTCGGCGCACCATCCACAGGTTGCTCAGCGCGAACAGCGTGTGCAACTGCGCCGTGTTCTTGGCCAGGCCGCGGTAGCGCACCTTCACGTGCCCGAACTGGCGCTTGATGACCCGAAACGGGTGCTCCACCTTGGCCCTGATGCTGGCCTTGACGTGTTCGAGCTTGTCGAGAACGGCGCCCATCGGCGTGGCCTTGTTCAGTGCGCTGCGCTTGCCTGGGCGCATCGCAACATGCCAGGCGGTCTCGATGTGCTGCGTCTCTTCGCGCTTGGCTACGCCCTGATAGCCCGAGTCGGCGAACACGTCGCTCTCTTGCCCATGCACCAGCGCGGCGGCCTGCGTGACATCGTTGACGTTGGCCGCCGTGCCAATGACCGTGTGCACCAGTCCCGAATCCGCATCCACCCCGATGTGCGCCTTCATGCCGAAGTACCACTGATTGCCC
>CALMPB010000269.1 GCA_937871985.1 uncultured Burkholderiaceae bacterium
CAGTGGTGAGCCCGGTCAGCGGGCGCGTGACCGCCGCGTCGGCAAATCTTGGCCAGTTCGTCTCCGCCGAAGCTGAGTTGTTCCGCGTCGCCGATCCCAGCCGGTTGCAGATCACGGCGAGCGTGCCGCCCGCTGATGCGACCCGCGTGCGGGTGCGTGACCGCGTCGAGTTGAGCCTCGCCGATGGCGCGATCATCGCCGGGCGGGTCCGGTCGTCGACCGGGGTCGTCGATGCGCAAACTCGGGGGGCGACCGTCGTCATCGAGGCGAGTGCCGGGAGCAGCGTGCTTGCGCCAGGGCAGCTCGTGCAGGCGCGTATCTTCGCCAGTGGCGGCGCGACCAAAAGCGGCGTGATGGTGCCACAGGATGCGGTGCAGACGCTCGGCGAGCGCACGGTAGTGTTCGTTCGCACAGCCGCCGGGTTCAGGGCGCAGACGGTGCAGGCAGGCGCGCGCAGTGGCGGGCTGGTCGCGATCGTCTCCGGCCTCAAGGGCGGGACACAGATCGCTACGACCAACGCCTTTCTGCTCAAGGCCGAACTCGAGAAGGAGTCGGCGGAATGATCGGTCGCATCCTTGCGCTCTCGGTTCGCGGACGATGGCTCGTCGCGTTCCTCACGCTCATCGTCATCGGCTTCGGCGCGTGGCAGATCACCAAACTGCCGATCGACGCGGTTCCCGACGTTACCAACCGGCAGGTGCAGATCAGCACCTTCGCGCCCACGCTCGGTCCAGTCGATATCGAGAAACAGGTGACCTTCCCGGTCGAGACCGCGCTCGCCGGTATTCCCGGGCTGCAGATGACGCGCAGCTTCTCGCGCAACGGCTTCAGTCAGGTGACCGCCGTGTTCGAGGATTCGACCGACATCTATTTCGCGCGCCAGCAGGTGACCGAGCGGATCGCGCAGGCGAAGGACAGCCTTCCGGCCGGCGTCCAGCCCAATCTCGCGCCGCTCAGCACCGGCCTTGGCGAGATTTTCTTCTATTCGGTCGCCTTTCGTCACCCCGACGGCAAGGGCGGTGCCGAGCATGTCGATGGCAAGCCCGGCTGGCAGACCGACGGCAGCTACCTCACGCCCGAGGGTGAGCGGCTGACTACCGAACTGGCGAAGGCAGCCTATCTGCGCACCGTGCAGGACTGGATCATCCGTCCGCAGATGCGCAACGTGAAAGGCGTTGCCGGCGTCGATTCCAACGGCGGCTATGTGAAGCAATATCTGGTCGAGCCGAACCTCAATGCGCTCGCGACCTACGGCCTCTCGATCACCGAGCTGGCCGATGCGCTGGAGAAGGCCAATTTGTCGGCAGGCTCCAACTATGTGCGGCGCGCCGGTGAAAGCTTCCTTGTGCGTGCCGACGCGCGGCTCCGCTCGATCAGCGAGATCGAAGAAGCGGTGGTCGCGACCCGCGGCGGCACCCCGGTGCGGGTCAAGGATGTCGGGCAGGTCGTGATCGGCGGCGCGGTGCGAACCGGCTCGGGCAGTCGCATGGGATCGGAGGCGGTCATCTCGACCGTGCTGATGCTGGTCGGCGAGAATAGCCGCATCGTCGCCAACAGCGCCGCCGAGCGCCTGACCGAGATTAACAAGGCGCTGCCGCCCGACGTCTTCGCCGAGCCGGTCTACAACCGATCGAAGCTGGTCAACGCGACGATCGCGACGGTCGAGAAGAACCTCGTCGAAGGCGCATTGCTGGTCATCGTTATCCTGTTCCTGCTGCTCGGCAATGTCCGCGCGGCCCTGATCACCGCGGCGGTCATCCCGATCACCATGTTGATGACGGCGGCGGGGATGAATGGCCTCGGCGTCTCGGGCAATCTCATGAGTCTGGGCGCCCTCGACTTCGGCCTGATCGTCGATGGCGCGGTGATCATCGTCGAGAACGCCCTGCGGCGCCTTGCCGAACGACAGGAGCATGAAGGGCGGTTGCTGAGCATGGACGAGCGGCTTGAAGAGACCACGCTTGCGGCCAAGGAGATGATCCGCCCAACTGTCTATGGCCAGCTCATCATCTTCCTCGTGTTCGTGCCGTTGCTCACCTTCCAGGGTATCGAGGGCAAGACCTTCTCGCCGATGGCGGTGACGCTCATGGTCGCGCTGGCGAGCGCGTTCGTCCTGTCGCTGACTTTCGTTCCGGCGATGCTGGCGATCCTCATCAAGGGCAAGGTCAGCGAGACAGAGGTCAAGCCGATCCGATGGTTCAAGGAGAAGTACGCCCCGCTGCTCGAACGCGCAGTCGCTCGCCCTTTGCCGTTCGTACTCGGCGGCGCGGGCATATTCCTCGCGGCCGTGCTCGCGTTCGGGCTGCTCGGTGAGGAGTTCATGCCTCAGCTCGACGAGAAGGACATCACGGTCACCAACTTCCGGGTGCCGTCCGCCTCGATCGATCAGTCGACGCAGATGCAGCTCCAGATCGAGAATGCCCTCAAGACCCTGCCCGAGGTGGCGCTGGTCTTTTCCAAGAACGGCAACGCCGATCTCGGCACCGATCCAATGCCGCCAAATGCTTCGGACACCTATGTCATTCCCAAGCCCGAGAGTGAGTGGCCGGCCGAGGTGCGGAGCAAGGAGGATATCCTCAAGCGCATCGAGGCGCGGATGAAGCCGCTGATCGGCAACCGCACCGAGATTCAGCAGCCGATCCAGATGCGGTTCAACGAGTTGATTGCGGGCGTGCGCGCCGATGTAGCGGTCAAGCTTTATGGCGACGATCTCGACCAGATGAGCGGTGAGGCGCGGCGCATCGCGGGCGTGCTGCGCTCGATCCCCGGTGCGGGAGATGTCAGCGCCGAACAGACCGACGGTGCGCCGACGTTCGACGTCAAGATCGATCGACTGGCGGCGGCCCGCTACGGTCTGACGGTCGAGGAGGTTGCGAACACGGTATCCGCGGCGCTCGGCGGTCGCGAGGCCGGCCTTCTGTTCGAAGGCGACCGACGCTTCTCGGTCGTGGTCCGGCTTCCCGACGCGCAGCGCGACGATCTCGAAACGCTGGGGGCTATCCCGATCATGCTGCCCGCTTCGGACGGGCAGGTCGCGCGATCGATCCCGCTGAGGGAAGTGGCGCGGTTCAGCTACACGCAGGGTCTCAACCAGATCAGCCGTGAGAATGGCAAGCGCATGGTCACCGTTCAGGTGAATGTTCGCGGTCGCGATCTGGGCGGGTTCGTCTCGGACGCGCAGGCACGGATCGGGGCGATGACGCTGCCGCCGGGCATGTACACGGAATGGGGCGGCACGTTCGAGAGCCTGCAATCGGCACGGCTGCGGCTTTTGATAGTCGTGCCGATCTGCTTCGTCGCGATCTATGCGCTGCTCTATCTGGCGCTTGGCGGGTTTATTCCCGCAGCCATCGTGTTCTCGGCCGTGCCGATGGCGCTTGCGGGCGGCGTCTTCGCGCTGCTGTTGCGCGGCATCCCGTTCTCGATCACTGCGGCGGTAGGGTTTATTGCATTGTCAGGCGTCGCGGTCCTCAACGGCCTCGTGATGATGAGCGCAATCAGTAAGCGACGGGACGACGGTGCGGGCGGGGACAAAGCAATCATCGATGGCGCCATGGAGCGCGTGCGTCCCGTGCTGATGACGGCACTGGTCGCAAGCCTCGGGTTCGTTCCGATGGCGCTAGCAACCGGAACTGGCGCGGAAGTTCAACGACCATTGGCGACCGTCGTGATCGGAGGTCTCATAACCTCCACGGCGCTCACATTGCTCGTGCTTCCGGCAATTGCTGCATTCGTCGATCGATGGCGGACCCGATTTGATGGAGTGCAAGCGCAGACCCCAGTCATTTCACAATCTGGCTGAGACGTCGCAGCTGCGGCCGCTTTTGACAATAGCCGCCATTGGCGCTGCGGGCGCCAAATGGCGGCTTAGTCCCAGCCCCGGTCACAAGCGGACTGGCGACTCATGGGCACGCCATTTTCCCAGTTGAACGGCTTGGTTGGGCGCGTAGAAGCCTTTGCCGCCCTCGACCCATCGTTGCCTTTCAGGTTCTCATTTCAGTTTCCCAGAACCAAACATTCTCTGGAGCCCCGACCACGGCGGAAAGCCGGTGTAAACGACTGTCCAATCAGGAGCCGGATTGCGGGAATAGCTGACGCTTACTCTGACTCCGCTGCCGACGAAAAAAGGTCGTTTAGATCTGCCTGGCAGACGTCCAAATCAAAAAGCAACTGTCGATGGGGCGCCACTAGGGCAACTGCCTGATTGCCTCAATTTGGACATGAGCGAGGAAGCATCTCAGTCTTCCCGCAAAATCTTTTCCTGCATGTGAGAGCAGTAGGAGCAAAGCCCTTCATCGAGCCCGTCTAGATAATCCTGTATGCTGATGCCTGCTCCGCAGCGAAAACATTCAGCGTTAAAATCCAAAGCTTCGCCGCAGTTCGCACAACCGTCTTCCCCTTCCAACAACGTCGACCGCCCGCAAACGGGACACTGATAGATCGGGCCATCCTCGAATGCATCCTTGTAACGGACATACGCCTCGGCTCCATGCGCCTTCTCGATCGCCTGTTCGATGGCATCGGCTACATCTACATCTTGCCCGCAGGTCTTGCAGCGCAGCTGTGCGTAATCTTGGCTCTCGTTTTCGGGTTCGACCTGCTCGACGAGCTCGGACTGACAATCTCCGCATTTGATGACTTCAGCCATGATTGAGGAAGATCGCCATCTAATTTTCTCTAGTGTGGCCCGCGCTTCCCGGAGCTCTTGGTCGTACAACTCCTTAGTTTCCAGCATGGTTGTCCATGCTTCTCCCAAAAGCGCGACTGGATCTTCCTCCATCTGGCGAAACAGGGAAGCCACAACCGGAAAACCCTTGCTGATCGCCGCGCGGATCGCGGTCGCCGACTCCGATGTGTAGTGATGTTCCATATCGTTGCGGATGGTGTTGAGCGCTTTGAGCGCCTTATGGTCCAAGGATATTCCGAAATCTTTGGCGCGTTCACCGATTTGCTGAAAGTCTATGGTCGAATGGCCTACTTGTGCCAGCTCGATGCCGCCCTGACCGTCTGGCACAGGCTTAAGC
>CALMPB010000270.1 GCA_937871985.1 uncultured Burkholderiaceae bacterium
TCGGGCGTTTTGAAGCCCTGGCGCTAGATGATTGCAATTGCTAACAAAGTTAAAATTCTGAAATGTGCTATCAACTTTACGCCTCCTCAAATCTCGCCTCTTAACGCTATTTTTAACTTGAACTTAACTCACATTTTCATACAAAGGCTTAGCGGACATACGGTAACAATATCTGGTTCGCAGCTGGCCCGTCGTAGTCCACCCCCCCCCACCCAAATGACATGCGACGGGCCGGCCTTTTTCCGGCCATCATCTTCATGCCTGTTGCATGACATGAGTGCCGCGAGATGTGTCGCGCGACACTCATGTGTCGTAACTATCCCCGCGTTTCTTCAGTAGAGGATGCCGCGCCTTCACTCATAAATGCGGGTGCAATTTCCTCGAAGGATTCTGTCAGCTGAAGGTTGCTTCCGCCAACGAAGACCATCAGCGTTCCATCGTCAGCGGGCTGATAGTAGGCAATCGCTTGGCGATTAATGGTAACCGGATTTCCGTCTGGCAATGTAAAGGTTGCTTCCATCGGGCCACTCCTTCCCTATCATTCCCCCTCCGCAGCTAACAAAGGATCGCAGCATTGGTTTCGTGACCCGAGACCGGCCCATCAACGCCTTCCTCACTCCGCGAAAATACGTACCGCTCAACCGCGTCTTGAGCGCGGTTGAGCGGTATTGGTAGCAGCTTTACGTCAGCCGGTGCGCAAGCCGTCCTATTGTGCGAGCGTGTTTCGTGCCTCTGTGGCGATTTTTCGGTATGCATCAAGCATTGCCAAAGACGTGATCTTGCCAATATCCGTCGATGTGTAGGCTCCGCCTAACGCTCCGACGCCAATCTCGAGCAGTAGCCCTCCGCCGACGATCGAGACGTCCTTCTTTCTGGCTGATCCGGTTGCGATCGCCCGCTGCACCCCGGTTTTCACATCGATCAGCGAAAGCATGATCTGACTTTCAAGCGTCTTGGTTTTCAGGCCCACAGCAGACCCAAAAGCGCTGCCGAGCCCACCGCCGCTGCCTCGGCTGTTGGCATCGGAGTAAAGGACCTGAGCGCTTATAAGGTAGTCTGCGGCTGTCAGGGTCGCTTGGGTTAGCGCCTGCCCGTTGGCTACTGATCCCCCGGCCGCCAGCGAACGTTCCCGCTGAAGCGCATCGAAGGCTCCGCCGCGTTCCACAACCAGGAAGCAATTCGACTTGGCAGCCATGAGCTTCAGGAGCGGTAGCGGATCCACTCTGGCCGTAGAGCCCCCATTCTGACGCTCTGCCATCTGAATCAGCGCCCGCATACCGGGCGGGATCTGTTCGTCCATCGTCGGTGCTTTGTCTTCCACTAGGGCGACGGTACCAACGGGTTTCGCGCACTGCGGCAGTTCGGTGCTCTCATCGACGCCTGTTCCGCCTTTGCCCAATTTTTGGGCCAGAGCCGGGGCGCTGGGGATGATAGAAACGGCGGCGAGAATAGCAGCAAAGCATTTCATACGTTTCTCCGTCGAGTTCGAGGCAGGCCAATGAGAATGTGGGATCAGTCCAGGAGGTCTGTGTCTGCATATTGCCTTCGCACCGGCATCTCAGGTCGATGGTGCGACCGCTCGAGGGCAAGAATGTCATCGGGTCGATTACAATGGCGATCTCGTATGTAATCGCGGTCATCTAGTGCCATTTGTTCCCCCTGTTCGAAGATCAGGATGGGCTGCGAAGACGTTCCCGATGTGTCGTCGCACACTTTCAGCACTTGGCTTCTCATCGCCGGGAAGCCGGAGCGTGGAATAGCCCGCGGTCGCCGTCATGCGGTCGCGCTGAGCATCAGCTTTGGCGTTGTGATACCGATCATCGAGCTCGATCAGCATGATGATCCGACCGGTAGCGCGGTCTTCGACCACGTAGTCGACGCGCTTGCTGGAGAAGCGATTGCGGATCGTGGTGGACTGCGACCGATTAAGGCCCTTCTTCGGCGCCAGCAACGCCCCCATCGAGACCTGAGCGTGGATCCGCGCCCATGGGATTGCCATCTCGATATAGGCCAGCGTCTGGCGCTCAATCGGCGACATGATCGGCACGGCGCGAACATTAAGCGGCAGCGCGCCCCTTGGCTTCATCAGCCCCTTCACGATCGCAGCCACGCCAATGATGATTGCGAAGGGAATAAGGAACTCAGCGAAAGGCAGCTTATCCA
>CALMPB010000271.1 GCA_937871985.1 uncultured Burkholderiaceae bacterium
CGATGGCGCGCTCTATCAGGTCTATGCCTCGCCGGGGCAGATCACCGACATCGCTCTCCAGCCCGGCGAGCAGCTCGTCGGTTCAGGCCCCGTCGCCGCCGGCGACACCGTGCGCTGGATCATCGGCGATACCGAGAGCGGCGTCGGCGCCGGCAAGCAGATCCATATTCTCGTGAAGCCGACGCGGGCCGAGTTGCTGACCAACCTCGTCATCAACACCGACCGCCGCACCTATCATATGGAACTGCGCTCGACGCCTTCGACCTATATGGCGTCGGTTTCCTGGCAATATCCGCAAGATCAGCTCATCGCGCTGCGCCGCCAGAACAGTCAGGCCGAGGCTGCGCAGCCCGTTTCCGATGGCGTCGACCTCGCGCGTGTGAACTTCCGCTATGACGTGACAGGCGATCGTGCGCCGTGGCGACCGCTGCGCGCCTTCGACGATGGCCGACAGGTCTTCATCGAGTTTCCGCGCGGCATCGGCCAGGGCGAGATGCCGCCGCTGTTCGTGGTCGGTCCGGAAGGCGACACCTCCGAGCTGGTGAACTATCGGGTGCGCGGCAACTACATGATCGTGGACCGGCTGTTCGCCGCTGCCGAACTGCGCTTCGGTGCGGGCAAAAATCAGAAGCGGGTCCGCATCGTCCGCACCGATGGGAGGCCGGCATCGTGAGCGACGAACGCGATCCGGAGAACGAGGCCGATCGGAAGCCCGATGAGGCGCCGCAGCCAGAGGCGGTCGACGAGAAAGACGACCAGCCGCTCACGGGCGAGCCGGTCGCGCCGATGCGGCTGCGCCCCGAGCCGCCGCGCGTCACCCGCCTGTCACGCAAGGTGCTGGCGAGCCTCGGCCTGGCAGCGAGCCTGGGCGTCGGTGGCGCACTGGTCTATGCGCTCCAGACCCGGAACGGCGGCAATCAGGGGCAGGAACTCTATTCCACCGACAACCGCTCGACGCCTGACGGATTGGCGGGTCTGCCGAAGGACTATGCCGGCGTGCCCAAACTCGGCCCACCGCTCCCCGGAGATCTCGGCCGCCCGATCCTCAACGCACAGAACGGCGGGCCATCCGTTTCGACACCAGGAGGTCCTGCTCCCGCACCAGTCGGCCCCAGCCCGGAGGAGCAACGTCGGACGCAGGAACTGGAGGCGGCTCGCACCGCGCGCCTGTTCGCGTCCACGGAGACGCGGCCCGCCAATACTGCGACGGCCGCACAGCCATCCGCGACGGCTGCCCCCGCAACCGATCTCGCCAGCCTCGGTCTCGCACCGCAGCCAGCCACACCGTCGGCGCAGGATCGGCAGCTCGCCTTCCTCAACCAGGCGCCCGACAAGCGCACCGTCTCGCCCGATCGGGTCGTAGCGCCCGCCTCGGGCAATGTCCTTCAGGCCGGAGCGGTGATTTCCGCCGCGCTCATCACCGGCATCCGCTCCGATCTTCCTGGACAGATCACCGCGCAGGTGACGGAAAACGTCTATGACAGCCCCACGGGCAAGATTCTGCTCGTACCCCAAGGCACCCGCGTCATCGGGCAATATGATAGCGGCGTCGGCTTCGGCCAGCGGCGTGTGCTGCTCGTCTGGAACCGGATGATCTTTCCGAACGGCCGCTCGATCACCCTCGAGCGCCAGCCTGGCGCGGACGCCGAAGGCTATGCCGGGCTGGAGGATGGCGTCGATTACCATTGGGGCGAGCTGTTCAAGGCCGCGGCGCTCTCGACGCTGCTCAGCGTCGGCGCCGAGGCCGGCTCATCAGGACAGGAAAGCGACATCGCTCGCGCGCTGCGCAATGGTGCGTCCAACAGCGTCAACCAGACCGGTCAGCAGATCGTGCAACGCCAGCTCAACATCGCACCAACGCTCACCATCCGTCCGGGCTTCCCCGTTCGCGTCATCGTTACGCGCGACCTTGTTCTCGAACCCTACAGAGGCTGACATGGCGAAGTTGAAATTGGGGCCGATCGCCGACGACAAGCCCGTCAAGGTCACGGTGGAACTGCCCGCCGGCCTCCATCGCGATCTCACCACCTATGCGGAAATTCTCGGCCGCGAGGCGGGTCAGCCGGCGACCGATCCGGTGCGCCTGATCGTTCCCATGCTGGAGCGATTCATTGCGACAGATCGAGGCTTCGCGAAGGCAAAGCAGGCGGACTCATCGCCGCGCCCGCCTGCCTGATGGCCGGCCGATCGGTGCGCGCCAGCATCCGGGCGAGGCTCAGAAACCTGCGGCACGCCGGATTGTCGTTCTTGCGCGACCATATCGCGCTGAACGGCAGGACTTCATCGACGATCGGGCGATAGGCGATGCCGGGAAACCGCGCACCTGTCGCGGCCTCGCTGACCACCGTAAGTCCGCGCCCTATGGCCACCATCGACAACAGGACGTCCCTCCCGACATATTGGGGGTGGATATTCGGATGGCGGCCAAGATCGGCCAGGCGCTGAATCAGATAGTCGCGGATCTCCGGCCCCGGCGCCGCATCGCTGACGATGAATCTTTCGCCGGAGAGATCGTGCCAGCGCAGCGTCTGCTTCTCCGTAAAGCGGTGTTCCGTCGGCAGGACGGCGAAGACACCTTCCGACCAAAGCTGTTCGGTTTCGCAGCCGGGCCAATCGCCTGTACCGGTGATGAGCGCCACATCGAGCTGGAGCTGCCGGATAGCGGCCACATGGACCTCTGGGTTGCCCTCGATCAGCTCGACCGCCACCTGCGGGTATCTTTCAGCGAACGTCTTCAGCAACGCGAACATGAAGCCCGACGCCAGCGATGAGAAGATGCCGATCTTGACGATGCCGTCCTCGGATCGGCCGATCGCGGCGACGTCGCTGATGCCATCTTCGATCTGCTGAAGCGCGATGCGGGCGCGCCGAATGAAACGCTGTCCCGCCACCGTAAGAGAAACCCCGCCAGAATGGCGGTGAAACAGGGAAGCGCCGAGCCGATCCTCAAGATCGCGGATGCGCCGACTTACCGCGGACTCCTCAATATTCAGAAGCATCGCGGCCTTGCGAAGGCTGCCTTGTTCTGAGGCGGCGACGAAATATCGGATATGACGCAACTCGATCATAATGGAGACACCCTTCTCCAGTTTTCGAGCTGCAAATTGGATCACGTCGATTGCACGATATGAAGCCAAGCAGTTTCACACTTCTTGATGTATTAATTTTTACACGCCACTCGCGATCTCAACGTATCCTATTAACTCGGCGGAATAGCTGCCGTCGCCGTTCGCAGCCCCCTTGTGTTTCAGTTCACGCTGCAAAGTCGGCTCGACGGCTTGCGCGAAAATATCCGCTCGCTGCTCCGGTTGGAAAGTTGGTGGGGCCGCCGGCGCATGTAGATATTTCTCGCACGCCCGTTCAACCGCTGGGATGCGCGCGCCGTCCAGGTTGACGGCAATGGGCTGCACCACCACGCGACGCTCACCGTTGCCAGCGGACGTCTCCACCATCCACAAAGATAGCAGCACCGGCCCTTCAACATCACCGGACACGGCAATGCCGATTTCCTCTGGAGCCACACTACGCCAACGCCCCAACTCCTCTTGTACCAGCGGGTGATCCAGACCCATCAGTTGCAGCTCATCCTGATTTGTTGCCGCCTCACGATTCAAGGTGAAGCGCGCGCGACGATTGCCCTCAGAAGTGACGAGATCGTATGTGGCGTCGTCCACCTTCACCAGCTTCTGCTGGCGGTCCACGACCGCTGCCGCGAAGAAACGCACAAGTCGATCCAGACTGGACGAGACATCCGAAAACGGCTTGTAGTCATCCAAACTGAATCCATCGAGATCTTGGAAAAGATCGAAGACAACCTGCCGAGCTTCACGAGAGTTAGAGAGCGCTGCCTCCAATTCCACTTGGGTACGCTTTAGCTCAGGATCAGACAGCGCCTCTTGGTACAGGCGGTCATAATTTAACCGTTCGGACAACTGCCCAAGAATCTGCGCCCGCAAATCTTCCGCAACATTGCCCTGCTCGTCGACTTTGCCCACCGTCCGGGCGATTTCGGTCAACTTCTCATCCAGCAACAGGAAGATACGCCCCTCGATGGTGTCCGAGAGAACAAGGTTATAAACCTGCGCGGTGTGGCTCTGGCCGTAGCGGTGGATGCGCCCGATGCGCTGCTCCATATCCATCGGGTTCCACGGCAGATCGAAGTTAAACAAGATACGCGCAAATTGCAGGTTGATGCCTTCGCGGCCCGCCGCTGTGCAAACCAACACGCGAGGCCCGTCCTTCTGTCGGAAGCGACGTTCCGCCGCCACCTTGGCCCCGTGATCCCCGCCGCGCAACACCACCACGCCCTGACCGGGGAAGGTTTGCTCAATCTCGCGGGCGATCATGTCCACCGTGCCGAGATAGGTGGCGAAGATCACGATCTTCTCGTTCTGGTTCTGCCGCCAAAGCGTCCCCAAACCATCGAGCAGCTTCTGCATTTTGGTTTCGCGCTGAGGCGGAAACGCACCCAGCAGATCGCCGATACGCAAGCGCTCTTCTGGCAAGTGCAGATTGACGACCGCAGAGGCAGCTTCTTCCGCATGTGAGGCCGAATACTCGCTGTCGTAGGGGTCGGAGGCCATCTCCAGGGCCTCTTCATCCAGCTTCTTGACTAGCCGGTATTTCAAGTCGGCCAGCACACGATCCACCTCGCTGCGCCCGATGCTATCGCGCGGCAGATCGAATTCCTGGTGGATCAGTTCGCGCGCTTCCTCAGTCAGCCGTTCCCGCCCCTCGATGTCCAATTCCTTGTCGCGCAGCAGCGCCTCATGCAGGGTCAGCATCAACAAGCGGCGCTTGAGCGTTCGGCGCACGGCCGCGAAACTCGAGGCGGCGATCTTCTGAAAGATCGCCATCAGGAAGCCCAGCGCGCGCCCTTGGTTGCCCTGACGACGCGCGAGATCGAAGCCGTCCTCCAGATACTCGCGCAGCTTTTCGTAAAACAGCCGCTCTTCCTGCGCCATGATGAAGGATTCGGTGTGAACCCAACGCCGTGCGAACAACGGCGAGCCATCTGGCTGGCAAGCATCAGCTTTGGTGCGGCGGAACATCACCGTGTTGAGCCGGTGGCGATTATCCACCATCTCCTCGGGACTGCGGAACAACGTCGGATTCAGCAACTGCGCCAGCATCCAGAACTGAAAATGGTTACCCTGGTGCGGCGTGGCGGAGAGGAGGAGAAGATCGCGCGAATGATCCTTGAGCGCCTCCGCCAGCTTGTAGTTCTCCGTTTTCCGTACCTTGCCCCCGGTACGGTAGGCGGTCAGATGATGCGCTTCATCAAACACCACCAAATCCCATCGTGGCGCATCCAGCAGCCGCTTGATACGCGCCGGACGCTTCAACGTGTCGATGCTGGCGATCAGCCGGTCGTGCTTGGCAAAGGCGTTCGTCTTGCGATCGGTGATGTCGCCTTCGGAGCCGAACACCTCGAAATCGAGATTGAACACCTCATTCAATTCGCGATGCCAATTGTTTACGAGACCGGCGGGCACGACCATCAAAGCGCGGTTCAGCTCCCCCCGACTGGCAAGCTCGCGCAAGATCAGCGCGGTTTCGATGGTTTTCCCCAAGCCCACTTCGTCGGCAATCAGATAGCGCCGGGGTGAAGCCGTGGCGATGCGATGGGTCAGGACCACTTGGTGCGGCAGAAGATCAATCTTCGCTGATGTCAGCGCCGAGGCGCTTTCCATCACCGGAAGCGCATGCGCCTCGTAAGACAGCCACGCCTTGCGACCGCGTTCAGCGCTGCCGTCCACGGCGCGCAGAATGCGCTCGGTGCGCGTAAGCTCTCGCCGTAGCGAAGCAGCCGGGACACGCCGCTCGCCGACGCTGAAGAAGGCCCGCAGATAACCGTCTCGAGCCTGCTCAAGGACGACGCCCTGACCATGTTCGTGGTGAGTGATACGCTCGCCGGGCTGGAACTGAAACTCTACCGTCACGCCGCCGCCTCACGTTATCCGCAGGTGGAACAGGCCTGCCGGCCTGCCGCCGTCGTGCAGCAGGATCTCCTGCGGATATTCGTTGGCTTGTCCCCACAGGATACGGCCGAAGTCGATCTGATGGCCGTGGGGCGCATGACACAGCCAACTCACCTCATCCGTGGCGGCCTGCGCCCTGATGCGGTTTTGGCCACCGGGCAACCAGAATGCCAGCGCGGCCTCGCCCTCGTATTCGTCCTGGAACGACAGGATGGCCGGTTTGATGGCATCGCCCAGCCATGCCTCCGCATCCGCCGGTGTCAGCAGGTCGAGGCTGCCGTCCAGCCCCGCAACCACCAGCGTCTTGCCCCGATTGCTCGGCAGGTCGTCCGGCCAATTGCCGACCGCTCGCAGAAACTGACGTAGGCTCCAGACCTCGCCAGCCGCGCAAATCTGATTGCGCGCTTCCTCGTCCCACACCCAACTGGCGCCGCGCCGCTGCCATACCGTATCAAGCAGTTGCCTCATCGCGCATAGTCCTCATCGTCACCGAACAGCGCCCCCTGAACGGGCTGAGGCGCCTGGCTGGACTGCCAGGTTTTGTAGATCGACACGGCCCGAGAAGCCGCATTGCGGGTGGTCTGGTCAGGGCCGTTACGGTGAAGCCATTCCAGCAGCGGCCTCAGCGCGACGTGCGGCTTGAAGTTCTCATTCTTCAATGTGTCAGAGGCATTGATTCCACTGTTGTCGAAGCACGCCCCGATCAACACCAGCGCCTGGTCCAGATCGGAGGTCAGACGGCGACGGTGTTTGCCTGACCATTCTCGCGCGAAATTCAATGGATCCGCACGGGTGAAAATCTTGTTCTTCTCCGCGCACCAGCCCCGCTGCACGAACTCATCCGGTGTGGTGATCGACCCTTTCAGGAACTTCTGCAACTGATCGCGCTGGAGATCGATCGCGCTGCCAAAGGTGCGTAAAAACTGGCGCGTAATCGGTTCGGCGTTGACGGGCGGCGGCTCCTTGCCCTTGTCGGCGTCCTCATCAATGAGCTGGTTGATGCCGACCAGCGCATCCTTGACGGAGATGGTCCGCCCCTCATCGACATAGACCTTGCCGTAGTGCCGCGAGAAATATTCCAGTGCCTTGCCGCGACGGATCACCTGTAGGTCCGCAGCGGGCAGCCCCTCCTTTGCATGATTTTCCAGCATGGCTTGCAACTGACGAACGTCACCCATCACTTCTCGCCGCATCCGGCCCCAGCTTACCGGCTTGGGCTCCTCGGTGCGTTTCCGACAGACGTGGATGATGTCGTACTCGATGGTCTTCGAACCAAACTCGCCGTCCCCCTTGGTTTCATCGGAACGGATTGGGTACGTTGCTTCGAGGTAGAAGCCGGCGTCGAATAGCGATTCCAGAACTGCCACCCACGGTTCATCCTCGCTGTGATGAAAGGTGAAAGCGAGGATGCCACCGGGTTTGAGCGCACGGTGGGCCTCTCTCCAGCACTGAGTGAGCAGGCGCTGATAGAAGCCGTCTGGGTCTTCCGGTTCACGCGCCTTGTTGGCGACTGCTTCTAACGATTTTGGCGTATAGTCAGCGGTGAAGTAATCCGGATATTTGTCCTTAAGCGCTAGGCGCAGCCAGACGTAGAAGAAATCGGATAGCTCCGAATAATGCAGCAGGCCGCCGAAGGGTGGATCCGTGATGACGAGATCGAGGGTGCCTGCCGAAATGTGCGTTAGGTCGGTCGATGACCCGCAGGTGGCATCTGCCCCCAATACCGGATCACCAGGATAGACCTTCTCGCTCTTGCCGACGATATTTTCTGCAAGAGTTGCATCGATGCGCCCCAACCCTTCTGCGCTTACAAGCTCCCAAACTTCAGCTTTCCACTCAATGGCCCCCAACAACCCACGGACAGCAGATTTCCAGTTCCCGTCGCCCACGGCGTTGAATACGCCCGATTCTAGACTTGTAGATTTGGGATGGAAATTATTGTTGCTTAGCGCTGCCGATATTTGATTATTCTTAATGTGCCATATGCTGAGATTGTTCCCGCATCTCAAATATTGCTGGATCGCGCCCAGCACAAACTCCCGTACTTTCCATTCATACTTGCCAACGCTCACGACAGCCTTCAACAATTGCGCATGAACGAGCAACTGACGCGGGTTGAACATCATCCACCAGTGGGTGAAACCATGGCCTTCGCGAATATCGCCATTGGCGATGCCAGTCATAAAGCCATAGGGCACACTGGAGCGCGGGTAGTATTCTTTTAGATCAGCATCCTTGCGCTCATTCCATTCGAGCGCTGCCGCGTCGTATTGCCTTGCAAATGCATTGTCGAAGGACGCAAAGAAACGCCCGCCGTAAGGATTGCCTGCCGCATCACGCTTGGGCGCATAACATTGCGCCGCGTAAGCTGCCATGGCACCAGTTTTCCCGCTGGCTCTCACCGTCGCCAACACATCCTGTACTGTGCCGCAAGCTGCACAGGCGAAGTTTGAGCGCTTCGGCACCGTGCCCTTCTCGGGCGCGAACGTGGCGCCCGTCTCCGGGTCCGTTACCTCGTCCGGCAGCGTGCCGCGCACCTCTAGCAAGCGAATCTTCGCAGCCCGTGCAGCATCCCAGCGGGTACTCGAAGCGACGTCGTCCTGCGCCGAACCGCCATAGGGCTGACCGTTTGCGTCCTGCTTCGCCTCACCTGCCAGCCATCGCGGATGCACCAGCAGACTCAACGTAACCTTCTTGTTCTTGCCCTTACCGAGATTCACTAGCGCGCTGTGGCCGCAATGCGGGCAGACCACCCCTTTCCTTGGATCGAGTATGGAATAGGGCTTTTCGGTCGGTGCGACATAAAGCGGTGCATCTGGCGCCATGCGCGCAAGGTCATCCTCGACGTCGAAAGTCTCGCCGCACTTGCCGCAGCACTGCTCCCAATGCTTAACGGTGAGGGTCTTCACCGCCATCACCGGGCTGGTCATGATCGGTGTGCGATGACCGCAACCCGTCACCTGACAGGGACCATGCTTGGCCCAGAAGGTGTAGATGACCTCCGGACCTTCATATTTGTAATCCTTGCGCTCGTTGCGCGGGATGGTGAGCGGATCGAAACCGGCGGGCATCGCCTTGCCCGTGGGCAGATGCGTCCAGACACCTTTTTCGCCGTCGGGGCCGTCGCAATAATAGTACGGCATGATCTGCGGTTTGACCTCGGCCTCGATGTCGGCGAGGAGCTTCTTCACTTCCTCCAGATCGACATCGGCCAGTTCCTGCTTGACTACGAACCACGCCACCGGGTTGAGGTCGTTGCCGGCCATCTGCATCCCGAGGCGGGAACCTTCCACCAGCGTGGTGCCGCCCCCCATGAAAATATCGGCGACCTTTAGGCTTCTAAAGGCCCCCTTCTTCTGATGGTTCGCGTAGTAATTGTCCCACACCAGCCTAGCCGAATGTGAGGGGTCATCCGGCGCTTTGGTCGCGGCAGCAATCAGCATCGAACGGAACACGCTCGATTGCCGTCGCGCCCACCATTTCGACATCTGATAGATCGGTTTCTTGGCTGCTCCGGATGCCGCCTCAACGGCAGAAACATGATTGACCGGCAGGATCGGGAAATCGACTTCCAGGCAGGTTTTGGGGCGGTTGGGATCGTTGAAGTCGACGGTTTCGAGCGCGACGGCCTTGCCTGCGCCGACGGCCCTGGCGACCTCTTGTGCGAGTATTTCTTTCTTGGTGGCCATCAACCGTAATCCTTACTTGGTCAGCTCGATGAAGGGCGACAACACCTCCAGCAGCGATAAACCGCCATGCGTGAGCGTCGGGTAGCCGCCGGGGCTGCGCCATTTCCTGCGGCCCAGGGCCAGCAGGTGTGCGCCATGTGGGCTGTCGATTTGCAGCGCTACGGGCGGCACGAAGGGGCCGGTATCACCTGTGCCAGGCTTGCTGCGCCCACTTGAAAAGGTCTGTTTGAGAAACTGGCCGACGTCGCCGTCCGCATCTGGGAAGTATCCAGTGGCGGCATAGCCGTGATCGGACGTGATGACCAACCGCCGCCCGGTGGCGAGGCGCTCCACGAACGCCCAGAAATCATTGCTGGTAAGCTGCTCGGCCGCATCTCGCGTCAATGGCTCCAGCCCTTGGCCAGCGCCGGAGCCGTCGTGCAACTTGGCGTCCGGCCAATGGTGCCAGAAGATTTGATTGGGCGCGTTACCGATCAGGGCCTCGCAGTCCTTCCACGGCAGATCGACGGTTTCCGTCTGCGCCGGTTGCAGCCGATGAGCCAAACCGCCACCATTGTTCTGGAGCTTGCTGCGGCTGGCAAAGCCGAGGGCACGTGCAAATTGGTCGGTTTCGCCCGGTAGCTCGGAAGCGTGGGCGCCAACCTCATGAAGGGTAAAGCCGCGCTCCTTGGCCCCCTGCAACAGCCATGGCAGCTCGCGCAGCGAGAGCCCGTCAAGGATCAGCAGAGCCTTGGCGCTGAAAGGTTCCGCCCACCAGCGCCCCAATCGATCCGAAGTCCGTTCCACGCTGTCGCCGAAGGCGCGCCACAAATCCCAACCGCTGGATGACAGGAACAGATCCAACTCACCGATTTCGCGGTCGCGCCTGACGACCTCGCTCGCCGCATTGGCCACGGCCAGGGGCTTGGATGCCACCTCGACCGCGTGGTCGACAATGACCCGCCAGGCATCGATTTCCGTGCCTTGCTCAAGAGTGTGCAGCGCGCTGACCGACAGGGCCATCAATCGCCCTCCTTCTCGAGGTTCAACTCGAAGGTCATGCCTTCGGGCAGCTTCCTGAGCAGTTCCTTGAGCTGCGCGCCGGTGGCGGCCGACACCTTGATCGACACATCGGCGACGCGCGTGGCCGGCCCGATACCCCAACTCTCGATCTTGCCGATCAGGTTCAAGGGCGAGGTAGCCGGATTGGCGAGCGGGATACGCGATGGAGTGGTGGGGCCGCCGCCGCCAAAGATGCCCCCCGGCGCGGGATCGGGAGGAGAACTGGTCGTTCCATCGCCCCCCGGCATAGGTGGTGTGGGAGGTGTCGGCGCAGCCGTACCATCACCACCGAAAAGCCCGCCTCCTGCTGTCGTCGGCGGCGATGGCTGAGTAGCTCCGCCCGTCGCAGGCACGGCGGAGGGCAACATCACGAACACATCGTCGAGATGCCGCCCCGTGAGCGAGAGCTTGGGGCGCAGGCGCCGCCATGCCGTATCCTCATCCTCGCCTGGATGGGTTTGCAGATATTCCATCCCGCGCACATTGAGAGCGACCTTGCCCCTGGCGCACAAGCGCAGAAGGCGCTCCTTCATCGCGGTTTCGCCCAGCCACGGAATACAATCCTGGCCAGCGGGGCGCGGCTCTTGCAGCTCGCGCAGCAGCTTGCCGACCGCTTCGTTGTTGTTGGCGAACTCGATCACCAACTCCTCGAAGTCCTCGGGTACAAAGAGATCGCTGGTCAACGCCTCTTCGATCGCCTCGGGGATCTGCGACCCTTGTTTGTCGAGGCGCTCCACGCTGAATTTGCATTGTGCCGGGTCGGCAAAATTCCACCGCGACAGAACCGCGAAGCGGTCAAACCGCTTTTTGAGATTGTCCCGCAGGGTGCTCTCAAATTCCTTGTGCAGCTTCCTGTATTCAGGATTTTGGCTGCCCCACTCCTGCGCCTTCATTTCGGCTCGCGCGAGGATAAGCAGATCGCGGTCCAGAAAAGCGTTTGTGCTGCCGGCGCGCGGTAGCAGGAAGCGCACGGTGTTGCGACGCTTCTGCAATTGGTCCTTGAGCCAACGCCCCAACGTGGCATCGAGCTTGTCCGGTTCCTCGGGCAGCACGAGAATGGGAAGGCGATCGTCCCATCTGTCAGGATGCTCGGCATCATCGAGCAGGGTCCACGGATCGTTGGCCCAGGTTCTCGGTAGAGCGATCACGCGAAAGGTCTTGGCAACCTCGTCGCTGCCGGCAATGACGTAACGGACCTGTTTCGCGAGCTGTGCTTGATCGGCTCCATCGGCGAACAGCTTGTCGTTGCGCGCATAAGCGATCAGTTTGGCGCGCGGGTTTTCCTCCTCCCGGAACAGCAGCTTGGTGCCTTCCTGGTGGATATTGAAACTGTTCTCAACAATGGTCGCTAGTTCGACGTGAAAAGCGTTGTCATCCACCGGCTTATTGCGGGTGATGTCCAGTTGCAGCGTGGCCGGCTCCGCTCCGGCAAGATTGCCCACAGCAATCGAGCGTAGCCACAACGCGCCGACGATCTCTTGCAGATGCGGCGCGACGCTGGCGTGATCGTGCCTCGCTTCCGTCACTGAGATGATATTCTGCTGAGCCTTCTCGCGCAGCGTGCGGTGGTGCTGGTTCGCGACAGCCTCAAGCAATGCGCCAATGCCCGAGGTATCATCGTCCAGCCGGAAATCGGCCGCGGTGAGCAGCGGGGCGTTCTCACCACGACTCTTGAACAGGTTCGCCAGGATTCGGATCAGATCGCGCGTTTCCTGCGCGTCGGTAGCGATGAGCACCTGCTCTTCGAGCAAACGCAGCAAGTGCGGCGCATAGGGCCAGGACTCAGTGAATTCCTGACGTTTGCGCTCCTGCTCGGCCGGCGGCACGTCGAGAAGACGGAAAGATTCGGAAACGTGCTGCGCGACGAGCGATTCAATAGTGCCGCTGGCGATCTGAAGACGGTTGTCGAACAAGCGGTGAAGCAGCATCCGGCGACGATCCTGCTGGATGCGTTCCGCGCTGCCACCCGCTTTGAAATCAATAGCGACGGGGTTGACGCGATGGACCTGCTGGTAAGCGTCGCTGCCTCCATTCCGCACAGAGATTACCAACACCAGAAGATCGGGACGCTCCTTGGAGATCTCCGATAGGATCTGGATGAAATTGAACGCCCAATGCTTCCATGGATATTGCTTGGTGTTCGTCAGGCCGTCGTACCACGTCTGGAATTCATCCAGCAGCAGCATGGTTGGCTTGTGCTCCAACAGCTCGATGATGAGCTTGTCGGATGGGATTTCGGTCTTGGATGCGCCCTGACCTTCCCACTTGCCCTTGATGAACGAGCCGTGAGGATGATTCTCGAACAGCACGTCCCACAGAAACTTGTAGCGTTGACGGTGCAGGCTTTCGCCGATGACGTGCATCCCGTCGCGCAACGCGATGTTGCCGATGTTCGGGTCAGCCAATTTGGCGGCCCACTCCTTGAGCCACGCCCCCGTCGAAGCAGGATCAGTCACTGCATGGTAGAGCGCGGCCATCAAGTGCGACTTACCCAGACCGCGCTCACCGATCACGACCACGGGGCGGCCTTGGTTGGGGCCGACGGCCTCAATGCCCTTCAGCAGGTCATGCGTGGGATAGGTAATTTCGAGAAACTGTTTGGCAGCAATCTGAGTGGCACCAGTTTGCTGATCGTTCGATAGTTCGATGGCAGTGCCCTTGAGGCGCTTCCCCCGAAATTCTTCTCGTAATGTAAGTCCCAGCATTACTGTCCCCCGCTTTCCGTCGTTGAGACACGGAAAGGCTCAACCTTAATTTTCTTGGCCCGGCGTATGACTCCGGCCAACTCATGATCGAGCTGCCGCACTAGCCACTCGCGGGCTCACGCAGAAGCACGATCTGCTGATCCTGCGGGCGCCGCGCTTCAAGCGGGGTATCGAGTCCCAACCGCCTCAGCGCATAGTAGCGCAACGCCTTTCGAACTTGAATTTGAGCACGCCCCCCTCGCATGCCGTAATCGAGGGCGATGATTCGTTTTTGACTTTCGGAAAGCTCTGGATGTGGCCCTATTTCCAGCGTGATAAGCTCGTTCCAGTCGGCATCATCCTCGGGCGACACCTCGCTCGGGCGAGTTGATCTGACCTCTATGATCCGCGACAGCAAAAAGTCCTTGAACGACCTGCTGACCTCACAAAAGGCGCGGGTGTGCCACCGAAACCCATCGAAGCCGATTGCATGCGGCGCGATCCATCGCCACCGCGGATCATCGCTGGAGAGCGATTGATATTTGATCTCGACCGCTTGGTTCTGCCGGATCGCTGCAAGCATCGTTCGCAGCGTATCGTTGTTGACGCCGCGGGCCGGTACAGGCGGTCCAGCATAAGGAGGAGAATGAGCAATCCAGGATTCGGAGGGGGCCAGAATACCTTCGGCGACGGAGCGAAGCTGGTTGAGGTACTGTCCGGCATCTGGTTTTAGAAAGCAGGGCTGGAACTCATTGCTCGCGATATAGCGCTTAGCGCTCTTGTCGTAGATGGCGTTCTGTGGCGCGCGTTCCTGGTACAGCGTCAAATCTTTCGACGCCTGTGGCACGGACACGTCGAACGCTCCGATGATGTCCGAACGATTCACGCCGCCTTCCCAGTAAAGGCGGAACTCGATGAATTCGAGCCGGCGCTCCACACCCCATTTCAATGCCGCAGCGGCCTCTGGCATTGCTTTCGTGCCTCCGCGCGCCGATGAGGATAAAAACTATATGGACGTATCGACGCGATCCGTGTAATTATTATTCCCATATGGGGCGATCCGTCAATGGTGATTGGCCGGATGGCTTTTGGGGTGGGGCACGACATGCGGAAACGCGGTTCAG
Source organism: uncultured Burkholderiaceae bacterium (assembly GCA_937871985.1). The sequence goes on from CALMPB010000271.1 coordinate 14,520, forward strand.
AGATTGAAATCGCCAACAAACGGACCGCCTGCGGCGGCGCCAAGGCGTTGCGCAGCCCCAACAGCAGCACGCTCGCAAGGACGGCAGCCGCATCGACGACGCCCCAGCAGCTCGACAGCAAGTAATGCCCGGAAGGAGAGCGGCTATGACCATCGCACATCGATCCACACTGGTCGTTCACGGCCGCCTCGCTATGCGGGAGAGCCGACTGGCGGCGGGCCGTGGCGGTCGCCACGGCCTCCAGATCATGTCCTTTGAGCAGGCCGCCGTCCGGCTGGCCGGCGGCTTCGTCCGGCCCATCGACGACGAGAGCCTGCGCGCGGCCATCCAGGCGGCCCTGCCCACAACGCCGATGGGCGAGCTGGAGAGCATCAAGGCTCTTCCCGGCATGATCGACGCGGCGGCCGACACGCTCCACAAAGCCTGGCGCGCGGGCATCGATCTGGCGACACACGCGGCCAGTCATCAGCGGCTCGCCGCCATCGCGCGCCTGGAGGCGGCCGTCCTCGACCAGCTTCCGTTCGGTATGATGCGGCCCCTCGACATCGTCGCCGCCGCTACCGCCCGCATCGATCATGCGCCGATGGTCCTCGGCCCGATGGAGATCGTCGGCCTTACCGAACTCTCGCCCTGCTGGCGGCCGCTGCTCCAGGCCCTCACGGCCCATATCCCCGTGCAGTGGACGGCCGGCCCGAGGAGCGTTCCCGCATGGCTGAGCGGCACCGGCGTCACGGTCACGCGCGCACCGGCGCAAGAGCCGGGGATCAGCGTGGTCAGCGCAGCGACGGCCTATCACGAGGCTATCGAGGCGATGCGTTGGGCGCGAAGCCTGCTCGCCTCGGGCGTCTCGCCCTCGGAGATCGCCATCGCGACCGCCTCGCCCGCCGACTATGACGATCATTTCCTGGCCCTGCGCGCCGACGCCAATATCGACCTGCACTTCATCCACGGCGTCCGCACCGTCACCACCCGCGAGGGCCAGGCGGCCGCCGCGCTGGCCGACATCGTGGTCCGGGGCCTGTCGCAGTCGCGGCTGCGGCGCCTCGCGGCGTTCTGCCGGGATAGCGGGCCTTTCGAGACCCTGCCCGAAGGCTGGCTGCGGGTCCTGCCGACCGATGCACCGCTTTCGACGCCGGGCGCCTGGAACCGTCTGCTGGCCCGGTTGACGCCGGAAGACTGGCCCGACGGCACCGACCATGTTCCGGCGCTGCGCGCAGCGATCGAGACTTTGGCGAAAGGATCGGACGCCGCCAGCGAGATCGGAGAAGCCTACCTCAAGGGCCGCGCGCTCGCGATCTGGCGTAAGGCACTGCTCGCCGGCCCTGCCGCCTCGATCGATGCGACGCTGGAAACCCTAAAGCAGGACGACGGACTGGAGGCGTGCGTCTGCGTCGCCTGGATGCCGGCTAGCGCGCTCGCCGCGTCGCCCCGCCGCTACGTGCGGCTCCTCGGGCTCAATTCCTCGCGCTGGCCGCGTGGGATTGCCGAGGACCGGCTGATCCCGGACCACATCATCCCGACCCCGATGCTCGATCCGCTGCCGGTCAATCTCGCCGACCGCCGCGATTTCGAGACGATCCTCGCCACGACGGCTGGCGCCGTTGTCCTCTCGCGCGCCCGGCGCGACAGCGACGGGCGCCTTCTGGGACGCAGCCCCCTGCTCGCCGGTCGGGGCGACGAAACCTATCTGCGCCGCAACGCGACGCCGGCGCACGCTTTCAGCGAAACCGACCGCCTAATGTCCCGGCCGCAGGAGTTCGCGACAGATCCGCAAGCGGTCGGCGCGCAGGGCTGCTGGCGCGACTGGCGGCAGGCCGAGATCACCCCCCATGACGGGCTCGTGCGCGCGGATCATCCGCTCATTCTCGCCATCCTCGGCCGCACCCAGTCGGCCAGCTCACTGCGCCGCCTGCTGCGCAATCCGCTCAGCTTCGTGTGGGTCTATGCGTTCGGATGGCGTGAACCGCAGAGCAGCTCCGAACCGCTCGTCCTCGACGCCCTCGGGATCGGCGATCTCGTCCACATGGTTCTCGACCGCGCTTTGCGTGGCCTCGAAACCGGCGGCGGCCTTGCCTCCGCCGACACGGAGACCATCGAGGCGGCGGTGGCGCAAGCCGGGCAGGCCGTCGCCGCCGATTGGGAAAGCGAGCGTCCGGTTCCGCCGGCCGTCATCTGGGGCCGAACCCTCGACGATGCCCGCGTGATGGCGGGGCGCGCCCTTTCCTATGGCGATGAGATCCTGCCCGGAGCGCGCGCCTTTGGCGAAGTGCCGTTCGGCGGCTTGGAGCCGAAATCCGACGCCGAGACGCCTTGGGATGCGAGCACGCCGGTCACGATTCCCGACACGGGCTTCAGCATCGCCGGCTATATCGACCGGCTCGACATCTCGGGCGACGGCAAGCGCGCGCTCGTGCGCGACTACAAGACCGGCCGACCGCCGCGGGGCGAGATCCGGCTGAACGGCGGACGCGAGCTGCAGCGCTGCCTCTATGCCTTCGCGGTGAAGGCGCTCCTTGGCGACGACGTCGCCATCAGCGCCTCGCTGCTTTACCCGCGCGAGCCCGTCGATCTTCAGCTCGACGATCCCGAGGCCGTGCTCGCGGAGATCACGGGCTATCTCCGCGCGGCAAGGACGAGTCTCGCCGACGGCGCGGCTCTGCCTGGCCCGGATACCGGCGGCGATTATGACGACCTCGCCTTCGCCCTGCCGGCCAACGCCAGCGCCACCTATTGCAAACGCAAAATGCCTGCCGCGACGGAGCGGCTGGGCGAAGTCGCTCAGGTCTGGGAGGCGAAATGATGAGCAGCGTGTCCAAAGTGCTGAATGACGACGGCGCCCGCCGCGATGCGATCAGCCTCCATGATCGCTCGATCCTGGTCGAGGCTGGCGCGGGTTCGGGCAAGACCGCCGTCATGGCCGGCCGCATCGCCGCCATGCTGGCCGAAGGCGTCGCGCCGCGTTCCATCGCCGCCGTCACTTTCACCGAACTCGCCGCGAGCGAGCTGCTGTCTCGTGTCCGCGAGTTCGTCGCCGACCTTTCGGCCGGCACGATCGCGACCGAACTGCGCGTGGCGCTGCCCGATGGGCTGACCCAGACCCATCGCGACAATCTCGCCGCCGCCAGCGCCGCGATCGACGAAATCACCTGCTCGACCATCCACGGCTTCTGCCAGCGCCTGATCAAACCCTATCCGGCGGAAGCCGACATCGATCCCGGCGCCGGTGTCATGGATCGCAACCAGGCCGATCTCACCTTCCTCGAAATTGTCGATGGCTGGCTGCGCGAACGCCTGTCCGGTGGCGAGGGCGGCATCCTGGCCGAGATGGTGCTGCACAGCCCCGGCGAGACCGTGGCGCTCATCCATAAGATCGCCGAGAATCTGCGTCGCCGCCCCACGCTCGCGGCCCCGCCCGTCTCCCCGCTGGACGGACACCTGACGGCGTTCCGGCAGGCCGCAGCGGATTTCGCGGGCTTCATGGATGGCGTGGCTGCGGCCGAGCCCGAAACGGTGACGATCGTCGAACGCCTAGCCGAAATGGCGACCGCCGTGGCGAACGGTCCCGATCCTGCGACGCCTGCCGGCCTCGTCCGGCTCCTGACCTCGCGTCCCCACCCGGACCTATGCACCAAGGCCGGCGCCTTCGCCTCCTACCGCAAGAAGGGCAAATGGGCCGCCGCAGCGAAGGAGGCTGGTCTTTCCAAGGCCGACGGCGATCGACTGAACGACGCCGCAGAGACCCACTACACCGCCTGCTGCGACGCCTGGGTCGTGCTCGTGCAAGCGGCAGCCGGCCATGCCCTGGCGGCGCTGATCGACGAAGCGCGTCCGATCCTGCAACGCTATCGCGACCACAAGCGCGCCAGCGCCCAGCTCGATTTCGACGATCTGATTTTCGCCGCGCGCGACTTGCTGCGCGACCATAATGCCGTGCGCCGGGCACTGGGGCAGCGTTTCGCTCATGTCCTCGTCGATGAGTTCCAGGACACCGATCCCCTGCAAACCGAAATCTTCTGGCGGTTGTGCGGCGAGCCGGTCGATGGCGATGACGACTGGCCCCGGTTTCAAATCCGGCCGGGCGCGCTCTTCCTGGTCGGCGACCCCAAGCAGGCGATCTATCGCTTCCGGGGCGCCGATGTCAGCGCCTATGTGCAGGCGCGCGACGCCTTCCGCGCCCAGGACCCCGGCAGCCTCCTGTCGATCTCCACCAATTTCCGCTCCTGTTCCTCGATCCTCACCTTCGTCAACGAGCGCTTCGAGGCCGTGCTCTCGGCCGATGGGCAGCCGGGCTTTACCGCTCTCGACCCGTTTCATGACGACCGCGGCGGCCTGTGCGTGGCGGCCCTCGACATCGCCGTGGCCGACGAAAACGGCAAGGCCAGCGCCGAGCGGCAGCGTGACGCCGAAGCCGACGCCATCGCCGAGCTGTGCGCCCGGCTGATCGAAAGTCACCCCATTGTCGACCGTCGCAGCGGCTCGGAACGTCCCTGCCAGCCGGGCGACATTGCCTTGCTGGCGCCGACCGGCGCGGAGCTGTGGCGTTACGAGGAAGCCCTGGAGCGCCGCGGCATCCCCGTGGCGACCCAGGCCGGCAAGGGGCTGTTCCGCCGCCAGGAAATCCAAGATCTCATCGCGCTGACCCGCGTCCTGGCCGATCGCCGCGACACGCTCGCGCTCGGCGCGCTACTGCGCGGGCCTCTGGTCGGCCTCACCGAGGAAGACCTTCTGGACATCATCTGGGGGCTTCCACGTTCTGAGGAACGGCCGGATCGGATTCCGCGCCTTGATCTCAGCATCGATCCCGCTGTCATCGCGCACCCGCTCGCTCGCGAGGTCATCGAGCGGCTGCAATCGCTCTCCCGGCGCGGCAACAGCACGACCCCGCACGAGTTGCTCTCGCAAGCCGTGGACGTGATGCGCGTTCGTCCGCTCCTTCTCGAGCGCCATCGCGGCCAGGCAGAGCGCGCGCTCGCCAATGTCGATCTCTATCTTAGCCTGTCGACAGGCTACGCCGTGCGCGGCCTGCGCGCCTTCGCCGAGGCGATGACAGCGGCGTGGTCCGACGAGGCGCGCGCCGTCGAGGGCCGGCCCGACGCGCAGGAGGAAGCGGTCGCGCTCTTCACCATGCACGCGGCCAAGGGGCTGGAATGGCCGATCGTCATTCCGGTCAACACCATGACCGGCGTCATGGCGCCCGAAAGCGCTATCATCGACCGCCAGACCGAGACTTTCTATTGCCCGGTTATGGGCGTCACGCCCGAAGGCTACGAAACCGCGCGCCAGGCGGAAAAGGAAGAGCTGGACCGCGAACGCATCCGGCTCTGGTATGTCGCGGCCACCCGCGCCCGCGAACTTCTCGTCCTCCCGCGGCTCGACACCACGCCGTCTAAATCCGCCTGGATCGGTCTCGTCGATCTTTCGCTCGCCGACCTGCCCGGCCTGGACGTCTCCCACCTGCCTGCCGGCCTCACGGCCACAGGAGCGGGTGCGGACAACACCCAGACGCGCGCGAGTTTCGCCGCCGAAGCCGAACACATCGCCGCCGCGCAGACGCGGCTGACCTGGCTTGCGCCCAGCCGCGACGAAAACGCCGCCGGGACCGTGCTGCTGGAAGAAGAAGCCGCGCTCTGGACGGGATCAGCCGACGACCAGCCTCCCGAGCTGGAAGCCGCCGCTTTCGTGCAGGGCGGCCGGGAACGCGGGCTGATCCTCCACAAACTGATGGAAGAGGTGCTGACCGGCGAAACCCCAGAGGCGGAAGCCGCCCTGACCGAACGGGCGGCCGACCTTATCCGCGCCCTCGGCCGCTCTTCGGTCGCCGACCCGGCGACGGGGCTGTCGGCTCAGGAACTGGCGGCCTGTGTCGCCCGGACCCTGGCCCTGCCCGACATCGCAGCCCTGCGGCCGGGTCTTCTGGCCGAATTTCCCGTCTATACCGCGCAGGCAACCGACGACATGGAAACCGTAACGGCCGGGATCGCCGACGCCCTGACCCTCACAGCCGACGGCCAACCCGCCGTCGTCGTGGACTGGAAAAGCGATGTGACGCCGGCGCCCAAGACGCTCGATCACTATCGCGCGCAGGTGCGGGCCTATCTCAACATGACCGGCGCCGAGCGCGGACTGATCGTGCTGATGACCTCGGAGCAGATTATTGAGGTTCAGGCCAGTGAATGAATTTCGCGACATAAAGGCATCAACTCGACCACCGAGAGTAAAAAATTAGAATCCTGATCTGGTTATTCTGGAATCTGGGCAACTGGCTTGCAAAGATGGATGTCCAAGGGGGGAACGGCTTTGAGTTTGAGTTTCGACGAACGCGCCAGCGATATTGCACGAGAAGCTTTGGCCATCTTCGATCGCGTTGCGACAGGCGCAAGAGCGGAGTTGGGGCGGTTCAAGGGGCCGTCAGCCGAAAGCCTCGCCCCTCTGAATACACTAACCACCGAGAAGGCCGTCGCGAAACTCAATGAAATCGGCCGCGAGATGCTCAACGGTCACCAAATCCTTTCGCGCGAACCGGCTATCGCCAGGGTGATCGCGGCCGACGAATCTAACAAAATAACAACATTCTACATTTCCCGCTTCGCACCCTCGGGTTTGCTCGATGCCGGGGTGCGTTTTGCAAGTTACAACGCGCCAGTTGGCCGCCTCGCGTCGCTGCGTCCCGGCGGGTCTATCGATGTCCCGGGCGGCTCACTCGAAGTGGTGGAACGGACGGTGTTTCACACAGAAGCCCTGCCAGCCGGCTGGGACTCTCGGGACACGATATTCGAGGCTGATGGCCAGAAAACCATCACTGTTGCCTCATTGCTTCGCCTGCTTTCTGAGCGCGATGCCCCTGCGGATGCGCTGGACGAGATCGAGCGGATGCTGAAGGCCGCTGAGGTTGACGATAACGTCACCATTGGGCGGAAGCGCGGAATCATCAACAAGATGCAGCTGCGCGATCAGGCGGTGCTGGATGAATATCAAGATGCAATATTCCGATTATCGTTGGACTCGCAGCTTCTGATCCTTGGTCCTCCGGGCACAGGTAAAACGACAACGCTCATCCGTCGATTGGGACAAAAGCTCGACCCTCACGGCCTCAGTGACGATGAGCAGAGCTTGATCGACGCTTCGCCCTCGTCACTGCCGCACAGCCAAAGCTGGATCATGTTCACCCCAACTGATCTGCTAGGGCAATATCTGAAAGAGGCCTTCAACAGAAACAACGTGCCCGCGCCGGACCTCCGGATCAAAACGTGGATCGGACATCGGAAGGAGCTCGCGCGCAATCACTTCTCAATTTTACGCACGGCGAATGGCGGCGGGCCCTTCATTCTGAAGGATAGCGCCGCCACCATCACCCCTGACGCCGTGCAATCACCGATCGAGTGGTTCGAGCAATTCCAAGCCAAGCAGAACAGTGACTTTTGGTCTGGTCTGGAGGGTGCTGCGGCAATTCTCGCGGCGGCCACGGACGCAGAAATCGCAAAGCTTGGCGATCGCCTCAGCGCCGCTATTCAGAGCGCCCAGATATCCTCCACTGCAAGCGGCATCTATGCTCTTGTCTCGCTAAGCGAAGACGTTCGCCGCGTCCTTGGTCGTGTTCGAGCAGACGTCGACGCCGTGCTCAAAGCTTCACTTTCTCGGGCACAGGTTGGGGCACGCGCGCAGGGCCAGAATTTCTTCGAGCAGTTGATAGCCTTTCTCGACACCCTGGATGACCAGACCGATCATGCCGACGACGATCTCGATGATGAGGAGGAAGAAGAGGAAGATCGTCCGACGAACAAACCAGCAGCGGCGCAACGCGCCTATTATGCGGCCCTTCGATTGCAGGCACGCTCGAAGGCACGTCGTCGGTCAGCGAGCTCCCGCAGCGCGCTGGTTCTCGACTGGATTGGTGATCGGGGCTTAACCGACGCCGAGGCTAACGGATTGGCCGAACGATTGGGTTGGCAATTGTCCCTCAATCGCTTCAGCGCGCCAATCCGCCAGTATCTGAGCAAGGTTCCTGCTCGATATAGGCAGTTCCGGAGGAGTGAGCGCGGCGGGCGTTGGTATCCGGACGCGAACCCAGATCGCGACCTGCATCCCCTAGAAGCAGACCTTGTCATTCTGGCCATGCTGCGCGCCGGAAACGAGTTGCTGGCAGACAATCGGGTGCGGCGGAACATTGAGCAATCCGCCTATGAGCCCATTCGCGCGATGCGCGACATCCAGCGCAATCAGATTCTCGTCGACGAGGCGCCCGATTTCTCGCCGGTACAGCTCGCCTGCATGAGAGCGCTAGCGATCGAACCTATCGGGTCATTTTTTGCATGCGGCGATTTCAATCAGCGAATTACAGATTGGGGGAGCCGAAGCGAGGACAGTCTTCGGTGGGTTGAGCCATCCCTCCAGATTCAAAGAGTTTCGATTGCCTACCGGCAAAGCCGTCAGCTTAACGATCTGGCTAAAGCGTTGGCGGACCCAACCAGCGGAAACCTTTCAGATGCTGATTTGCCGGAGGACGTGAACAACGATGCTGTATGCCCGGTGATGGCGTGTGGGCTTTCCGCGCCGGAAGATGTGGCCTTCTGGCTCAGTCAGCGCCTTTCCGAAATCGAGCGTTCAGTGTCCCCACGGCCGCTGCCTTCCATCGCGATTCTAGTGCACGAAGAAGCGGCTGTCCGCCCGATCACAGATGCCCTGAACGAGGTCATTGAAGATCAAAACCTTCATGCAGTCGCTTGCGTTGATGGGAAAATAATCGGTCGGGATGATGAGATCCGCGTATTTGATGTTCGTCATATCAAGGGGCTCGAGTTTGAAGCCGTTTTCTTCATAGGCGTTGACCGATTGGCGGCATCGGAACCGTCACTGTTTGAGCGCTATCTCTATGTCGGCGCGACGCGCGCCGCGACATATCTAGGCATGTGTGCTGACGACGAGATCCCACCGTCATTGGATCGACTCAGCGCTCACTTTGGCGATCGCTGGTAGTAGACTTCTCATTCCGATCAGTGCCGGGGTAAGCTGAGAATGTCAGATCATCGCATTCATCTTCGCGGCATCAATTAAAAGGCATCAGAGAAAGATGTCGTCACCAGCCTGGAAGACTTCGCCCACACCGAGAGACAGCGCACCCATCGGTTGAAAATCGCGGGCATTGTCCGATTTGCACGCCAGACCACGACATAGTTCTACGCTGGTAACTTTTGGCTTTCATTCGGCGTGATCTATCGCCTTCTATCCTTTCATGGAGACGGATGAAGGGATTTCAGATGAAGCCGCAAATCGAAACGGTCATGAGGCGCACCATCCGGCGCCACCAGCTTCGGGAAATAGTGCCTCTCGCCGACACCACGATCTATGACATGGAACAGCGCGGCGAATTTCCACAACGCTTCTACCTCACCTCCCGCTGCGTGGTCTGGGATCTTTCCGAGGTCGAAGCCTGGTTGGAAGAACGGCGCCGCGTCTCACGCGCCAAGGCCGTGAAGCGCGCGCCCATTCCGGACGTCCAGCTCCGCAAGACCCGCCCCATCAAACATCCGGCTC
>CALMPB010000272.1 GCA_937871985.1 uncultured Burkholderiaceae bacterium
ACCTCGTCAGCAGTGAACGCTTCAACAAATCAGCGACTCTCGATATAGAGTCTTCTCTCATAAAGTACCTGTCAGCCGACGGCCGTTTCAGCATGTTGAACGGCAATCTCGGCCTGAGCGACCACAACTACTATCAGAGGGATGAACTCTATTCCAGGATATTTCGCGAGACTTGGGACCGGCTGCGCGAGTGCGGAATCGCCCAAAGGTCAATCGAGGCCATCGACAATTCCGATGTTTTCAAGTATTCGCCGTACAAATCTCTGTCGGCCGATCAACAGCAAGGCCTGATCGAGATAATGAGGTCGCTGGTCGACCCCACGCTCAAACAAATCGTGGTCCAAGGGGGAGCCGGAACCGGAAAGTCGGTACTGGCGATATTCCTTTTCAAGCTCATTCATTCCAACCTTGACGAGCTGGATCTGCGCGAGTTTTCCGAGGAAGAGAAGGAAGTTCGGGACCTGTTGGGGCAAATCAAACAATCGCTTCCACACCCGCGCATGGCCCTGGTAGTCCCTATGAGCTCGTTCAGGAGCACGCTGAAGAAGGCGTTCCGGAACGTTGCAGGCCTGCGTCCCGATATGGTCATCAGCCCTTCCGAGCTGACGAAGCAACGCTACGACATCGTCTTGGTCGATGAGTCACATCGCCTGCGCAAGCGCGTCAATCTGGGAGCCTATTTCGGTGGCTTCGACGCGGCCTGCGCAGCGCTTGGACTGGACAAGGATAGGTGCAGCGAGGTGGATTGGGTCACGCGCCAGTCGGATAAAGCTGTCTTTTTCTACGACCCGTACCAAAGCATCAAACCATCCGATGCCAACGCATCCGACTTCGAGGACATCAAGTCTTCGCCGGGCAGCACGGTTATAACTCTGGCATCCCAGTTCCGCGTACGCGCCGGGCGGCACTACGTGCAGTTTGTCGATGATCTACTGCACATGCGGCTTTCGGCTGACGAGAAGTTCAGTTCCGGCAAGTACGAGTTTTTGGTTTTCGACGAACTCTCCGACATGGTAAAGGAGATAAAGCAGAGAAATTCCAGCTACGGTTTGGCGCGACTGGTGGCTGGTTACTCCTGGCCCTGGATTTCCAGGAGGTCCCCCGATCTGCATGACATCGAAATCGGTGACGTGCGGCTGCGGTGGAACAGCACGACCGTGGATTGGATCAACGCGGAAGGCGCTGCGGGTGAGGTGGGCTGCATTCATACCACCCAGGGCTATGACCTGAACTACACCGGCGTAATCTTCGGCCACGAAATCCGCTACGACGAAGAACTGGACCAGATCGTCATTGACCGCAACAACTATCATGACCGGAACGGAAAGCAGACCATCGAAGATCCGAATGAACTCAAGCAGTACATACTGAACATCTATCGGACCATCATGCTGCGAGGCATACGCGGCACGTTTCTCTATGCGTGCGACGACAGCTTGAGGCGCTATCTGAAGCGGCATGTGGAGAGCCACAAATCCAACGTCATCGCGTTCCCTGCGCCTGGCAAGCCTTTGGAACCTTACGTCAACGCAGTCCCGCTCTATGACTTGCGAGCGGCAGCGGGTGGTTTCAGCGCGCTCCAACACGTCGAACATGAAAACTGGGTAGCGGTCCCCGATGGCATGCACGTGGGAAAGAATATTTTCGCTTGCCATGTAGTCGGCGAATCCATGAACAAGGTCATCCCCGATGGCGCTATCTGCCTGTTTCGTTTGAACCCGGGAGGCAGCCGGAATGGAAAAATTGTGCTGGTGGAGTGCGTCGATACGCAGGATGGCGACGCTGGTTCGCGATACACGGTGAAGGAGTATCAGAGCTTCAAGGTGCGTACCGAAGATGGGGCGGAGAATCAACAGATCCTATTGAAACCGCGGTCCACCAATCCAGAGCTGACCCCAATTGAACTCAACAAGGAAGACGACGAACATCGCTATCGAGTGGTGGGCGAGTTTTTGGGAGTGATCAACTAGCAACGTCTGTGCGCAAATGCCGCCGGACTGATGGGCAGACTTCTTGCCCGGTGACATCGGCATTCCGGTTCACTAGCCTCGCCTTTGGCGAGGCATTCTTTTGTCCTGATTGGCTGTTGTGGATCGATGACGCCCGCCTGCACTCCGCCGGCGCTGTCGAGGGGCATACAGCTGTACCTGCAGACCTGGCGCGTACAAGCGCGGCTCGCCTACATCGAGTTGCTGGAGGCCGCTTTGCGTCCATGCGTGGCTAGACGCTGGCCGCCTGTCGAGCGCCGGCAGAGCGCCCAGAGCCGCCCCCGGGTTTGCTCCAATGCGGCCTCTGAACGATAAGGCCTGAGGAGGCTTCGCTCGCGGAAGCAAAGGCTCGGCCCGCTGTCTTTCGCACAGTCAATCTGTACGTACTTGAATCGGTTGCAGCTTTGCAGCGAAATTCTCGTCCTCGATAGGGTTCCAAACGGTCAAGCTGCCTTTCCCTAACTCGAATATCGCCGCAAGTAGTGCGGCTGAGCCGTATCCGAGACGTTGTGCTTCTTCATCGCCGATGGTAGCGTCAAAATAGAACCAAAGACGGGGCTTTTGCGTTTCGTCCTTTGAAATCCAAAAACCACCGTTATTGGGCCCTAATTCCTTTTCCCCAAGCCAACGAGTGACGGCCATCGGTGGGCCGAGATAGAAGGTTCCTTTGTCGTTGGATAGGACTGGCTTGTACTCACCGGCTTTGAGGCGCTCTGTCCAAAGGACACCGACGCCGCGTTTTATCTTGTACTCAACCTCCTGCGGAAGGATGTAGCCCTTCGTGATGGAAGGGGGAGCAACTAGGTTGCGGTCAATTCCCCCAGGCATGGGGGGGGGCATCGCACATCCACCAACAAGAGATGCAGCGGAAAGGGCCAGTGAGCCAATAACTTTCGCGTACAACCTTCGGTCTTTCACTGCATCGCCTCCCACGGATTGAGGCTAGCGACTCCCGTAGGCGCGAAATCGGCCACATTGCGAGTGACGATCGTCATGCCATGGACAAGGGCCGTTGCCGCGATGAGCGCGTCACGTTCGCCGCGTTTGTCGGGGATGTGCAGCCGGGCGCAGCGTTGCGCCACGGCCGTATCGATTGGCAATGTTCGCCCCGAGAACTCCGGCAACACGTGTTGCTCCAGCCACGAGCGCAGCATGGCTCCCTGAGCGGCGTCTTTGCGTTCAATCGACAACACGCCAAGCTCCAGCTCCATGATGGTGATGGCAGAAACGAAAAGCTCTGTGGCATCGACGCTTTCAGTCCATGCCGCCACGTTCGGATCAGCTTTGCCAACCCGGACCTTTCGCAGTTCGGACACTACGTTGGTGTCGAGGACGAACATCATGAGAGATCAGCCGGTCGGGGACCGATGGTCACACGCGGCGGTTCAAACTCGATGTCCGCAACGTCCGGCATGGCCAGAGCATCGGCAATGTTGCGACGCTGCCTTGTCAGCCGCTGGTATTCCTCGATACTCAACAGTACATGCGCAGGCTTGCCGCGATCCGTGATAAACACGGGACCATGCTTGGCTGCTTTCTTTGCGCGAGTAACGTCCTGGTTGAGCTCTCGGCTGGATAGGGTTGTGATGGTCATGGCGAGCACCTCCTGCACGAATCACAATTGTAGGTATGTTACTACATTTCTGGCGGGGTGGCCATAAGAGGCCGGCAGGCTATCCCGGCTCGCAGTTAATCCAGGGAGATCACGGCCGATCTGAGCCGTCGGTAGCCGCCGGCATGCAATAACGAGTGGCTATCGCGTCGCGTATCCCGGCATCTCCCTGTCCCGGATTCCGTCTCACATAATCGTCCGCACTACGCACCCACCCACGGCCCGCGTAGTGAAAAACATAAACGGATGGAGACGCTATACATGTTCCCGCGCACCCTGATAAGCACCTGTGTGCTGATG
>CALMPB010000273.1 GCA_937871985.1 uncultured Burkholderiaceae bacterium
TGGCGATGCAGGTTATGCCGATGTATTGCGTGAAGTGATGGCAGTGAATGTAGATGGGCTCTTTCATGCCGTTTCTGCCTTTCTGGAGCAGTTAAAGCGAACCGGCGGAAACATTATCAATCTTGCGTCGATTCAATCGTTTTCCGCTGCACCAAACGATACGACCGCTTATGCGGCTAGTAAAGGCGCGGTTGCGATGTTTACCAAGTCGCTGGCTGTCGAGCTTGCCAAATTCGGTATTCGGGTAAATGCCTTGGCGCCTGGATTTATTGATACGCCGCAAACTGCGGGCTCGCGGGCGAATCCGGATCGTGTGGCCTTTGTGCTTTCGCATACCCCCATGAAGCGCATTGGTAAAGCCGAAGAAATGGCCGGGCCGGCTGTATTCCTGGCTTCCCCCCTTGCCGAATTTGTCAATGGTGTCGTCCTCCCCGTCGACGGCGGCTTCCTGACGCTTTAGTAATCGCACCCAAGAAAGGATATGTAATGAGTCAAGTTAGAAAAACGGACGTATTGTCCGAGGTAGGGAAGGGCACGAAAATGGGTGCGCTTTTTCGATCCGTATGGCTACCGGCACTGCTTTCTTCACAATTGCCGCTCCCGGGCTGTGCGCCTGTTCGCATAAAACTGCTCGGTGAAGAGCTTGTCGCATTCAGGAATGGGAAGGGCGAAGTAGGAATCGTGCAAGCTAACTGCGCTCATCGGCTTGCCCCTCTCTTTTATGGCCGCGTGGAAGAAAGCGGCATACGTTGTAACTATCATGGATGGCTTTATAGCCCAAGCGGTCAATGTCTGGAGATGCAGAACGAGCCAGATAAGGCCGTATGTGCGAAGGTAAAAATTACCGCTTATAAAGTTATAGAGAAGGCGGACATTGTCTGGGTGTATATGGGTGAGGATGAGCCGCCGGCTTTTCCGAAATTCCCCTGGATCGACCTGCCAAAAACGCAACGTAACGCGACGGTATGGGTGCAAGAGTCTCATTGGCTTCAAGGGCTGGAAGGCGAGCTCGACAGTTCGCATGTTTCGATTCTGCATACCAACCCCTCGACGTTGGCTACTTCACCTGTTCATCGCCACTACTCGGCACTTGATCTGCACCCGAAGCTATATGCCAAAAATACGCCGGTGGGCATATTGGGCATTGCGCGGCGCAAAGCCGATGAAAACTTCTACTGGCGCGTATCGCAATTTATGGCCCCGGCGTTTTCCTCCATTCCCAGTGCCGAATTTCCGATCGGCGGAAGAGCGTTTGTTCCCATTGACGACTACAACACTTACACATGGGATTTCAACTATTACATGCAAGGAGATCTCCCGCAGGCCTTTCTTGATTATGTAGGAAAGGGCTTGGCGTTTCCTCCCGATAGTGCATACGAAGCTTATCGACTTAATACGGGTACGATCATCGACGCATTTATTCCAATACGCAATTCCCGAAACAACTACATGATCGACCGCGAAGGCGCCAGTCTGTCCAGTCCGTCGGGCATTCATGGATTGAACGACCAGGATCGCGCAATGCAAGAAGGCATGTTGGCTTGCCCCGGAAGCGATGGACGGATCGTTGATCGAGACAAAGAGCGGCTTGTTGCAACCGACGTGGCAATTGTCCGCACTCGCCGCCGTATTCTCGACATCATTCAAACTGACGAAAGCTTGGCGGCTTTTCGCGAGACGATCAAAGACGGCAACGCATACTCAGTTGTGCCGTTGGATGCGGTGTCTGAAATAGGAGATATGGAAGAGTTTGTCGAGACGCATAAAGATGAGCTTTTATTGCAAGTTACCACCCCCTAGGGTGTTACATCATTCGATTTATTGAGTTGGTCGCGAACAGCCAGCGCTGCTGTTCGCGAAGTCGCGTTATGAGGAATTTTATGAATACGGCAACGGCCTTGGTGCTGCAATCGCCCAAAAACTTGCAAATGAGCGAGTTTCCCATTCCAGACATTGCTGCCGACGATGCTGTTCTTCGCGTTGAAGCGTGCGGCCTGTGCGGCACCGATTACGATCAGTGGCTCGGTCATCTCGGCGACTGGGGGGGCGGAATGCCTATCGTGCCCGGTCATGAGATCATGGGCTACATCGACCGCATCGGTCCCATGGCGGCCAAGCGTTGGGGGGTCAAGGAAGGCGACCGGGTCGCTGTGGAGCCAATCATTCCATGTGGGCACTGTGCCGATTGCATTGCTGGCGCCTATACGCGATGCCAGTCAGATGTGGGTTATGGCTTATACCTCGGCACCAAGGTAGCACCTTCGCTTTGGGGAGGCTACGCGACTCATGTCTATCTTCATCCCAAGTCGATGGTTCATAAGCTGCCAGACAATATTGAAACTGAATTGATGACGCTAGTGAACCCGCTTTCGAATGCGATTCGCTGGGTGTACGAAATTGGCGGCGCGGCACTGGGTAAATCGGTTGTTATTGCCGGGCCGGGACAACGGGGTCTGCTTGCCGCAGTTGCGGCGCGCCAGGCGGGTGCCTCTAAAGTTATTGTTACTGGAACCTCTTCTGACAAGACGAGACTGGAACTTGCCCTGCAGCTCGGCGCAACGGATGTCATCAATGTGGAAACAGAAGACCCCGTTGCCCAAGTGAACGACATCACAAATGGCGAGCTTGTCGATGTCGTACTGGACGTGTCATCCGGCGCAGTGGCACCAATTATTCAAGGCGTCGATATGGTTAAGCGGGGCGGTCGTATAGTGCTTGCAGGTTTAAAAGGAAAGAACCGGCTTGATAATTTTCCGGTAGATAAGGTGGTCTTTCGCGAGCTGCAACTTGTTGGTGTATTGAGCGCGGGCTGGGAGTCTACCGAGCTGGCTTTACATATCATCCAGAACGCCCAGGAAAGTCTCAAACCACTTTGTACTCACTTGTTTACGCTATCCGAGGGCGAAAAAGCAGTACGTACGCTCGGTCGCGAAATTAGCGACGGCCGCGATCCGATTCATATTACTCTGGTGCCGGACTAAGAATATGTGTGTTCTGTGTGCTCGCGCGCTCGCATTTCGTCTTCTTGTCGATGAAGACAGTCTTGACGATTCTCCTGATTCCAATTTTAGGGGGGCAGGGGCCAACGCCGAGCAGGCGGAGGGCGATGCAGAATTGCCTTCGGACGCTGTGACGGCTTCCCCGAGCCACAAGGTGTAGGGGCGCTGATTAAGTACGCAGAAGCTTTTCTACCGAAAAGGCAAGTCCTAAAATGCTCCAGTCGCGGCCATGTGCGCCGGCTATGGATAGGCCGACTGGGGCTTCTCCAGGCAGATGGCATGGTATGGATATGGCACAACCGTTCAGTGCATTCACCACGGTGGGATTGCGTAACAACAGTAGGTTGCTGCGGTTGTATTCATCGTCGTCGATCAGATCATCCAGCTTTGGCGCCACTAGCGGCACAGTGGGCATCAATACGGCATCGAAGTCAGCAGTCTGTTCCTGCCATTCGCAGACTAGCGCCCGGCGTTTTTGCAGCATAGCGAGATAGTCGGCGGCAGTGATACTGGCGCCTCGGCGCATGCGAGCTGAAACACGTGGATCGTATTGGTCTTCGCAGCGCGCGAGATAATCTCTATGCCAGTGATATGCTTCGGCGGCCACCACGCCCCCGTCCTGGAATAGCTCGGGCAATTTCTCTAGCACCGGCAACGATACGTCCTGCATATGCGCTCCACTTGCGGCCAGTTTTTTTATGGCAGACTCGTAAGCAGAGGCGACGGTGCCGTCCATGCCGGCTAGCACATAGTTCGTTATCACTCCTAAGCGAAGGGAAGTGGTAGGCCTTTTAGTCAGTGCGCCCGATGTATTGCTGATGACTGAATAAACGTTCGCGCAGGTTGTGACCGAAGAGGTCAAAGGACCAATCGAATCATAGCTTTCAGACAGCGGTAACAGTCCATCCGTTGGCACGCTGCTCGCGCTGGGTTTCATGCCTACGATGCCATTCAGTGCTGCCGGGATACGGCAGGAACCGCCTGTGTCGGTTCCGATTGCTGCGACTGCCATACCGTCGACGATCGAAATAGCGGCCCCCGAGGATGAGCCGCCAGGTATTCTGGCATTGGCCCGATCCCAGCCATTTAGCGGCGTACCGTAATGCGGATTCAGACCTAGGCCGCTAAAGGCAAACTCCGTCATGTTCGTCTTGCCGACGATAGCGGCGCCGACGCGTCTGAGACGGCGTACTACTTCGGCATCATGAGCGGCTGCTGGGGTACCTTCTAGAACTCGAGACCCGGCAAGGGTAGTTTCGCCTTTGACATCGAAAAGGTCTTTGATCGAAATCGGCATGCCCGCCAGTGGGTGCTGCTCAATTCCCTGATGCCGCATTTGATCTGCAGCATCCGCGGTCGATTGCGCGGCAACGTCATAAACACGTGTGAAAGTCAGTCGTCCCTGGCCTGTCGAGTCATGGATACGGGAAAGTGCCTCATCGACGATTTCTCGTTTGGATTTTTCATCCGAGGGCAGTGGGGCGATGTGTTCCATAAATGTGAAGATCCGAGAGCCAGAAAGTGGGACACTGGCTTTTAACATTAAAGGTGGTGTCGGAAAATATCAAAATTAAGTTATTAAACTAGGTTTTTTATATTATGTATTTACCAGGGTATTTCGTCAATGCAATGAGTGAAATGGAGAACTGTCTTTTTTGGTAGATAAAGATGGGGATAGGAGGTGACTATGGAGGCATACAGTGAATGCCTGATTGGGTAAGGCGATGATAGGCCCGATACGCGAGAGGCGTGTGTTCCAGGAAATGATGTGGGACAAATTCTCCGCTCGAGCCCAATCCGGCTATTTAGCCGCGTAGCGTCCGTTTTAGGCCGCCAGCTGGTTCTCCAACGGCAGTTCCGGTACGCGTTTGAATTCGCGCTGATGTCGGTGTGTCATCGGCCGCCCAATAATCCTCCAGTGGAAATTTGGATCACCCTTGACACCGGAATCTCGGCCTGTCCCTGAGGAGCGTAGGCTGCAACCCAATGTCCATCGGCCTTCGCGACCTCGATCGCATTGGCGTTAAATTGCGATTTGGAGCCACTCAAGTTTTAGAACCGGTAGTCCACTCCCGCCTGCAGCGACTGCGCATTCACATTGCCCGTAT
>CALMPB010000274.1 GCA_937871985.1 uncultured Burkholderiaceae bacterium
CTACGACCTCGATCAATTCGGCATCATCTTTCGTCCCAGCCCGCGCCAGTCCGATTTGATGATCGTCGCCGGCACGCTGTGCAACAAGATGGCGCCCGCGTTGCGCAAGGTCTACGACCAAATGCCCGAGCCGCGCTGGGTGGTTTCCATGGGATCCTGTGCCAACGGCGGCGGCTACTACCATTACTCGTATTCGGTGGTGCGCGGTTGCGACCGCATCGTGCCGGTCGATATCTACGTGCCCGGCTGCCCGCCCACGGCGGAAGCCCTGGTGTACGGTTTGCTGCAATTGCAGAACAAGATCCACCTGACCAATACGATCGCCCGCTAGGCCTTGCGCCCATTCATTCACGTTCCAACTGCTCGCACTATGACACGGCTTGAAACGCTAAAAACCAACTTGACCGCCCATTTCGGCGAAACCCTCAACTGCACCGAAGCGCTGGGCGAACTGACGCTCGAAGTGCCTGCCGAACAATGGGTCGATACCTGCTTGGCCTTGCGCGACAACCCGTCGCTGGGGTTTGCGCTGTGCATCGACTTGTGCGGCGTCGATTATTCCGGCTGGGGCGCGCCCACTTATCAAGATGCCAGCGCGCAGCTCCCCCAGCGTTTTGCGGTGGTGGTCCATCTGCTTTCCGTGGCGAACAACTGGCGTCTGCGCGTGCGTACCTGGGTGCCCAACGAAGATTTCCCCGTGGTCGCCTCCTTGGTCAATGTCTGGCCCGATACCAACTGGTTCGAGCGCGAGGCGTTCGACCTGTTCGGCATTGTGTTCGAAGGCCACCCCGACCTGCGCCGCATCCTTACCGACTACGGTTTCATCGGCCATCCGTTCCGCAAGGATTTCCCAATTTCCGGAACGGTGGAGATGCGCTACGACACCGAGCAGAAGCGCGTGGTGTACCAGCCGGTAACCATAGAGCCGCGTGAGGTCACCCCGCGTGTCGTGCGCGAAGAAGGCTACGGAATAGAGCGTTAAGAAATGGCTGACATTAAAAACTACACCTTGAACTTTGGCCCGCAGCACCCTGCGGCGCACGGCGTGCTGCGTCTGGTTCTGGAGCTCGATGGCGAGGTCATCCAGCGCGCCGACCCGCATATCGGGCTTTTGCATCGGGCCACCGAAAAACTGGCCGAAACCCGTACCTATCTGCAAACGCTGCCTTACATGGATCGGCTCGATTACGTCTCCATGCTGTGCAACGAGCATGCCTACGTCATGACGGTCGAAAAGCTGCTGGGCATCGAGGTGCCGCTGCGAGCCCAGTACATCCGCGTCATGTTCGACGAGATCACGCGCATTCTCAACCACCTCATGTCCATCGGCTCGCACGCGCTGGACGTGGGCGCCATGGCGGTGTTCCTGTATGCCTTCCGCGAGCGCGAAGACCTCATGGATTGCTACGAGGCGGTTTCGGGCGCCCGCATGCATGCGGCGTACTACCGTCCGGGCGGCGTATACCGCGACCTGCCCGACACCATGCCGCAATACGGCGAAACCAGCAAGTACCGCGGCGCCAAGGAAGTCAAGGCCATGAACGAAGCCCGCTCGGGCTCGCTGCTGGACTTCATCGAGGACTTCACCAACCGTTTCCCGGCCTGTGTCGACGAATACGAAGTCCTGCTCACCGACAACCGCATCTGGAAGCAGCGGCTGGTGGGCATCGGCGTGGTCGACCCGGAACGCGCCAAGGCTCTGGGCTTTACCGGTCCCATGCTGCGCGGCTCGGGCATTGAATGGGATCTGCGCAAAATGCAGCCCTACGAAGTCTACGACCGCGTCGATTTCGACATTCCCGTGGGCACCAACGGCGACTGCTACGACCGCTACCTGGTTCGCATTGCCGAAATGCGCGAAAGCAACCGCATCATCCGCCAGTGCGTCGAATGGCTGCGCAACAATCCCGGCCCCGTCATCGTCGATAACCACAAGGTGGCGCCGCCCTCGCGCGAACACATGAAGACCGGCATGGAAGACCTCATCCACCACTTCAAGCTGTTCACCGAAGGCATGCACGTGCCCAAGGGCGAAGCCTATGCCGCGGTCGAGCACCCCAAGGGCGAGTTCGGCACCTACGTTATTTCCGATGGGGCCAACAAACCCTATCGCCTCAAGATCCGCGCCCCGGGTTTTGTGCATCTGCAGTCTCTGGACGAGATGACGCGCGGGCACATGATTGCCGACGCCGTCACCATTATCGGGACATTGGATATCGTGTTTGGCGAGATCGATCGTTGATCGGCGCCGCGTCAAGATAAATACCGGATACAAATTATGCTGCTTTCCGAACAAGCCTACAAAAAGATCGACAAGGAACTGACCAAGTTCCCGGCCGATCAAAAGCGTTCCGCCATCATGGCGGCGCTGGCTGTCGCCCAGGACGAGAAAGGCTGGGTTTCCACCGAAGTCATCGAAGACGTGGCTTCGTATCTGCAAGAGCCGCCCATCGCGGTGCAGGAAGTCGCCACTTTCTACAATATGTTCGATACCAAGCCGGTGGGCCGCTACAAGCTTACGGTATGCACCAATCTGCCTTGCGCGCTGCGCGACGGCGTCAAGGCCGCCGATTACCTCAAGGAAAAACTCGGCATCGATTTTTTCGAAACCACCGAAGACGGCCTGTTCACGCTGCAGGAAGGCGAGTGCATGGGCGCCTGTGGCGATGCGCCGGTCATGCTGCTCAACAACAAGCATATGTGCGTGCGC
Source organism: uncultured Burkholderiaceae bacterium (assembly GCA_937871985.1). Next base: position 2,711 of record CALMPB010000274.1, read on the forward strand.
ATGCTTCCGGAGCAGATCGACGTCATGCTCGACGAACTTAAACAGAACGGAGAATCGCGATGAACGCTCCGGAAACATTGCAACGGTTTTCCCACGGCCTGCTGGCCACGCCGGACGACGACGCGTCGCGCAGCATGATTTTCCATGGCCGCCACATCAATCCGCAAATCGTTGCCGGCCTGGACGGCAGCAATTGGCGTCTGGACGACTACGTCAAGCGCGGTGGCTATGAAGCCTTGCGCAAAATCCTTACCTCGGGCATGAAGCCCGAGGAAGTCGTGGCCGAGGTCAAGGCTTCGGGATTGCGCGGCCGCGGCGGCGCCGGGTTTCCCACGGGACTCAAATGGAGCTTCATGCCGCGCGCCTTGCCCGGCCAGAAGTACCTGGTGTGCAATTCCGACGAAGGCGAGCCGGGCACGTTCAAAGACCGCGACATCCTGCGCTTCAACCCGCACATCGTGATCGAAGGCATGGCCATCGCCGCCTATTCCATGGGCGTGAGTGTCGGCTACAACTACATCCACGGCGAAATCTTCGACATCTACGAACGCTTCGAGGAAGCGCTGGAAGAAGCGCGTGCCGCCGGCTTCCTGGGCGACAAAATCCTCGGCTCGGATTTCAATTTCCAGCTGCACGCCTTTCATGGCTACGGCGCCTATATTTGCGGCGAGGAAACCGCCTTGCTGGAATCGCTGGAAGGCAAAAAGGGCCAGCCGCGCTTCAAGCCGCCGTTCCCGGCCAGCTTCGGCCTTTACGGCAAGCCCACCACCATCAACAACACCGAAACCTTCGCGGCCGTGCCCTGGATATTCCGGCACAGCGCGAAGGAATACCTCGAAACCGGCCTGCCCAATAACGGCGGCACCAAGCTGTTTTCCGTGTCGGGCGACGTCGAGCTGCCCGGCAACTACGAAATTCCCCTGGGCACGCCGTTCTCGACCTTGCTGGAACTGGCCGGCGGAGTCAAGGGCGGGCGCAAGCTCAAGGCCGTGATTCCCGGCGGCTCGAGCGCGCCGGTGCTGCCCGCCGACATCATGATGCAAACCACCATGGACTACGATGGCATCGCCAAGGCGGGTTCCATGCTGGGATCGGGGGCGGTCATCGTCATGGATGAAACCCGCTGCATGGTGAAGTCGCTGCTGCGCCTGTCGTATTTCTATTTCGAAGAAAGCTGCGGGCAATGCACGCCGTGCCGCGAAGGCACGGGCTGGCTGTGGCGCATGGTCAATCGCATCGAGAACGGGCAGGGCCGTCCCGAAGATCTGGATGTCCTCGACTCGGTCGCATCCAACATCATGGGGCGCACCATTTGCGCGCTGGGCGATGCCGCCGCCATGCCGGTACGCAGTTTCATCAAACATTTTCGCGACGAGTTCGCACACCACATAGAGCATAAAAGCTGTGTGGTGCCCAAATATCTGTAGGCTCAGGACACGCAATGGTTGAACTTACCATCGACGGCAAGAAGGTTGAAGTCCCCGAGGGCAGCATGGTCATGCAGGCCGCCCACAAGCTGGGGCTTTACGTGCCGCATTTTTGCTACCACAAGAAACTTTCCATCGCGGCCAACTGCCGCATGTGCCTGGTCGAAGTCGAAAAGGCGCCCAAGGCCATGCCGGCCTGCGCCACGCCCGTCACGAACGGAATGATCGTGCATACGGCTTCGGCCAAGGCCGTCGCCGCGCAGAAAAGCGTCATGGAATTCCTGCTCATCAACCATCCGCTCGATTGTCCGGTGTGCGATCAGGGCGGCGAGTGTCAATTGCAGGATCTGGCGGTGGGCTACGGCGCTTCGGCGTCGCGCTACCAGGAAGAAAAGCGGGTCGTGTTCCACAAGGAAATGGGCCCTCTGGTGTCCGCCGAGGAAATGCAGCGCTGCATTCATTGCACCCGTTGCGTGCGCTTCGGCCAAGAGGTCGGCGGCATCATGGAGCTGGGCATGATCAACCGCGGCGAACATTCGGAAATCACGTCGTTCGTAGGCCGCGCCGTCGAGTCCGAACTGTCGGGCAACATGATCGATATCTGTCCCGTGGGTGCGCTGACCTCCAAGCCTTTCCGCTATACGGCGCGCACCTGGGAACTGGCCCGCCGCCGTTCCGTCAGCCCGCACGATAGCGTTGGCGCCAATCTGGTGGTGCAGGTCAAGGGCGACCGCGTCATGCGCGTCGTGCCGTTCGAAAACGAAGACGTCAACGAATGCTGGATCAGCGACCGTGACCGCTACGCCTATACCGGCCTTTATACCGAAGACCGCCTGGCCCATCCCATGATCCGCACAGCCGACGGCCAGTGGCGCGAAGCCTCCTGGAGCGATGCGCTGCAAGCGGTCGTCAAGGGGCTCAGCCAGGTGCGCGACCAGCATGGCGCGACGCAGATCGGCGCCCTGGGCACCCAGGAGGCCACGCTCGAAGAACTGGCCCTGCTGGCCCGGCTGACCCGCAGCCTGGGCTCCGAGAACGTCGATTTCCGCCTGCGCCAGACCGATGCCGGGCTGGACCGGGCCATCCCCGGCGTGCCCTGGCTGGGCATGCCCATTGCCGAGCTTGGCAAGCTGGATCGCGTCCTGGTGGTGGGCTCGTTCCTGCGCAAGGATCATCCTTTGTTCGCGCAGCGTCTGCGCCAGGCAGCCAAGCAAGGCACGCAAATCTCCTTTATCGACAGTGCGGCCGACGATCCCCTGTTCCCCGTTCAAGGGCGTTTGACCGTTACCCCCAGTGGGTTGCCGAACGCCGTGGCCGAAGTGCTGGTCGCTCTGGCCCAGGCCACCGACCAGGCCGTGCCCGATGCATTCGGCGCGCTGATCCCCTCGGACGAAGCCAAGCGCATTGCCGCCAGCCTGGCTTCCGGCGGAAACGTGGCAGTGCTTCTGGGCAATCTGGCCGTGGCTTCGCCCCAGGCTTCGCTCATTGCCGCCAATGCGCAGGCCCTGGCCCAGGTGGCCAAGGGCAGGCTGGGTTTCCTGACCGCCGGCGGCAATACGGTGGGCGGCTATGTTGCCGGCGCCGCGCCCCGGGCGGACGGCCTGACGGCGGCTCAAATGCTGGCCGATGGCTTGAAGGCCTATATCGTGCTGCATGCGGAACCCGCGCTCGACGCCGACAATGGCGCACAGGCGCTGCGGGCGCTGCAATCGGCCGAGTTCGCGGTGGCGCTGACTTCCTACCGCTCCGCCGCCCAGGACTGGGCGCATGTCATGCTGCCGGTTTCGCCGTTCACCGAAACCTCGGGCACGTTCATCAACGCGGAAGGGCGCACGCAAAGCTTCAAGGGCGCCGCCGCGCCTTTCGTCGACACGCGTCCGGCCTGGAAAGTCCTGCGCGTGCTGGGTAATTTGTTCGAACTGCCGGGCTTCGACGACGAAACCTCCGAATCCATCCGCGACAGCGTTCTGGTCGGCGGCGTCGAGGCGCATCTGTCCAACGACGTGCAAAGCGCCATCGGCCTGGCGTCCGGGCCGGCAGGGCTCGAGCGTCTTGCCGACGTGCCCATCTATCGCAGCGACGCCATGGTGCGCCGCGCCGAACCGTTGCAACAGACCACCGCCTCTCAGGCCCCGCAGGCTCGCATGTGCGCCGCCACGCTGGCCAGCCTGGGTGTGGAATCGGGCCGGACTGTGCGCGTACGTTCCCCGCAAGGAGAAATCACTGTGACAGCATTGCTGGACGATGCCGTGGCGCAGGGCGCGGTGCGTCTTTCCGCCGCATTCGCCGAAACCCTGCCGCTGGGCGGCGCTTTCGGGCAGCTTTCGGTGGAGGGCGTCTAAATGGAATGGGTGACCGCACTCGATAATTTCGGTACCAGCCTCATCGGCGCAACGCCCTGGTACGTGGTCTGGACGGTGATCAAGATCGTCCTGATCGCCGTTCCCGTGATTCTTTGCGTGGCTTATCTTACGTATTGGGAACGCAAGATGATCGGCGCCATGCACATACGGCTGGGGCCCACCCGCGTGGGCTATCGCGGCCTGCTGCAGCCGTTCGCCGACGTGTTCAAGCTGCTGAGCAAAGAGCTCATCATGCCCAGCAAGTCCAACAAGGTGCTGTTCGTGCTTGCGCCTGTCGTTACGTTGATGCCGGCCCTGGCGGCCTGGGCGGTCATTCCGTTCAGCCCGCAACTGGTTCTGTCCAACGTCAACGCCGGCCTGCTGTACATCATGGCGGTAACCTCCCTTGGCGTATACGGCGTCATCGTCGCCGGTTGGGCTTCCAACTCCAAATACGCCTTGCTGGGCGCCATGCGCGCCGCGGCGCAAATGGTGTCGTACGAGCTGGCCGTCGGTTTCGTCATGATCACCGTGCTGCTGGTGTCGGGCTCGCTCAACATGAGCGACATCGTGCTGGGGCAGGACAAGGGCTGGTTCGCGTCGCACGGCGTCAATTTCATGTCCTGGAACTGGCTGCCGCTGCTGCCGCTGTTCGTCATCTACGTGGTATCCGCCGTGGCCGAGACCAACCGCCATCCTTTCGACGTGGTCGAGGGCGAATCGGAAATCGTGGCGGGCCACATGGTGGAATACTCGGGCACGGCGTTCGCGCTGTTCTTCCTGGGCGAATACGCCAACATGATCCTGTTGTCGGCGGTGGCCTCCATCATGTTCCTGGGCGGCTGGCTGCCCATTATCGACGTGGCGCCCTTCACCTGGGTGCCGGGCTGGCTGTGGCTGGGCATTAAAACGTTTTGTGTGGTGTCGATGTTCATTTGGTTCCGGGCGACGTTTCCCCGTTATCGCTACGACCAGATCATGCGCCTGGGCTGGAAGGTATTCATTCCCTTCACCGGCATATGGCTGCTGATCGTTGCGATCTGGATGCAAACGCCGTGGAATATTTGGCATTGAGGCGGACTGGGGCAAGATATGGATGCAATTAAAGATTTCTTCGGCAGTTTCATGCTGTCCGAAATGCTGAAGGGCATGCGCCTGACCGGCAAGTATTTTTTCAAGCGCAAGATCACCTTGCGCTACCCGCAGGAAAAAACGCCTGCGTCGCCCCGTTTCCGGGGACTGCATGCGTTGCGCCGCTATCCCAATGGCGAAGAGCGCTGCATTGCCTGCAAGCTTTGCGAGGCCGTATGTCCGGCGTTGGCCATTACCATCGAGTCCGAAGAGCGCGAGGACGGTTCGCGCCGCACGACGCGCTACGACATCGACCTGGCCAAATGCATTTTTTGCGGCTTCTGTGAAGAAAGCTGTCCCGTGGATTCCATCGTGGAAACGCATATCCATGAATATCACGGTGAAAAACGCGGCGACCTGTACTACACCAAGGACATGCTCCTGGCCATTGGTGATCGGTACGAGCCGGAAATTGCGCGTCGTCGAGCCGAAGACGCTCCTTATCGTTGATTCCAGGGCCTGATATGACTTTTGCTACCGTCCTGTTCTATCTGCTGTCCATCATTCTGGTGGTGGCGGCGTTTCGTGTCATCTCGGCGCCCAATCCCGTCACCGGGGTGCTGCATCTTATTCTGACCTTCTTTACGGCATCCATGTTGTGGGTGCTGGCGGGGGCCGAATTCCTGGGACTGCTGCTGGTGCTGGTGTATGTCGGCGCCGTCATGGTGCTGTTCCTGTTCGTGGTCATGATGCTGGACATGCGCATGGCCTCGCTGCGCACGGGCCTGAAGGTCTACTTGCCGCTGGGCCTGGGCATAGGCCTGATCATGGTTCTGGAAATGGCGTTCGTCATTGCCAAGCTGTGGGCCGGCGCGGGCCCGCAGGCCCCGGTTGCGGCCGACTACAACAACACGCGCGCGCTGGGCACGCTCATGTACACCCAATATGTGTTCGCCATCGAAGTGGGCGCCGTGATCCTGCTGCTGGGCATGGTTTCGGCGATTGCGCTGACCCTGCGCCGCCGGCGCGACGTCAAGTACAACAACCCCGCCGATCAGGTTCGCGTGCGCGCCAAAGACCGCCTGCGCCTGGTCAGCATTCCTTCGCAAACCGAGCCCAAGGCCCAGCCCGCCGCATCGGGAGAATCGAAATGACCATAACACTTGCCCATTACCTTGTTCTTGGCGCCATTCTGTTCGCCATCGGCGTGTTCGGTTTTTTCCTGAATCGCCGCAATCTGCTTATTTTGCTGATGTCGATCGAGCTTATCCTGCTTGCCGCCAACTTCAACTTCGTGGCGTTCTCGACCTGGTTCGGCGACGCTTCCGGTCAGGTGTTCGTTTTCTTCATCTTGACGGTGGCCGCCGCTGAAGCCGCCATCGGCCTGGCGATTCTGGTGCTGCTGTTCCGCAACCTGAATACGATCAATGTCGAAGAACTAGACCACCTTAAAGGTTGATGGGATTACAAATACTATGAGTTCAACCAGTCTTTATCTACTTATAGCATTGGCGCCGCTGGCCGGCGCTTTGCTTGTCGGCCTGTTCGGCACCGGCTTTTTCGGCCGCCAGGTGGGTCGCCAGGGCGCGCACATCATTACCATTCTGGGCGTGCTGATCTCGTTCATCGGCTCGGTCGTCGTGCTGTACCAGGTGCTCAATGGCCAGACCTTCGACGGTACGGTATATACCTGGAACTTCATTGGCTCGGCCAAGCTGGAAGTCGGCTTCCTGATCGATTCGCTTACCGCCCTGATGATGGTGGTGGTCACCTTCGTGTCGCTGATGGTGCATGTGTACACCATCGGCTACATGGCCGACGATCCCGGCTACCAGCGCTTCTTCGCCTATATCTCGCTGTTCACTTTCTCCATGCTGATGCTGGTGATGTCGAACAATATGCTGCAGCTGTTCTTCGGCTGGGAAGCGGTGGGGCTGGTTTCGTATTTGCTGATCGGTTTCTGGTACACGCGGCCCACCGCCATTTTCGCCAACCTGAAGGCCTTCCTGGTCAACCGTGTGGGCGACTTCGGTTTCATACTGGGCATCGGCCTGCTGTTCGCCTACACCGGCACCATGAACTACGGCGAAATCTTCCACCAGACGGACAAGCTGGCGAGCCTGGGTTTTCCGGGCACGGACTGGAAACTGGTGACGGTGGCCTGCATTTCGTTGTTCGTGGGCGCCATGGGCAAGTCGGCGCAAGTGCCGCTGCATTCCTGGCTGCCTGATTCCATGGAAGGCCCCACGCCGATTTCGGCCCTCATCCACGCGGCAACCATGGTGACGGCCGGCATCTTCATGGTGGCGCGGTTCTCGCCGGTGTTCGAGCTTTCGTCCACGGCGCTGTCCTTCGTCATCATCATCGGCGCCATCGGCGCGCTGTTCCTGGGCATATTGGGCATCATCCAGAACGACATCAAGCGCGTGGTGGCGTACTCCACCTTGTCGCAACTGGGCTACATGACCGTCGCGCTGGGCGCCTCGGCCTACTCGGTGGCCATCTTCCATTTGATGACCCATGCCTTCTTCAAGGCGCTGCTGTTCCTGGGCGCCGGTTCGGTCATCATCGGCATGCACCACGACCAGGACATCCGCAATATGGGCGGCCTGCGCAAATACATGCCGATCACCTGGATCACCTTCCTGATCGGCACGCTGGCTCTGGTCGGCACGCCGTTCTTCGCCGGCTTCTATTCAAAGGAGCACATCATCGAAGCCGCCGGCGCGGCCAATGTATGGGGCGCGGGCTTCGCCTACTACGCGACGCTCATCGGCGTGTTCGTCACGTCGCTGTACTCCTTCCGTGTGTATTTCCTGGTCTTCCACGGCAAGGAACGCTTCAATGCCGAACCCGCCGGGCATGGACACGACGACCATCACGGCCATCACGGCACGCCGCACGAATCGCCGTGGGTGGTGACCGTGCCGCTGGTGCTGCTGGCCATTCCTTCCGTCATTGCCGGTGCGTGGGCCATCGACCCGCTGCTGTTCGGCGGCTATTTCAAGGGCGTCATCGCCGTTCTGCCCCAGCATCCAGCCATGGCCGATCTGGCCGAGCACTGGCATGGCTGGGTCGAGTTCGCCCTGCACGGGTTCCTTACCTTGCCGTTCTGGCTGGTGGTTGCGGGCTTTGTCGTGTCCTGGTATGGCTATCTGGTCAATCCCCGCCTGCCCGAAGCCATAAAGAACAAGCTTTCCTGGCTGTACACCATTCTGGAAAACAAGTACTACGCCGACTGGTTCAATGAACAGGTCTTGTCGCGCGGCGCGCGTTGCCTGGGCCGCGGATTGTGGCAGGGTGGTGACCGCGGCATCATCGACGGCATCGTGATCAATGGCAGCGCGCGCGTGGTGGGCATGGTCGCGTCGATCAGCCGCTATCTGCAGTCGGGCTACATCTACCATTACGCTTTCGCGATGATCATCGGCATCATGGCGTTTCTAACCTTTTTCGTGCTGACGGTTCACTGATGACTAGCGATATGGCGTCTTCTACCTTTCCCTGGCTAACTCTTTCCATTTTCGTTCCCATCGTGGCGGGGCTGATCGTCCTGCTGGTGGGGCGCGACGACCGTCCCGGCCTTACGCGCTGGTTGTCCCTGATCGGTTCGGTGCTGGGCTTTCTGGTGACCTTGCCGCTATACACGGGTTTTCGCTACGACACGGCCGACATGCAGTTCGTCGAGAATGTGCCCTGGATCGAGACCTTCGCGGTCAATTATCATCTGGGCATCGACGGCATCTCGATGTGGTTCGTGCTGCTTACCGCCTTCATCACCATTATCGTGGTGCTGGCGGGCTGGGAAGTCATTACCAAGCGCGTGGCGCAATACATGGCGTCGTTCCTGATCCTGTCCGGGCTCATGGTGGGCGTGTTCGCGGCGCTCGACGGCATGCTGTTCTACGTGTTCTTCGAAGCCACGCTCATTCCCATGTACCTGATCATCGGCGCCTGGGGCGGCCCCAATCGCGTGTATGCGGCATTCAAGTTCTTCCTGTATACGCTGGCCGGCTCGCTGCTGACGCTGATCGCCTTCATCTATTTGTGGCATGTGGCGGGCGGCTCGTTCGACATCCAGACATGGCAGCACATGAAGCTGGGCTATACGCCGCAGATTCTGGTCTTCCTGGCGTTGCTTGCCGCGTTCGCGGTCAAGGTTCCCATGTGGCCGGTGCATACGTGGTTGCCCGACGCGCACGTCGAGGCGCCCACAGGCGGCTCGGTGGTGCTGGCGGCCATCATGCTCAAGCTGGGCGCCTACGGCTTCCTGCGCTTTTCGCTGCCCATCGCACCCGATGCCTCGCATAGCCTGGCCGGCCTGATGATCGCCTTGTCGCTGATTGCGGTCATCTACATCGGCCTGGTGGCCATCGTTCAGGACGACATGAAAAAGCTGGTGGCGTATTCGTCGGTGGCGCACATGGGTTTCGTCACGCTGGGCTTCTTCATCTTCAATACGGCGGGGCTCGAAGGCGCCATCGTGCAGATGCTCTCGCACGGCTTCGTCTCGGGCGCCATGTTCCTGTGCATAGGCGTGCTTTACGACCGCCTGCACACGCGCCGCATCGACGCATACGGCGGGGTCGTCAACGTCATGCCGCGCTTCGTCACCTTTTTCCTGCTGTTTTCGCTGGCCAATTGCGGCCTGCCGGCCACCAGCGGTTTCGTGGGCGAGTTCACGGTCATCATGGGCGCGGTCGAGCACAATTTCTGGATCGGCCTTTTGACCGCCACCGCCCTGATATGGGGCGCCGCCTATTCGCTGTGGATGTTCAAGCGCGTGGCGCTGGGCGACATCGTCAATGAAGAAGTGCGCGCCATGGCCGACCTGGGCAAGCGCGAGTTTTTCATCCTGGGAGTCCTGGCCATCCTGGTTCTATACATGGGTATCCATCCCAAGCCGTTTACCGACGTCATGCATGTATCGGTGCAGGCATTGTTGCAACACGTCTCCGTCTCGAAACTGTAAGCCCGGATCATTATGCAAAATCATTTTCAATTCGCCCTGGCTTTGCCTGAGATTCTGCTGCTGATTTTGACCGTTGTGGTATTGATCTTCGACGCGTTCAGCAAATCGAAGAACCGCCATCCGACGTTCATCCTGAGCCTGCTGTCCTTGCTCGTCGTTGCCGTGGTCAATGCGGTGCAATGGAGCGACGGTGTTGCCGGCACGACGTTCAACGGCATGTTCGTGGTCGACTCGCTGTCGCACTTCCTCAAGATTGCATCGTATATTACGGTTGCCATCACGCTGATCTACGGCCGTCAATATGCCGAAGAGCGCGAAATGCTCAGCCATGGCGGCGAAATGTACACCTTGTCGCTGTTTGCCTTGCTGGGCCAGATGGTCATGATTTCCGCCGGCAGCATGCTTACGGTCTACCTGGGCGTGGAGCTCATGTCTTTCGCCCTGTATGCCCTTATCGCCCTGCGCCGCGACAACGTCAAGGCCTCCGAAGCGGCCATGAAGTATTTCGTGCTTGGTTCGCTGGCATCGGGCATTTTGCTGTACGGTCTTTCCATGATTTATGGCGCCACCGGCCAGCTCGACCTGGCCCGCATCGCCCACATCATCGCCACCGGCCAGGTTCACACCTTGCCCCTGGTGTTCGGCGTGGTCTTCATCGTGGCGGGCCTGGCCTTCAAGCTGGGCGCGGTGCCTTTCCACATGTGGGTGCCCGACGTCTACCATGGCGCGCCCACGGCGGTGACGCTGCTGGTTGCCGCGGCGCCCAAGCTGGCCGCCTTTGCCCTCATCCTGCGCCTGCTCATCGAAGGCCTGCACGGCCTGGCCCTGGACTGGCAGCCCATGCTGCTGATCATGGCGGTGCTGTCGCTGGCCATCGGCAACCTCACGGCCATCGCCCAGACCGATTTCAAGCGCATGCTGGCGTACTCCACCATTTCGCACATGGGCTTCGTGTTCCTGGGCCTGCTCTCGGGCGTGGTCGAAAACAATCCCCAGGCCACTGGGCAGGCCTATGGTTCGGCGCTGTTCTACATGGTCATTTATGTGCTGACCACCCTGGTCACCTTCGGGCTCATCCTGCTGCTTAGCCGCAAGGGCTTCGAATGCGAGAAGATCTCCGACCTCAAAGGCCTGAACCGCCGCAATCCGGTGCTGGCCGGCGTGTTGCTGCTTTCCATGTTCTCGTTGGCGGGCATTCCTCCGCTGGCGGGCTTCTACGCCAAGCTTGCGGTGTTGCAGGCGCTGGTCGGCGCGGGTCACGTCGCCATGGCTGTCGTGGCAGTTCTGTTCTCGCTCGTCGGCGCCTTTTATTACTTGCGCGTGGTCAAGATGGCGTATTTCGACGAGCCCGAAGGGGAGGCCGCGCCTCTTGCCGGCGGGGTGCTGCCGCACGGCCTGATGTCGCTGAACGGTCTGGCGCTGATTGCCCTGGGCGTGTTGCCCGGCGGGCTGATGGCGCTGTGCGTGCATGCGATTCAGACATCGCTCGGTTTTTAAAGGGTAGTCATGGAGCAGCCGGTAGCGGTCTGGATTCTTATCGTCCTTGCCTTGGCAACCGCGAGCCTCCCGTTTCTGATCCGGCGCCCGCTATTGATGCTGCCTTGGCTTCAAAAGGGGGAAGACCGCCGGCCGGCCTGGCTGCGCCTGCTGGAATTCGCCGTGTTTTTCGCCATTCTGGTCGGTCTGCATTTTGCGATCCTGGGCTGGGTAGGGGGCGCGCTGGTTGGCGCTGATGCGGCGTCGATGGGCCTGTTCCTGGTCAAGGTCGCGGTATTGGCCGTGGCCGTGGTGTTGCTGCTCAGCTACCCGGGCTGGCGGGACGTCAATAAGCACATCCACAAGTCGTTCGTCGCACGCCTGCTGGAAGTCCTGGTGCTGTATGCGCTGGTGGGGACGCTGGGCCTAGCCTTCGAAATCAACATCGGCAATGCCTTTCCCAAGGATTGGGAGTTCTACGTCATCAGCTTGTGCCTGTACCTGGTGCTGGCTTATCCGGGCTTCGTGTACTGCTATCTTTTGCGGCATCGGTACCGGGGGTAGGGGGGCGCGTATAACTCGCGGAACGGACAGCCACCGGCTGTCCGTAAACGCCGCGCTCGAACAGATGCTCGCTTGCCTCCTGAAAACAAGCGCCGAAATGGCTTGCTCCAACTTCGCAAAACCCGCTGGGCCGCAACGGCCTCGAGATATTGGCTACTTGAAAGAAACGGCGCTTGGGATAGATGCAAGAAATTATTGCGCCGGCACGGCCTGGATCTTGTAGATGCGTAGCTCCGCCAAAGCTCTTTCGGAGTTGATGGAGATCTTAGAGAAACAGGACAATAGAGCTTTGAATTCGGTTTCTTCCACCCCTTCGAACAGGTAGTCGTTGATCTTCAGCACGACAGGGGATACTTGTTCGACATACTCGCGTCCTTTACTCGTCAGCTTGGTCAGAACGCTTCGGCGATCGGTGTCGTGGCGATCCTTCATGAGCAGTCCCATATCTACCATTCGTCCCACCTCGGTTGTCACATGCGGCGCCGCGATGGATAAGTGGTCGGCGAGTTTCCTGATGGTGACGCCACTTCCATTCTGTTCATGCGCTACTCCCAACAGCACAGCAAACTGTGTTCCGGTCAAACCGAGCAGCGCCCCAAAACTTTCCCGGCATGTCTGCAGCCGCGATAGCACCATATTCATAAGATAGACCGCGGCTCGGAATTGATGGTCTCCGCCGTTGGCCAGCAGCGCTTCATGCGAGATGGTTAGCGGTGGTGTGTAGCGGGGGGCTTCAGCCTTTGCGCCGGTCTGGGAAATGCTGGATTGGGAGCGCTTTTTTTTGGACACAGGAGTGTGTTCGGTCACTGTTTTAGTCAAAATTTTCCCTGTCACTCAATCGTCTGTCGGCTATTTCCATAGCCCGGAGTTCATATGTCTACCGTTGGAATTTGTGCCAGTTTACACCTAAATAGGTACATTTTTTAGCTACATTTGAAACTAAAATCAAAACACGCTTTACTAAATACATAATGTATGTTCTTATTGTATATAAATGGATGGCGTAGGGCTTATCTCACGTGAGATCGTGAACAGTCGATCGTGAATAGCCTTTCGCAACTTTTATAAAGCGAGGAGAACTTATGGTGAATCAGACTGAACAAGCAGAGCGTACTTCGACGACAATCCCTCCTGTTCGGGAAACAGCGGATTTGCGTACAGGCGACGAATACCTGCGCTCCCTTCGTGATGGCCGTGCCATCTATGTCGACGGTGAGCAAGTAAAGGACGTCACCAAGCACAAGGCGTTTCGGGCCGCGGCCGAATCTGCCGCCCGGTTATTCGATGTCGCGGCGGATCCGGCGCTGCGCGAGCGCATGACTTACCGCTCTCCAAGCAGCGGCAAGCCCGTCTGGAGGGCCTATCAGATACCACGATCGCTGTCCGACCTCAAGGCTAAGCGGCTTGCTTCGGAAACCTGGTCCGAATGCTCATTCGGCATGATGGGCAGAACCCCCGACCATGTGGCGGGCTTTTTTTGCGGGTATGCGGCGGTGCCGGAAGTTTTTGCTTCCGGTGGGGCGCATTTTGCGGAGAACAGCATCAAGTTCTACGAAGAACTGCGGGAAAATCATCGTTGGGCCACCTATGCCATCGTTCCTCCTCAAATCGACCGCAGCAAGCCGGCGCATCAGCAGTCCGACCCCACACTGTATGCGGGCGTCGTCAAAGAGCGCGACGATGGCATTATCGTCTCGGGGGCGCAGCAACTGGCCAGTGCCGGTGTTTTTTCGGATTATGTCTATGTAAGCTGCATTCACCCTTTGAAAGCAGGCGATGAAAACTACGCTATTGGCGTTGCCATTCCGATTAACGCGCCAGGCTTGAAGCTTTATCCGCGTCGCCCCTATGCCTTGCACAACGCGAGCCCGTTGGACTATCCCCTTAGCAGCCGCTTCGATGAAAGCGATTGCTTCATCGTGCTGAAAGATGTGTTCGTTCCGTGGGAAAAGGTGTTCATTTACCGCAATCTGGAAGTATGCCGCGATCAATGGTGGAAAACACCTTCCCATGCTTATGGCAACTTGCAGGCGCAGGCCCGCTATGCCACCAAATTGCGCTTCATGACCGGCTTGCTGAAGCGGATGAACGAGATGACCGGGAATGATTCCAACCCTCAAGTCCAGGTTCAAATGGGTGAGCTCGCGGCACTGGTCTCGATTGTCGACAGCATGCTTATCGCCCAGGAAACGCAGGCGAAAATAGACGAGCATGGTGTCGTCTGGCCATGCACGGCCGCGCTTTATGCCGTTATGGCCTTGCAGTCCGAACTGAACCCGCGGATGGTCGATATGGTGCGTGAGTTGACCGGTTCGGCCATGATCTCGCTTCCTTCCTCGTCGAAAGATCTGGAAAGCCCGGAGACCGCGCCAGACATTGAACGATACATGCGATCCGCAAATTCCGATGCAAGATCCCGGATTGCCCTGATGCGGATGGCCTGGGATTTCGTTGGCACGGAATTCGGCAATCGAAGCCAGCAATATGAAAAATTCTATGGAGGAGCTTCGTTCATCGTAAAAGCGAACATGTATCGGGCGTTCGATTTCAAGCGAGGCACGAGCATGGTGGATGCGGCCCTTTCATTGCCTCCGCTCGATTAGCGGCTCCCTGCTCTAGTCGGACATTGTTTTCTTGGCTTCTTTTTCTTTCATGGTATGACTATGGATACCTCGTTTGTGACGAGCTGCGATCAGCGGACATTGCGCAACGTCCTGGGAAGGTTTGCGACGGGCATTGCGGTGGTGTCCGGCAGCGACAGGCAAGGCAATAAGCTCGGATGCACGATAAGCTCGTTCAATTCTGTGTCGTTGTCTCCTCCTCTTGTGCTGTTCTCCATTGCGAATCAGGCACTGTCGCTTCCTGAATGGCTTTGCGCCGAACACTTCGGAATCAGCGTGCTCAGCGATAGACAAAGCCATATCTCGACAAGATTCTCGCGCGCGCAAACTGAAAAATGGCAAGATACTCCGCATTTTTCAGGGCCTGAGACGGGTGTGCCGCTAATCGAAGAGGCGCTTGCGTGGTTCGAGTGCGCACCTTATTCCACAGTCGAGGGCGGCGATCACACCATTTTTATCGCCCGGATTATTGCCCATCGAACGTCGCCACTTTATAGCGGTGAACCGCTGGTTTTCTTTGATGGCGGCTATCGGCAAATTCTTCCCAGGCAGTGACGTATGCGGAAAGAAGACTGCCACCAGTGCTATTGCCATGGGATGCCCCATGAGCAGCGGGCGATTGCTGGCGCTGGCCGGCGAGTGCGCCGGTGCCTCAATGCTCGAAATTCCGATGTTGTTTTGGCAAGGGTGTTTTGCGTGGTTTATGGCGAGAAGCGCAAGCCAAAATCAAAAGATTAGGAATAACCCTTAAAACAGCCATTCCATCTTGACGGCTACAAATTAAATATACATTATGTATGTAATTTACAAGAGCCGGGTGGATTCCAATTCCATAACGGCCTCCATAAAAAGTTGCGACATCCAATCAAGTCAACGATCACCGATGTGCAGGAGAAGACATGCAGAAAGAACGTGAAGCGGCCTCATCTTGCTACCTCATTGTGGCGATAGAAAAGACGTCGCTTGGCATTGCCGCAGGCGGCCTATGTGTGCTGGTTATCCTCAATGCATTGAATGTAATAGGTAGATCGCTATTGCCGTCGCCTTTTACATGGGTGGATGAATGCATGTCGTTTGTTATGGTCGTTAGTGTGTTTTCAGGTGCGCTCGCGGCAACCAGTAAAGGTTGTCATATCAGCGTCGACATTTTTTATCAATTAATGCCATTGATGCTACGGAAGGTGGTGCGTGTGGCGGGAGCCGTGGTGTCGGTGGCGACGCTTGCGACGCTGGGAGTGGCAAGCACCAAAATCGTGGACATTCTGCGTCAATTCGATCAGCGCAGCGATGCCATGGAATTTCCAGTTTGGATTGTCCAGAGTGTTGTCCCGATATTTTTGTTCATCTCGGCGGCGCTCATTATCTATTTGGCCTTCCAGACTGTCGATGAACCAGAAAAAGTAAAAGGCGAATGACATGGGCGGTTATATGCTGGTCATTGTTTTTATCGGAATACCGCTAACGTTGCTCTTGTTGGGGCTTCCCATCTATATAGCCTTGCTCGGGGCAACCATGCTCGGGAGCTGGATACTGCTGCCGGCGGGCAATTTGTCATCGCTGTTCTCAGGGGTGCATAGTTCCTTGGTGGGCGGCGTGGAATTGAATCCTTTATTGGCCGTTCCTCTCTTCATCTTCGCCGGGGAGGTCATGGGGCGGGGAGGCCTGGCGCGTCGGATAGTCAATTGGGTACTGTCCATCGTGGGTGGTTTGCGGGGGGCCATGGGCCTGACCACGGTGGGTTCCGCAGAGTTGTTCGGCGCAATGTCAGGCTCGAGCATCGGTTGCATTGCCGCCATCGGGCATATGTTGCTCGATCCCATGCTCAAGAGCGGATACAACAGGACGTTTGCATGCAGTCTATTGGCATCGTCGGGCGCGATAGCCGTGATTTTGCCGCCTTCGATTTCAATGATCATTTACGGCGTCACTGCTCAGCAATCCATACCCGACCTTTTTTTAGCGGGCATCGTGCCAGGCATCATGGTGGGCGGAGCAATAGCCATGCTCCTGCTGGGGCATGCCTATGCAAAAAAACTGCCCAGGGCGGGGGGGCGCATCAATGTAATGGATGTCGTCCGGACGACTCGAGAAGCAATATGGGCTCTTTTAGCGCCAGTCGTCATCCTGGGAGGAATATACGGCGGTTTTGCGACGCCTACGGAAGCCGCGGGTGTTGCGGTGGTCTATGCCGTCGTTATCTCGGTTTTTGTGTACAAGGAAATCGGTTGGCGGGACATCTGGCACGTCGCTCTCAGTTCGTCACTGCTGGTTTCGCAGATCATGATCATAGTCGGCGTCGCGGGTGCATACGCCTGGCTGCTTACCACTACCGGATTTCCTTCTCTGGTTGTTGAAATCATTCAAAGCCTGCATTTGAATCCCTTCGAGTTGTTGATGGTGATCAATCTGCTTCTTTTACTAATTGGAAGCGTTCTTGAACCACCCGCCGCCATTCTTATCTTGACGCCATTACTTGCTCCTGTCGTGTCCGAAGCAGGAATAAATCTGATTCATTTCGGCATCGTCATGACGGTCAACCTGGCAATTGGGTTGTTCATTCCTCCCCTGGGGCTGAATATCCTTGCATCGCACACGATATTCAAGATTTCCGTCGGCCGATTGAGCGTGGGCGTGCTGCCATTCTTGCTGACCTACCTGTTTTGCCTGATTGTGATTACGTATATTCCACAGATTGTGTTGGCGCCCCTGAGCTGGATTCAGTAGTTGTTCATTACCCTAAAGGAGATAGCATGAAAAGCATAAAGCACCTCAAAAAAATATGTTTATGTTTCGTGTTGCTGTGCACGGGAGGCGTTGCATCAGCCGCTCAATACACGATGAAAATCGGCACGGCTACGATCAATGATGCCCAGCATGAATGGATGAAGCGATTCGCGGCTCAGGTGGAGAAGGATTCGGGAAACCGAATCAAAGTAGATATTTTTCCTGCCAGCCAGTTGGGGTCCATACCCAAAACCATTGAGCAGGTTCAATTCAATTCCGCACAGGGATGGATCGGCCCGGCCGAGTTTCTGAGTGGTGTCGATTCCCGGTTCGGCGTTATCGGCTCTCCCGGCATCTTCCGAGATGTCGAGCATGTGACGAAAGTGATCAACGATGAAAAATTCTCGACGGTGGCGCTGAAGATCGGGGAGAAGAAGGGCATAGAGGGCCTCGGGATGTTCATATCCGGGCCAGTGTCTTTTGTGTCGTCCCGGCCATTGAGCACTCTTGCCGACTTCAAGGGTATGAAAATCCGTGTCACCGCTTCGGCGATCCAGATGGAGCAAGTCAAGGAAATGGGGGCGTCCGCCGTTCCCATGTCACTGGGTGAGGTATTGCCCGCGCTCCAGCAGGGCGCGCTGGATGGCGTCATGGGCAACGCGCCTGTTTTTGCAAATCTGCACTATTACGGCGTGGCAAAGAATCAGTTGCTTACCGACCAGTCCATGTATGTGTCGTATGTGGCGGTCAGTCGTATATGGCTGGATGCGTTGCCGCCCGACCTGCGCAAGGTGGTCGAGGACGACGCTCGAAAGGTCAGCGTCGGAATTTACGATTTCGCGAAGAATGAGATAGAAAGGAGCCTGGATGAATGGCGCAAGGGGGGAGGAACCATAACCCGGTTGTCCAGCACAGATCAGGCCGCGCTTTTCAAATTGCTCAAGCCTGTGGGACGCAAGATTGCAAGCCGGAAACCGGCCGACCTCAAATTCTTTGATTTGATGACGGAGGTTGCCGATCGGTATTGAGTGTTCGGGTGAAAGTAGATAGAAGTCTTCGAGAAACGATAGAAAGCGAGAGAACCATGGGAAAGCTAGTAGGTAAAGTGGCGGTTGTGACGGGAGCGGCGCAGGGTATTGGCGCGGAGTATGCGCGCGCATTGTCCAAGGAGGGAGCTCAGATCGTCATTGCAGATGTGATCAATTCCGATTCGATAGTTGCCGAGCTGGTTTCGAACGGCCATCGTGCCATAGGCGTGGAGTGCGATGTTGCTTCCTATCAGTCGTGCGAAGCATTGATGAATACGGCAATTGCGAGTTTTGGCCGCATCGACATACTTGTGAACAACGCGGCCCGGTTCGCCTCTATTCAGCGCAAACCGTTCTTCGAGCTTGAGGGCGACGAATGGGACGGCGTTATGGCTGTCAATGTGAGGGGGCCATTCAATTGCGTCAAGGCAGCGTTTCCCCATATGAAGCGTCAGGAATGCGGGAAAATCGTGAACATATCCTCGGCGACGGTTTTTTCCGGCACGCCGGGGATGCTCCATTACGTAACCTCGAAAGGGGCGGTCGTCGCCTTCACCCGCGCTTTGGCAAGGGAGCTTGGCGCATTCGGAATCGTGGTCAATGGTTTGGCGCCGGGGCTCACCATGAGCGACGGCTTGCTGGCGCAAAAGGATGCACTGAAGGTGTACTCGGAGATCGCGCTCGCTTCAAGGGCCCTGAAGCGCGAGCAACTGCCATGCGACCTGAACGGTGCATTGCTCTATCTGGTTTCCGATGACAGCAACTTCATGACTGGCCAGACCATTGTCGTTGATGGCGGCTATGTGATGCGTTAAGGGCGCTAGAGGAGATAAGTATGTATTTGAAGAACGGTTGGTACGCAGCGGCCTGGAGCCACGAACTTCAGGAAAAGCCATTGGGGCGCACATATCTGGAGCAGAAAGTTGTGCTTTTCAGAACGCAGAGCGGCACTGCGGCAGCACTCGAAGATAAATGCTGTCATCGGGCTGCGCCCCTTTCCAAGGGCGAGGTCGTGGGCGACGCGCTGGCGTGCGGCTACCATGGCTTGCAATTCGCCGTCGACGGTAAATGCGTGTTGATTCCCAGCCAGGAACGGATCCCCGCCAAGGCGCGGGTGCCGAGCTATCCCGTCGTCGAGCGATGGGGGGTAATCTGGATCTGGATGGGCGACCCTGAATTGGCCGATGAAACGAGCATCCCCGAGCTGCCCTGGCTCGAGAGCGCGGATTGGGTTGCCACGCCTGGCTATCTTCACCTGCGGGCAAATTATCAGTTGCTGATAGATAACCTTTTGGACTTGACCCATGTCAGCTATGTGCACAAAGGCACCATAGCGGGAGACCCACGGGAAGCCAGCATACCCACGAAACTCGAGCCGCTTGAAAACGGCGTCAAGGTCGGGCGGCTCATGCTCGACATACAGCCGCCGCCTCTGTTTGCCAAGGCGGGAGACATTGCCGGCAATGTCGACAGGTGGCAGTGGGTGACGTGGCGGGCTCCCACAACAGTCTATCTCGACGTAGGTTGTGCACCTACGGGAACAGGGGTTCCCGAGGGGGATCGAAGCGCGGGGATCACCATATGGTCCACGCACCTGATTACGCCCGAAACCGAAACAAGCAGCCACTATTTGTTCTGCTATGCCCGAAATTTCAAGCTGGACGATGCGGATATGTCCAGGTTGCTGTACGAGGGCTCGAAAGCGACTTTCCAACAGGATGCGGAAATGCTCGAGGCCGAGCAGGAGAACCTGACAGGCGGAAGCATCGAAGGGTTGCTGGATCTGGGCGCGGACGCCGCCCAGCTTCGGATGCGGCGATTGCTGGCCGAGTTGATTGGCCGGGAACAGCAACGAAGCTCATCGTGATATTGGTATTTTTTTAAGGCGACGCGATACGGATTAAAGGAAATTTATGCTTATCAAGTGCGAAAGCCATACTGTCCATGTCGACATGCTGGGAAATCCGGATGATCCCGTCGTGTGTTTTCTTCATCCATTGGCTGCCGACAGCGGCATGTGGGCTGCTCAGATTCCCGCCATGCTTGCAAGCGGCTTTCGTTGCCTGCGGATCGACTTTCGCGGCCACGGAGGCACAGCGTTCGGCAACGATCCCGTGACACTCGATACTTTGGTTGACGATGTGCGGCACGTCGTCGAGACGCTACAGGTGGGGCGCGTTCATGTCGTCGGCTTGTCAGTGGGCGGGGTTGTGGCCCAGGGGCTATCCGCCAAATACGGCCACTTAGTCGAGTCGATGGTGCTGAGCGATTGCATGGCGGAGTCTTTGCCCGAGGGCGTTGTGGCCTGGAAGGCCCGTCAAGCGGCGGCGCAAAAAGCGGGCGGGCTCGAGTCCATGGCCGATCTTATGCTCTCGAAATGGGTGAATGAACGTTTGCGTAGCGAAAATCCACCAGCATGGCAGGCACTGCGCAGCACTTTGGCAGCCACCTCAGTGGAGGGATTCGTGGCGATGGCCGAGATCATGCAGCACTTCAGTTTCGTCCAGTCGCTGCCCACCGTCACTTGTCCATCGCTCGTCCTGTGCGGTGAGAGCGACGAGTTAAGCCCCCCAGCGCAAGTGCGACGTATTGCAGAATTGATTCCTCATGCGCGATTTGAGTTGATACCGGGGGGGCGGCATTTTTCCAATGTGGACGAAGCCAAGCGTTTCAACCGTGTTCTTTGCGGATGGTTGGCCGGCCTCAGCAAGGCACAGCCATGACGACAGCGAGAACGACATTGCACTTTACCGCCCACGATCAAAATGGAGAGCGGCTGCTCGAGGTAGCGATTCAGGATCTGATAGTGGCTGGTTGGACTGGACGCGATCCGGCTTCTGTCGAAGCGCACATCGTCGAGCTGGAAAAGCTGGGGGTTGCTCGCCCCAGCACAACGCCGCTGTTTTATCGCGGGTCGGCGTCGTTATTGACCCAGGCCCGCGAGATCGAGGTGGTAGGCGGCAACTCCAGCGGCGAAGTCGAGCCCGTCATTATTTATGCAGGGGATGTCTTGTGGCTTGGACTGGGGTCGGATCATACGGACCGCGACATGGAGACCAGGAGCGTTGCGCTTTCGAAGCAATTGTGTGCAAAGCCCATCTCTAAAACGCTTTGGAACTTGGACGATATTTCCGGGCATTGGGATCAGCTCATCGTCCGCTCCTGGGCGAGTCGGGACGGAAAGCGTCGTTTGTATCAGGAGGGGGCATTGCGGAACATGCGCCATCCCGCGGATTTGATGGAACTGTATGCGAGAGGCGACGGGAAGCTGTCGCAGGGAACGGCGATGTTTTGCGGGACTGTTCCTGTCACAGGTGAAATCGCCCCGGCCGATTTTTTCGAGATGGAGATCGAAGACCCCGTTCTAAAGCGCAAGATCATTCATAACTATCGCCCCATCGAATTGCCTATCGTGGGCTAAAGGAGAATCAGACATGCCAATGAATAAGCCGCATCTTGAGTTCCACACTGTCGATATGGAGACCGGATGGGAGACGCCGCCCGGATATCCCAAAGGAATTCAGCAGAAAATTCTCGCCAGCGATCTGGACGAGGTCAAAAAAATGGGAAGCCGAACCCGTTTGCTGCGTTTCCAGCCCGGGGCTTTTACGACAGCACCGTTTGTGCATGATCATTGGGAAGAGGTCTTCTTGATGACCGGCGGATTAACCGTAGGGAACGATGCGAACGGGAACGGAGGAGAGGTATTCCCGCCGCAAACCTACGCATGTCGTCCGCCAGGTGCCGTGCATGGGCCGTTCAAGTCCGACACGGGCTGCGTGTTGTTCGAAATCCATTACTACGACGAAAGCGCAAAGTAGGTAACTTCCATGACGTTGAAAATAGCGGTTCCAGACCTTATCTCAAACTCCTATTTCCCTGCCGAGGCAGCCGTCGAGCTTGGTTTCTTCAAGGCCGAGGGGATCGACATGGAGCTTGAGTTGATATTTCCGGTGGACAAGGCCTACCATGCTTTGCGCGATGGCAAAGTGGATTTTGTCGCCGGCTCCGCCCATTCGGCCCTTTCCGCATTCCCCGAATGGAAGGGAGTAAAGCTGCTTTGCGCTCAGGGCCAAGGCATGTATTGGTTCCTGGTCATGCGTTCGGATATTTCTCCGAACAGAAATGATCTGAGCGTTGTAAAAGGACGAAAAATTGGCGCGGCGCCATGGGTTGACATGGGGCTTCGGCAACTTTTAGTGGAAGGCGGCATCGACATTGAAAAAGACGAGGTGCAGATCGCCCCGGTGCCGGGCACAGGCGCGGTCAATGTGAATTTTGGAGTTACCGCTGCCAAAGCCTTGGCCGATGGAAAAATCGATGGTTTTTGGGCCAACGGAATGGGCGCTGAAGTTGCTGTGCGCAATGGCGTCGGTACGGTCGTCCTCGATATCCGGCGTGGAGATGGGCCGCCGGCATGTTTCAACTATACGATGTCGTCGGTTGCCGCAACTGATGCCTTGATCGAGCGTTCGCCGGACGTGGCAGCAGCGGTCGTGCGCGCAATCAGGAAAACTCAAAATGCTCTTAAGCGCGATTACACGCGGGCGTCCGAGGTCGGCAAGAAATTATTCCCTCCGTCCGAGGCTCCCTTGCTCGCAGAACTGGTGCGTCGCGACCTTCCTTATTACGATACGGCCATCTCCGAAGCGTTTGTCGCGGGAATGAATGCCTTTGCTCGTAACGTAGGAATCCTTAAGGGAAGTCCATCGTATGGCGATGTGGTTGCCGTTCAGTTCCAAAGTTCCGATTCAGTCTGACTTACACGAGTTTCGAGGCTATTCATTGCGTTTATGCCAAAGCCGTCCATTACCACTACCATGCTGCACAAGAACCGCATCGCCGTCGACCAAGCGCTGGCCAGGATCTCCGATACAGAGGGCCAGGGCTCTCGAACCTTTACCCGCGTCTACGCTGACGCGGCGCGTCTTGCTGCCGACACGGCCGATGCCATGGGCGGATTGGGGCTTGAGCAGCCTCCGCTTTCGGGAGTGCTGGTATCGGTGAAGGATCTATTCGACCTCAAAGGAGAGGTGACTCTTGCCGGCTCTCGGGCCTTGATGGATAGCACTCCCGCAGATCAGGACGCGGAAGTCGTGCGGCGATTGCGGTGCGCAGGCGCGGCCATTATCGGGAAGACCAATATGACGGAATTCGCCTTTAGCGGACTCGGTCTCAACCCTCATTATGGTACGCCGCTGAATAGCTGGGATCGGGCCGGTGCGCGAATCCCGGGCGGCTCGTCTTCCGGCGCCGCCATCTCTATTACAGATGGAATGGCGCAGGCCGCCATTGGCACCGACACGGGCGGCTCCTGCCGGATTCCCGCCGCGCTGAACGGTATTGTCGGGATGAAGCCCAGCGCCCAGAGCGTGCCTATGGCAGGAGCTTTTCCGCTGTCGTATAGCTACGATTCCATCGGGCCAATGGCAGCCGACGTCGAAATGTGCGCCCGCGTCTATGCAGTCCTGTGCAACGGGCCCTATTTGCTTGAGCGGATCGATCCATGCAGCATAACGCTCGGCATCGTTGGAAACTATGTTCTAGATGGAATGGATGCGACGGTAGGTCGGGCGTATGAGTCCGCTTTGCAAAGGCTTTCCCGAGCAGGGGTGGCGGTGCGTGAATTGACCCTTCCCGTGTTGGATGAGCTGCCCAGTTTATTTACAAATGGAGGGCTGGTCGCCGCGGAAGCGTATCAGCGGCATCGCGAATTACTGGAAGCACGCGAAGCGGAATACGACCCGCGCGTTTCGTCCCGGATCCGCCGAGGAGCGGCCATATCGTCCGCCGATTATATTGATTTGAAGCAGCTACGCCATAGGCTCATGGAGGAGTGGTCCTCTCAGACTCGTGGAAGGCAGATGGTTTTGATGCCCACAGTACCCGTGGTTGCCCCAAAGATAAGCGATTTGAATGATGACGAAGCATACCAAAAAGCAAATCTGCTTATGTTGCGCAACCCAACCATCGCCAATGCTTTGAATGGTTGTTCGGTATCCATTCCCTGTCACGATTCTGGGGAGGCTCCCGTCGGCCTGATGCTCATGGGCGCCAATGGCAATGATTGGCGACTGCTTTCCATCGCCCAGGCCTTGGAAGAAATATTAAAAGCGTGTCGTTCCCCGCATTGAGCGGCTTGGTGTAGCAAGGCTCAAGGCTATCATGGCCATTCGGGTTTTGTGACGTTGGAGCAAGCCGCCTATACCCCGATATCCTCGTTCCACAGCTCCGGCTTCAAGTCGATGAAAGACTGCATCAGCCCGATGCAGTCGGCATCCTGCAGCACTTCGACCTTGACCCCGCGAGACCGTAGCAGGTCTTCATCGCCCATGAAGGTTTTGTTCTCGCCCACCACGATCTTCGGAATTCCGTACAGCAGGATTGCCCCGCTGCACATCGGGCAGGGCGACAGTGTCGTATAGAGAACCGATTCCTGGTAAACCTTGGCCGGTTGCCGGCCCGCGTTTTCGAAGGCGTCCATCTCGCCGTGCAGGATGGCGCTGCCTTTTTGCACGCGCCGGTTGTGGCCCCGGCCGATGATCTTGCCGTCGTGGACGATGACCGAACCGATGGGAATGCCGCCTTCCGCCAGGCCGAGCCGGGCTTCTTCGATAGCCGCCAGCATAAAAGGATCCATGAGCCGCTCCTTCTTGGTTATGGGAATATCGCGTTGCTGCTGGAATAATACTATGCCCGGAACCAGTTCAGCACCGCGTCCAGCCCGCTGACGTTCAGGGCGAACCTGGCTTGCGCGCGCACCACCGGCTTGGCCCGGTAGGCCACGGAATAGCCCGCCAGCGCCAGCATCTTGAGGTCGTTGGCGCCGTCGCCCAGGGCGATGATCTGGTGTTGTTGCGCGCCGGCGGCCTGCGCCAGCGCCTGCAGGCGATCCGCTTTGCCCTGGGCGTCGACGATGTCGCCCAGTACTTTGCCGGTGAGCTTTCCGTTTGAAACGTCCAACACGTTGGCATGCGTTTCGTCCAGGTTCAGCCGCTGCTTGAGCTTGTCGGTGAAGAACGTGAACCCGCCCGAAACCAGCATGATTTTCAGGCCGGCCTTTTGGGCGGCCCGGATCAGGGGTTCGGCCCCCGCATTGAGTCTCAGCCTTTCGGCGTAGACCTGCTCCAGTGCTTGCAGGGGAACCCCTTCGAGCAGGGCCACGCGCCGGCGCAGGCTTTCGGAAAAATCGGCGATCTCGCCGCGCATCGCCGCTTCGGTAATGGCCGCGACCTGGGCCTTGCGGCCGGCCATGTCGGCGATTTCGTCGATGCACTCGATATTGATCAGGGTGGAGTCCATGTCCATGGCCAGAACCTTGCATTCGCCCAGGCGCCGGACGACATCCAGAAAGGCGTAGTCCAGGTTCAGGCTGTCGCACTGGCGGGCGACTTCCTCTTTTTCGCTGTCGTCGATATTGAGCAGCCGCGCGGCGGTGTTGCCCAGGCTTTGTACCCCTTCGGCCCGCGCGATGGCGGCAATGTTCTCGGTGTTTTCGGTGCTGAGGCTGGGCGATTGCAGAATGAGATGGGTCATGGAATGGGCTGTATGCAAATGTATGAAGTCAGGCCAAGGCCTTGAGCACGTCGCGCACCGCCTCGATGCGGGCGTTGACGGGAGCGGTTTGCGGCGCGTTCGGTGTTGCCTGTCTGGCGGCGCCGGACGGCTTGATGTCGATCTTTATCTTGTCCTGGCCGGCGAGCTTGACGTTGCGCCGGGCTTGGATGAGTTGAATGATACGCAAAGGATCGACATTGGGCTTGGCGTTGAACTGGATCATGGCCTGCGCTTCGCTGGCGTCGATCTTGATCACGCCCAGCGGCTCGGCATGCAGGCGCAGCCGATGCGTGGCCAGCAGGTTCTGGGCGGCTTCGGGCAGCTTGCCGTAGCGGTCGATCAGCTCTTCCTGGATGCCGATCAGGCTGTCCTCGTTGTCGGCATGCGAGAGCCTTTTGTAGAAGCTCAGGCGCGCATGCACGTCGGGGCAATAATCCGCCGGCAGCAGCGCCGAGGCATGCAGGTTGACCTCGCAAAGGGCGGTGAAGGGCGAGTCCAGGTCGGGTTCCTCGCCCGCCTTCAGCGCGCGCACCGCGGTATTGAGCATTTCCGAATACATGGAAAAGCCGATTTCGTGGATATTGCCCGACTGCGATTCGCCCAGCACCTCGCCGGTTCCGCGGATTTCCAGGTCGTGCATGGCCAGGTAAAAGCCCGAGCCCAGCTCCTCCATGGCCTGGATGGCCTCCAGGCGCTTCTTGGCGTTGCTGGTGATGGCGTCTTCGCCGGGCGTCAGCAGATACGCATAGGCCTGGTGATGGGAGCGCCCGACGCGGCCGCGCAGTTGGTGCAATTGGGCCAGCCCCAGCCTGTCGGCGCGATGGATGACGATGGTGTTGGCGGTGGGCACGTCGATGCCGGTCTCGATGATGGTGGTGCAAAGCAGAACGTTGTAGCGCTGCTGATAGAAGCCCTTCATGACTTCTTCCAGCTCGCGTTCCGGCATCTGGCCGTGGGCGACGGCGATGCGGGCTTCGGGCACCAGCTCTTCCAGGCGGGCTCGGCGGTTGTGTATGGTTTCGACTTCGTTGTGCAGGAAGTAGACCTGGCCGCCGCGCTTGAGCTCGCGCAGCAGGGCTTCGCGGATGGTGCTGCCGTCCTCGCGCCGCACGAAGGTTTTGATCGCCAGCCGCTTCTGCGGCGCGGTGGCGATGACCGAGAAATCGCGGATGCCCTCCAGCGACATGCCCAGCGTGCGGGGGATGGGGGTGGCCGTGAGGGTCAGGACGTCGACCTCGGCGCGCAGGGCCTTGAGGGTCTCTTTCTGGCGCACGCCGAAGCGGTGCTCTTCGTCGATGATGACCAGGCCCAGGCGCTTGAACTTGACGTCCTTGGACAGGATTTTATGCGTGCCGATGACAATGTCCACGCGGCCGTCGTTAAGCCCTTCGATGGCGGCGGCGATTTCCTTGGAGGAGCGAAAGCGCGACAGTTCCACGACCTTGACGGGCCAGTCCGCGAAGCGGTCGGCAAAGGTCTGTGCATGTTGTTCGGCCAACAGGGTGGTGGGGC
Organism: uncultured Burkholderiaceae bacterium; assembly: GCA_937871985.1. The sequence goes on from CALMPB010000274.1 coordinate 30,005, forward strand.
ACAGTATGGCAACCTGCTTGTTGTTGGCGACGGCCAGGAAGGCGGCGCGCAGCGCGACTTCGGTCTTGCCGAATCCCACATCGCCGCAAACCAGCCTGTCCATGGGGCGGCCCGAGGTCATGTCGCCGATGACGGCCTCGATGGCCGCCGCCTGATCCGGCGTTTCGTCGAAGCCGAAGCCTTCGACGAAGGCCTGATAGTCGTTGAGCGGCAGCTTGAACGAATAGCCTTCGCGGGCGGCGCGCAGCGCATACAGGGCCAGCAGTTCGGCGGCGGCGTCGCGCACCTGCTTGGCCGCCTTGCGTCTGGCTTTGTCCCATTGGCCCGACCCGAGCTGATGCAGCGGGGCGTGCTCGGGATCGGCGCCGCTATAGCGCGCGATGACATGCAATTGCGCAACGGGCACATACAGCGTGCTGTTGTTGGCATATTCCAGATGCAGGAATTCCATGACGCCATCGCCGAGATCCATGTCGATCAGGCCGCAATAACGGCCTATGCCGTGTTGTGCGTGAACGATGGGATCGCCTTCGCGCAGCTCCGACAAGTCGCGCACCATGGCTTCGACATCGCTGCCGGCCGCCTGGGTCTGTCTTCTGCGCCGCGCTGTGCTCGCCTGGCTGGGGTACAGGTCGTTTTCGGTCAGCAGGGTGAGCGTGCCTTGCGCCAGGCCGAAACCGGTGTCCAGGGGCGCGACGGCCAGCCCGAACCGGCAGTCCGACTGCAGGAATTCGTGCAGGGTGTCGAACTGCGCATCCGGGGCAATTCCGTATTCGCTCAGCGTGAGCAACAGGGTTTCGCGGCGTCCGGGCGAGTCGGCGCATAGGGCGATGCGTCCTGTGGCGCGTGCCAGCAGGGTGCGCAGCTTGGCGACGGGGTCGTCGGCGCGGCGCGCCACGGCGACATCCGGCGCTTTGGCGAAATCGGGATGCGTTCCTTCGGGGACAAGGGCCAGTCGCTCGAAATTCTTCAGGTGCAGGTAAAAGGCTTCGGCGTCCAGGAAAAGCGCATCGGGCGGCAGGATGGGGCGCTCACGGTCGCTTTTCAGGAACTGGTAGCGGCTGTGCGTATCCTGGGCGAAACGCCGCATGGTTTCTTCAAGGTCGCCCAGCGTCACGGTGAGTGCCTGATCCGCCAGGTAGTCGAACAGCGTTGCGGTCTGGTCGAAGAACAGCGGCAGGTAGTATTCGACCCCGGCAAAGGCAATGCCGGCGCCAATATCCTTGTAGGGCAGGGCACGCGATGGGTCGCCTTCGAAGACCTCCCGGAAACGGGCGCGGAAGTGGTTGCGCGCCGCTTCGTCCATGGGAAATTCGCGGCCGGGCAGAAGCTGGACTTCCTTGACGGGATACAGGCTGCGCTGGGTATCGATGTCGAAACTGCGTATGGATTCGATTTCGTCATCGAACAGATCGAGCCGGTAGGGCAGGGCCGAGCCCATGGGGAAAAAGTCGATCAGGCCGCCGCGTATGCAGAACTCGCCCGGCGCCGTGACCTGGGTGACATGGGTGTAGTTGGCCAGGGTAAGCTGCTGCCTGAGGGCTTCTTCGTCGAGCTTGTCGCCCTGCCGGAAGGAGAACGTATAGGCGGCCAGGAACGAAGGGGGGGCCAGCCGGTACAGCGCGGTGGTGACGGGCACCGTCAGCACGTCGACGCTTTTTTGCATGAGGGCATGCAGGGTGTGCAGGCGTTCCGAAATCAGGTCCTGGTGCGGTGAAAAACTGTCGTAGGGCAGGGTCTCCCAATCGGGCAATTGTCTTACCCGCAATTCCGGCGCGAACAGCCGGATTTCCTCGGCCATGCGCTGCGCCGCCAGCGGGTCGGCACAGAGCAGAACCAGGGTGCGCCCGGCGCGGCGCGCCAGATCCGCCAGCAGCCAGGCGTCGCCGGATCCGGGGGGGCACGGCACGGTATATCGAAGCCCGGGTTTCAGGGCCCGAATCAGGGATGAGGTCGAGGGAAGCAAGGGAAGGGGTGCAGTGTCTGAAGCCATTTGGTTTGTCATTATAAAATCTCTTTTCCATGACACAGAAAATCATTGCCATTGTTCCCGCCGCCGGCGTCGGCCAGCGTGCCGGCGCCGGCCCCGCCGAAACCTCCGGGCGGGCGTTGCCCAAGCAATATCGCCTTATTCGCGGCGAGCCCATGCTGCGCCTGGCGGTCAAGGCGCTGCTGGCCGATGCGCGCATCGATCAGGTGCGGGTGGCGGTTGCGCCGGGGGATGGCTGGGTGGAACAGGCGCTGGCCGGCTTGCCGCGCACGGTATGGCGTCCTTGCGGCGGGCCCGACCGCGCGGATACGGTGGCGGCCGCCTTGCAGGAGGCGTCGCCGCAGGCCGATGACTGGGTTCTGGTGCATGATGCCGCCCGTCCCGGCTTGCCGCCGGATGCTTTGGCGCGGCTCATCGATGCTTGCCTGGAGGACGGCGTGGGGGGCTTGCTGGCCCAGCCTGTCGCCGACACGGTCAAGCGGGCGGGAACCGAGGCGAATCTTCGACCGGTAAAGCAGGCCGTTGCCAGCAGCAGCCCGGATGACGACGGAGCCGAGGCTGCCGACCGGTTTTTTGTGCAGGCCACCGTGCCGCGCGATGCGCTGTGGCTGGCCCAGACTCCGCAAATGTTCCCGGCGGGGCTGCTGCGGCAGTCGCTGCGCGACGCCAAGGCTAAGCACGCGGCGATCACCGACGAGGCTTCCGCCATGGAACTGGCCGGGCATCATCCCCGGCTGGTGGCCGGCTCGGCCCGGAATTTCAAGGTAACATGGCCCGAAGATTTTGAACTGATGGAAAAATGGCTATGAGTATTCCGTTTCGCGTGGGGCAGGGGTTTGACGTGCACGCGCTGGTTGAGGGTCGGCGGCTGGTTCTGGGCGGAGTCTCCATTCCCCACACCCACGGCCTGCTCGGGCACTCGGACGCCGATGCCCTGTTGCACGCGTTGATCGATGCGCTGCTGGGCGCCGCGGGCTTGGGCGACATAGGGCGGCATTTCCCCGATACCGATCCTGCCTACAAGGATGCCGACAGCCGCGAGTTGTTGCGGCATGCCTGTCGGAAGGTCATGGACGCAGGTTGGGCCGTGGGCAACATCGATGCCACGATACATGCCCAGGCGCCCAAAATAGGTCCTTATGCCAAGGCCATGGTGGCCAATATCGCGTCCGATCTGGGGGTGGAAGAGCACCAGGTGAACATCAAGGCCAAGACCAATGAAGGCCTGGGGTATTTGGGCCGCAAGGAAGGGATAGCGGCCACGGTAGTGGCCCTGCTGGTCAAAGCGTAGCGCCGCCCAGCTTGCGGTTGCAGGCGCATAGCCCGTCGGTCTGCAGGCCGTCCAGGACGCGCAGGGTTTCTTCGGGGCTGCGCCCCACGTTGGCGGTATTGACCGAGACGTGCTGGATGACGTTGTCGGGATCCACCACGAAGGTGGCGCGCAGCGCAACCCCTTCGTTGCGGTCGCGGATGCCCAGTTGATCGATCAGCGAGCCGCTGGTGTCGGAAAACTGGTAGTGCGATAGCTTTTCGAGGTCGGGCTGCGCCCGCCGCCAGGCCAGCTTGACGTATTCATTGTCGGACGACCCGCCCATGAGCACGGCGTCGCGTTCTTCGAATTGCTCGGACAGTTCGTTGAAACCCACGATTTCGGTGGGGCACACGAAAGTGAAATCCTTGGGATAGAAATAGATGACCTTCCATTTTCCTGGGAAGGAGCTTTCGGTGATGTCCTCGAACGCCGACACGCCTTTTTCCTCGTGCTGTGTGAACCCGGGCTTGACGCCGATGATCTTGAAGGGCTCGAGTTTGTCGCCTACCGTTTTCATATGAACTCCTGAATCGCGAATGGCATGTTCCGTTTGTGTGATTACATTATGCCATTGGATCCAGGCCGCCGTGGCGGCGCCTCAGCCTTTGCTGCGGGGGAGTTCTATGCGGGCGACGAGGCCGCCGGAGGGGCGTGAAAGCAGCTTCAACTGCCCGCCGACCTGGCCCAGCAGGCGCTCGACAATGGCCAGGCCCAGGCCTGCTCCGCTTACGCCGGTGCGGGCGGATTCCCCGCGCGAGAACGGCCGCAGCAGGCGCTCGATGTCCGATTCGGCGATGCCGGCCCCCTGATCCGTGACTTCGATGGCAACGATATTGCCTTCAAGGCGGGCCGACAGATTGATGTAGACGCTGTCGTCGGTGGGCGAGCAGCCGTAGCGGCGGGCGTTTTCGATGAGGTTGCTGACCACGCGCTTGAGATCGTGCGCCGTGATGCGCGCATACAGATTGGGCGCCAGAGCCGCGGTAAGGTGGCCGCCCAGCGATTCGGTATGCGAACGCTCGCGCTCGAAAAGATCGTGCAGAACCCGGGATACATTGATTCCCTGGTCAGGCACCACGCCGGCCGGGCGGGCGTATTCCATGAGCTGGCCGATGCTGTGGTTGATTTGGCCCAGATCGTCGTCGATGGCCTGGCGGGCTTCGTCGCTGATGGAGCTCATTTCGATTTCCAGGCGCATGCGGGCCAGCGGGGTGCGCAGGTCATGGGATATGCCGGCCAGCATGATTTCCCGGTCGGCCTCGGTCTGCCGCAGGTCGCGCGCCATCCGGTTGAAGGCGATGTTCATGTCGCGTATTTCCAGCGGGCCTTTTTCGGGCAGCGGCGAAGGGTTTTCGCCGCGGGCGAGCTGCTGCGCCACCTTGGCCAGCTGGGCCAGGGGGCGGTTGACGAAACGCACGCTGATCGCCGAGCCGATGAGGGCCAGGAGCAGGGCGGTGGCGCCCCAACTGAACCATTCGATGCCCGCGGTCAGCCCCAGTTGCTCGCGGTCGAAGACCAGCCAATAGTGATCCCGATTGATGTCGAAACTGACCCAGATGCCCGGCGTGTGGTTGACCGCCCACATGACCTGGGTGTTGGCGCCCTGGCGCTTCTTGATTTCGGCCGCGACGTGGTTCCAGTAATTGGAGTTGGGCAGCGGCTCGAGGGTGTCGGTGGGCTCGCGCGGCTGAACCCTCAGGCTTTCCTTGGTGGCCAGGTCGAGCATGAGGGCGGGACGCACACTGGTGGGCGCGTAGATGAGCGCCGACCGCGTGATGCTGACCGAGGTCGTGACCCGCTGTGCCATCTGTATGGCGCGCGGCCCTTCTTCCATGCTGAAGAAGACTTGCAGCCATGCCCCCAGGCTGACCAGCATGAGCGCGGCCAGCAACAGGAAGGAACGGCTGAAAAGCCCTAGCTTGAGCCGGGCGGTTATCCGGCTGAAGTGCTGCAGAAGAAGCGACATTTAAACTTGCCGGAGCGTGACTTCCAGGAAAGTGTTATCGGCCGCCGTCGGGGACGAAGACATATCCCAGCCCCCATACGGTTTGAATGAATACGGGTTTCGAGGGATTGGGCTCGATGAGCTTGCGCAGCCGGGAGATCTGTACGTCCAGGCTGCGGTCGAAAGCTTCGTATTCGCGCCCTCTGGCCAGTTCCATGAGTTTGTCGCGGGACAGGGGGATTTTGGGATGGCGCGCAAATACCTTGAGCACGGAGAATTCGCCCGTGGTGATGGGAACCTGTTCGTCGTTGCGGGTAAGCGTGCGAGTAGACAGGTTGAGCACGTAGGGGCCGAATTCGATGGATTCGTTTTCCTGGCTGGGGGCGCCGGGGTGTTCTTCGGTGCCGCGCCGGCGCAGGATGGCGTTGACCCGGGCGAGAAGCTCGCGAGGGTTGAACGGCTTGGACAGGTAGTCGTCCGCGCCCATTTCGAGACCGACGATGCGATCGATTTCCTCGGCCTTGGCGGTAAGCATGATGATGGGCGTATTGTCGTGCCCGCCGCGCAGGCGCCGACAGATGGACAGGCCGTCTTCGCCGGGCAGCATCAGGTCGAGCACCAGCAGGTCGAAGTGTTCACGCTGCCAGATTTTGCCCATTTCTTTTGCGTCTTCGGCGACGAAGACATTGAACCCTTGCTCCGACAAGTAGCGGCGCAGCAGGTCGCGTAGCCTGGGATCGTCGTCGACGACAAGGATTTTGCGTGTCAGGGATTGGTTTTGTGTGTTCATGGCTGAAAATGTAACAGGGACAAGAAGCCCCGTGAAGGGGCGGGTAGCAAGATATTACATATTAAGCGTTTGGTAGAATGCCTATTACAGATGTCAATCTATGCAAACGCCTGTTCATCCAACCCGACTACCTACCTGCCTAGCTTATCATTACAGTTGTAAAATCGATAGAAATTTTTACCAATTCCGCCAAACAGCCGATAACGACTCGTCAAAACCCCACTATTTTGCGTTAGGGCGCCGGTGGGCAAATGGCCGGCCTGGGTGGTTGAAAAGGGCCCGCGAACCCCTTCCGGATGCCCTGTGCAATGCACCAGATGTAAAAGTGTATCTGTGATTTTTGCAATTCGGGTGTCGAAAAAGCCGCGCAATACGGCCGTGGATTCCTCCTGTTTCGGCCCGTATTTTCTTTTTTGAAGCGATTTTTCCCGCGTCGGCGAGTTTTTATTGTTCCTTGCTTAAAATGTCGTCCATGGATCTACATATTCTCGCGCTAGAAACTTCATCGAGCCTGTGCGGCGTTGCCCTGCTTTCAGCTTGCGAAGGGCAGTTGCAGGTGCGTTCCATGGGGCACGATGCCACCGGGGAACACGCCGAGCGTCTGCTTCCCATGGTGGATACCCTGCTGGAAGAGGCGGGCATTGGCCGCGCTCAGTTGAACGCTATTGCATTCGGACAGGGGCCGGGAGGGTTTACGGGCTTGCGGGTGGCCTGCGGTGTGGCGCAAGGCATTGCCTATGCGTTGAATCTACCGGTCATTCCGGTTCCGTCCCTGCTGGCCGTGGCCGAGCAGGATCAGCCTGGCGACGCGGTGCGCATCGTGTTGCAGGATGCGCGCATGAACGAACTCTATGCCGCGGCCTACCGTCCGGGGCAGTCGGGCGATCCGGCCTGGCAGGTGATGCGCGAGGCGGTGCTGCTTAATGTACATGACGCGGCCGCCTGGCTGGGGCAATTGACGCGGGAATTGCACCATGGGCCGGCAACGGCCTCGCCGTCGGTGGATGCCGGCAGCTTTTCAGGCTCCATCCGCCTGTTGGGGGATGCCCTTGCCGCGTATCCCGTGCTGGCTGCCCTGGGCGATGCCGACGCCGCCGCACCCCGGAGCGTACGCTGGGGCGGCGTCCAGCGGGCCACGGCCGAAGGGGTCGTCCGCCTGGCGTATCAGGCCTGGCTGCGGAGCGAGACTATTCCGCCTGCCCAGGCGGCGCCGCTGTATGTGCGCGATAAAGTGGCTTATACGATGGCGGAACGCGAGAGCGGCCTGGGCGGCAACCCCAAGGCCCAGGCGCCCATCGTTATCGAGCCCATGCGGGCCGACGATTTGCAGGCTTCGGCGGCCATCGAGGCCAGTGTGCAGGCCTTTCCCTGGACTCTGGGCAATTTCCGCGATGCGCTGGAAGCGGGGTATGGCGCATGGGTGGCCCGGCAGGGCGGGCGCGTAGTGGGATTCAGCCTGGTGCTGTTCGCCCCGGATATCGCGCATTTGTTGCTGATCGCGGTCAGCCCGGATGCCCAGCGCAAGGGGGTCGGCTACGCCCTGTTGCGCCATTGCGAGCAGGAAACCTTGAGGCGGGATCTGCCGGCGCTGATGCTTGAAGTGCGGCCCTCCAACGAGCAGGCCGTGGCTTTCTACCGCAACCGGGGCTTTGTGCATACGGGTACGCGCAAGGGCTATTACCCCACCGGCAAGGGCGAGCGTGAAGATGCCTGGGTCATGGAGCGGTCCCTGAAGCCGACCGGGGAGCTGGTGTCATGAATACCGGCGGCCATCCCGTGGTGCAACTGACTCCCGTCCAGCTTGCCTGGCTGCGGGAAATCGGCATGGACAGGCGTCAGTTGCAGCCGTATGCGCCACGCACCGCGGAGGTTGCCGCCGCGCCCGCCGTGGCGGAAGCGCCGCGAGCCCGCCAGGCGCCCGATGAAGGGCTGCGCCCTGTCGCCGAGCTTTTGACGGGGCAGGCCGCTATGGCGGGCGCGGCAAAACCCGATCCCGCCGGCGGAGCCGAGCCTGCCCGCCGGCCCGCCGCGGTGCCGGCGGCGCCCAAACCCACCAAAGCGCCCGTGGGCGCGGATGCCGCCGGGCCTTTGCCGCTCGACTGGCAGGCGCTCCAGGATCATGTGGCGGCCTGCCAGGCGTGTTCGCTGCATGCCGGCCGCAGCCAGACGGTGTTTGGCTCGGGCGCCACCGAATCGGTGGACTGGATGGTTATCGGCGAAGCCCCGGGCGATCGCGATGACCGCCTGGGCCAGCCGTTCCAGGGCAAGGCGGGCGAGTTGCTGGGCGCCATGCTCAGGGCGGCGGGTGTGGGGCCTGAAACCCCGGTGTTCTATACCAATCTCATCAAGTGCCGCCCGCGCGGCAATCGCACGCCAAGGCCCGAGGAAATCGCCGCCTGCCGGCCTTATCTGCAAAGGCAGATCGCCATGCTCAAGCCGCGGCGCATCCTGGCTTTGGGATGGCTGGCGGCCCAGGCGCTGCTGAACGAAGCTTCCGACCTGGAGCAATTGCGCGGCCAGGTGCATTGGCTGCAGGCTGAGGACGGTCGGCGGATTCCGGTGGTGGCCACGTATCATCCGGCGTCGCTGCTGTCGCGGGCGCGGCACAAGGCCAATGCCTGGCGCGACCTGAATCTGGCCCGCTCAGTGTAGAGCGTGCCCGTGGCCGTGCTGGCCTATCTGCTGCAGCAGCGACGGGTCGGCCTTGATGTTGCGGTGGCTCCAGCGCATGAACAGCAGCATCAGCAGGGCGACCAGCAGGCCGAAGAAGACGATGATGGTGTTGATGGGAATACTGAACCAGAGCATCAGGCTGTACAGCGCCAGCATGAGCAGGATGTTCAATTGCTCGTTGAAGTTCTGCACGGCGATGGAGTGCCCGGCCGAAAGCAGGACATGGCCGCGATGCTGCAGCAGGGCGTTCATGGGTACGACGAAAAACCCCGATAGCGCGCCCACCAGAAGCAGGACGCCGTATACCGCCCAGGGTGCGTAAACATAGGGCATGAGCAGCACCGTAAAGCCCATGACCACCCCGAGGGGAAGCACCGCCAGGGCTTTTTTGAGCGGAATCTTGCCCGCGCAGATGGAGCCAACCACCGTGCCGACGGCCGCAATGCCCATCAATATGGAGGATCGCTCCAGCGGCAGGCCCAAATGGTGGGCGCCCCATTCAATGACGATGAGCTGCAGCGTGGCGCCGGCTCCCCAGAACAGGGTGGTGACCGCCAGCGAAATCTGCCCCAGCTTGTCCTTCCAGAGGATGGCTACGTAGCCGGCGAATTCCGTGACCAGCTTGATAGGATTGGTTTGCTGCTTGGGATAGCTGACGCCGGTATCCGGAATAAGCAGGTTGCAGGCTGCCGCCGCGAAGTAGACGATGCCGATGACGAGTATGGCCGCTTCGGTGCGGCTTTGCGCGAATACGTTGACCCAGGCGTGATCCAGCAGGGCGGTGGATATGCTTGGGCTGATCAGGACGCCGCCCAGCACGGTGCCCAGGATGATGGACAGCACGGTCAGGCCTTCGATCCAGCTATTGCCTTTGACCAGTTGATCGGGCGGCAGCATTTCGGTGACGATGCCGTATTTTGCCGGGGAATAGGCCGCGGCTCCGATGCCCACCAAGGTATAGGCGACGAATATCTGAACGAGCTGCATGTCGTTGTTCGTGGACAGCATCTGCGCGGTGAACATGAGAATACAGCCCGCCAGCTTGATGGCATTGGTGGCGAACATGACCCGCCCTTTGGGGAAGGAGTCGGCGAAGGCCCCCACGAACGCGGCCAGCACGACATAGGCCAGGGCGAACCACCATTTCATCATGGGCACCATCCAGTCGGGGCCGCTAGAGTCTGCGATTAAGGCGATAGCTGCGATAAGCAATGCGTTGTCTGCCAGAGATGAAAGCGCTTGCGCCGTCATTACGAGATAGAAGCCTTTTTTCAATCGTCAGTCTCTGGAATGGAAGTGGGTGGGAAATGCATGAAAATAATAAAAACAGTTAGTGAGTATAGCGTCAGGTTTGTGATCGTATCGAAATTATTCGGTAAACGGCGTCCTGCTAGGGATAGTCCCCGTCCTGCGTTATCATACGAAACAGTTTCCACGCCGTTTCGGATTCGGGGTTTGCGCCGGCCTGCATTGCTTGCGTGCCGGGGGGCGCCGAAGCCGTTCCTCCACTTTTTTTATGCTCACTTATCGTTCCCAATTGTGCGTCTGACTCAAATAAAACTGGCTGGTTTTAAATCGTTTGTTGAGCCAACGGTCATTCCCACGCCCAGCCAATTGGTTGGCGTCGTGGGCCCCAACGGCTGCGGAAAATCGAACATCATCGACGCCGTGCGCTGGGTGCTGGGCGAAACCAAGGCGTCGGAACTGCGCGGCGAGTCCATGCAGGACGTCATCTTCAACGGCTCGGGCAATCGCAAGCAGGCGGCCAGGGCATCGGTCGAACTGGTGTTCGACAATTCCGAGGGCCGCGCCGTGGGCCAATGGAGCGCCTACTCCGAAATTGCCGTAAGGCGCGTCCTGACGCGGGACGGCACCAGCAGCTACTACGTCAACAACCAGCAGGTGCGGCGGCGCGACATCCACGACATTTTCCTGGGCACCGGGCTGGGCGCGCGCGGCTACGCCATCATCGGCCAGGGCATGATCAACCGGCTCATCGAAGCCCGGCCCGAGGAATTGAGGGTTTTTCTCGAGGAAGCCGCCGGCGTGTCCCGCTACAAGGAAAGGCGTCGCGAGACCGAGAACCGGCTGGCCGATACACGGGAAAACCTGACGCGCGTCGAAGACATCATGCGCGAGCTGAATACTCAATTGGAAAAGCTCGAGGCCCAAGCCGAAGTGGCCGGCCGGTATCGCGGCCTGCAGGAAGAGGGCGAGCAAAAGCAGCAGGTGCTTTGGCTGCTGAAGGAAAACAATGCCCACGACGAACAGAAAGCCAAGTTCCTTGCCATAGAGCAGGCTCAAACCGAGCTCGAAGCGGCCATGGCGGGCTTGCGCGCGGGCGAATCGGCGCTGGAATCCAGGCGCCAGGCGCATTTTGAAGCGGCCGATGCCGTGCATGCCGCCCAAGGCCAGTTGTTCGAGGCCGGCGCGCTGGTCAGCCGGCTGGAGGCCGAAATACGTCATGTGGTCGATTCGCGCAATCGCGTGCAGGCGCGCCGCAATCAATTGCAAAGCCAGATGCAGGAGTGGGCCGATCAGCAGGCTCATTGCACCGAGCAACTGGCACAGACCGAGGCCGAGCTGGAAATGGCCGCCGTCCGTACCGAAGAAGCCCGGGCCCGCGCCGAAGAGGCGGCGGGCAGCCTGCCCGACATGGAGGCGCGCGTGCGCGCCGCGGGGGCATCCCGCGATGAAATGCGCAGCGCCCTGGCGCGCGTCGAGCAGAATCTGGCCCTGGCGGCCCAGGCCCAGCGCGATGCCGACCGGCAGATTGCCGCACTGACGCAACGCCAGGAACGCCTTGAGCAGGAACTGCGCGAGTTGAACGCCCCCGATCCCGCGAATCTCGAACGGCTGGCGGGCGAGCGCGTCGTCATGGAGCAGCAAACCGAAGAAGCGCAAGGTCAATTGGCCGAGCTGGAAGAGCGGCTGCCCGAGCTGGATGCCGCGCGCCGGGAGTCGCAAGCGGCGGCCCAGCAAGATGCCCAGGATGTGGCGCGGCTTGAAGCCCGGCTGGCGGCGTTATCCAAATTGCAGGACGACGTGCAGAAGCAGGGAGCTTTGCAGCCCTGGCTGGACAAGCACGAACTGACTTCCCTGGGCCGCCTGTGGCAAAAGCTGCATGTGGAGCCGGGCTGGGAAACCGCGCTGGAAGCCGTGCTGCGTGAACGCATGGCCGCCCTGGAGGTTCGCCAGCTCGAACATGCCAGGGCCTTCGCCGCCGACGCGCCTCCGGCGCGGCTGGCCTTTTACCAGTTGCCGCCCGCGGCGCCGGCGCTTCCCGTCCTGCAGGATCAAACCCCGCTGTCTTCGCTGTTGCGCATTACCGACCCGGATTTGCGCACCTTGCTCAATGAATGGCTGCGCGACGTCTATGTCGCCAAGGACGTCGCCGCCGCTCTGGCGGGGCGAGGCGATTTGCCGGCCGCGGCCATGTACGTCGTCAAAGAAGGGCATCTGGTCGACAGGCACAGCGTGCGTTTTTACGCTCCCGATTCCGAACAGGCCGGCCTGCTGGCCCGCCAGCAGGAAATCCAGAATCTGCAGCGCGAAATCAAGGCCAAGCAGTTGATCGCCGACCAGTCGCTGGCCGCGGTCGCGCGCGCCGAGACCGCCTGGCAGCAGGTTTCGCAGGCCATGGCGCCGGCCCGGCTGCGCGTTTCCGAACTCACGCGGCGGCTGCACGACGTGCAGCTCGAGCATTCCCGCTTGCAGCAGCAGGCCGAGCAGTCGGGCGAGCGCGCGGCGCGCATTCACCAGGAACTGGCCGAAATTGCGGCGCAGTCCGAAGAGCAGCGCGCTGGCCGCGAAGAGGCCGAGGCGCGTTTCGAAGCCTTCGACCTAGAACTTGCCGAGCATCAGTCGCGTTTTTCCGATGCCCAGCTTTCCGGCGAGGATCTGGCCAATAAAACCGAACAGGCCCGCCTGCAACTGCGCGAACTGGAGCGGGCGGTACACGAATCGGATTTTGCCGAAAAAGCGCTGCAAAACCGCAAGGCCGACCTGAACCGCAACCTGCAGCTGGCTTCCGAGCAGGCCCGGCGCGCCAACGACGAACTCGAAGGCTTGCAGGGCGAGCTTTTCGAACTGGATGCTTCGGCGGCGCAAGCCGGCTTGCAGGACGCCCTCGAGCAGCGCGCCGAACGTGAAGAAGCGCTGAACCGGGCGCGTATCGAGCTGGATAATCTTGCCGCCTTGCTGCGCGCCGCCGACGAAGAGCGCGTGACGCTCGAACGCACGCTGGAACCGCGCCGCGCGCGCATTACCGAGTTGCAACTGCAAGAGCAGGCGGCGCGTCTGGCGGTCGAGCAATTTTCCGAACAGCTCGATGCCGCCCAGGTCGACCGCGCTTCGCTCCAGGTCTTGCTGAACGACCGTCCCGAGGAATGGCGCCGCGTCAATTGGCTGCAGTCCGAAGTACAGCGGATTTCGCGCCAGATCGACAGCCTGGGGTCGGTGAATCTTGCGGCGCTCGACGAGCTGAACGCGGGGCGCGAGCGCAAGGGCTTCCTGGATTCGCAATATCAGGATCTATGCAGCGCCATTGAAACCCTGGAAGACGCCATTCGCAAGATCGATCGTGAAACGCGCGAGCTGCTGCAGGAAACCTTCAATACCGTCAACGGGCATTTCGGCGAGCTTTTTCCCAGGCTGTTCGGCGGGGGCGAAGCCAAGCTGGTGATCACCGGCGAAGAAATCCTGGATGCGGGGGTGCAGGTCATGGCGCAGCCGCCCGGCAAGCGCAACAGCACCATCCATTTGCTGTCGGGCGGTGAAAAAGCGCTTACCGCCACGGCCCTGGTGTTTGCGTTGTTCAAGCTCAATCCGGCGCCGTTCTGCCTGCTTGACGAGGTCGACGCACCGCTGGACGACGCCAACACCGAACGCTATGCCAATCTGGTGGCCAACATGAGCGACCAGACGCAGTTTTTATTTATTTCCCACAATAAAATTGCCATGCAGATGGCCAAGCAACTGGTTGGCGTCACCATGCAGGAGCAGGGCGTGTCGCGCATTGTCGCGGTGGATATCGACTCTGCCATGCAACTGGCCGAAGTGTAAGACAAGAAAGGTTAACGTATCGTGATGCGGCGGAACAAAAAATGAGTGAACTGCAAATCGGGCTGATTTCTCTGGGCGTGGTCTTGATCGTCGTCGTGCTGTGCTTCAACTGGTGGCAGGACAGGCGTGTGCGCCAGCGCATGCAGGAACACTTTCCCGAGGGCGAGCATGATCCGCTCATGGGTGGCGTGCCGTCCGGACGGCGCGAGCCCGGCATGGCCAGCCTGGCGCAGCGGGACGAGGCGGACGATGAAGAGGTCGAGGCCGACCCGACCTGCGAGGCGGTCATCGACATCGGTTTTGCCCAGCCTGTGCCGGGCCTGCAGCTGTACCAGGCGATCCGGGAGGTGGACAAGGTGGGCGGCAAGCCCGTGCGTATTTTTGCCACGCACGACGGCAATGTGCATCGTATGCGCCTGCGCGAAAACGAATCGTACGACTCCCTGCAACTGGCGGTGCTGCTGGCCAACCGCAGCGGGGCGCTTACGGATATCGAGTGGTCGCATCTATGGGCCATCGCGCAAAGCCTGGCCGAACGGTTCGATGGCTCGGTCGAAGGCCCCGAGCAGGCGCAGGTGCTGGCCCGGGCCCGCGAGCTCGATGCGCTGTGCGCCGACCTGGACGCCACGGTGGGCCTTACCTTGAAGCTGAGGGGAACACAGCCTGTGGCCGATGTGGCGCAGGTTCTTAAAAACACCGGCTTCTTGCCGCATGGCCGGCAATTGGCCTGGATGTCCGACTCGGGCGTGCCCCGCTTTACCGTGCTGTTCGACGGCCTGCTGGTGGACGATGTACAGTCCGCGGGCGTGGACAAGCTGGATCTGCTGCTGGATTTGCCCAACAGTCCGCCCGACGAACAGGCTTTTAGCCGTATGGCCAGCGTGGGCCGGGATCTGGCCGCCAGGCTCGATGCCGAGCTTGTCGACGACCAGGGCCGGCCTCTCGCCGATGGCGCCGACCCCACGATCGATGCGCAGCTGTTTCAACTGTATGCCAAGCTGGAAAGCCAGGGCTTTCCAGCTTGTGATGCCCGCACGGTAAGGTTGTTCTCGTGAGCGGTACGGCCCTTGTGCCTCCCGAAGTCCGGGAGGAGCTTCAGGCATTGCGCCAGACCATCGAGCACCACAACTATCTTTATTATGTGCAGGACGCCCCCCAGGTGTCCGATGCCGAATACGACAGGCTGATGCTGCGCCTGCAGGCCATCGAGAATCAGTACCCCGAACTGATCGTGCCCGAATCCCCGTCGCAGCGCGTGGGCGGTGCGCCCCTGGCCTCCCTGGACAGCGTGCGTCATGCGCGGCCCATGCGTTCGCTGGGCAACGGTTTTTCCGAAGACGACGTGTTCGCTTTCGACAAGCGGGTTTCCGATACCTTGCGCGATGCCGGCCTGCTGCGGGCCGACGAGCTGGTCGAGTATTCCGCCGAGTTCAAGTTCGATGGCCTGGCCATCAATTTGCGCTACGAGCATGGTCTGCTGGTCCAGGCCGCCACCCGCGGCGACGGGCAAGTGGGCGAAAACGTCACCAGCAATATCCGAACCATGCGCTCCGTGCCCTTGAAACTCAAGGGCGATGCCCCCGCCGTGCTGGAGGTGCGCGGCGAGGTTCTGATCAATCGCGCCGATTTCGAGCGCCTCAACCAAGCCCAGCAGGCGCGCGGCGACAAAATTTTCGTCAATCCGCGCAACGCGGCGGCCGGCAGCCTGCGCCAATTGGATCCGCGTATTACGGCCCAGCGCCCGCTGCGGTTTTTCAGCTACGGCTGGGGCGAAATCGTCGGTGCCCGGCCCGCAGCGCCGGCGGCCGGGCAGGCCGGCCTGTTCGATGCACCCGCCGGCGAGGGCGACAACGAAGGCGCGCCCTGCGCCAGCCATGCGCAGATGCTCGATTGGTTCGAATCGCTGGGTTTGCCGGTCAACCGCGACCGCCGCGTGGTCAGGGGCGCCAAGGGCCTGCTGGAGTTCTACGCAGAGACGGGCGCCGGACGGGGCCAACTGCCTTTCGACATCGATGGCGTCGTATACAAGGTCAATTCACTGGCTGCGCAAGAAGTGTTGGGGTATGTGGCGCGGGCGCCGCGCTTCGCCCTGGCGCACAAGTTTCCCGCCCAGGAGGAAACCACGCAGTTGCTGGGCATCGAGGTCCAGGTGGGACGCACTGGGGCGATTACCCCCGTGGCGCGCTTGAAACCCGTTTTCGTTGGAGGGGTCACGGTCACCAACGCCACGCTGCACAACGAAGACGAAATCCGCCGCAAGGACGTCCGGATCGGCGATACGGTCATTGTGCGCCGCGCCGGTGACGTCATTCCCGAAGTGGTCGGCCCGGTCATCGAACTGCGCCCCGAAGGGACTGCGTTGTTCGTGATGCCCACGCAGTGTCCGGTGTGCGGTTCCGCCATCCGGCGCCTGGAGGATGAAGCCATTTCCCGCTGCACGGGCGGCCTGTTCTGCGCGGCGCAGCGCAAGCAAAGCCTGATCCACGCGGCGGGCCGCAAAGCCCTGGACATCGAAGGGCTGGGCGAAAAGCTGGTGGATCAACTGGTGGACAGCGGCCGCGTCAAATCGTTGGCCGACCTGTTCACCCTGAAGGTGGAAGACCTGCTGCTGTACGAGCGGATGGGCCGCAAGTCGGCCGAGAACCTGATCGAGGCGCTGGAGAAAGCCCGCGAGCCGGGGCTGGGCCATTTGCTGTTCGCCTTGGGCATTCGCCATGTGGGCGTAACCACGGCGCGCGATCTGGCGCGCCATTTCGGGTCGGTGGAAGCGGTGATCCAGGCCAGCGAAGAGCAATTGCTGGAGGTGAACGACGTGGGGCCCGTGGTGGCCCACTCCATCCGGCAATTCTTCGGCGAGCAGCATAACCGCGACGTGATCCACGCCCTGGAGCGGGCGGGCGTGCGTCCTCATCTGGAAGCCGGCCCGGCGGGCCTGGCCCTGGCCGGCAAGACGCTCGTGCTGACCGGAACCATGCCCACGCTGACGCGCGACGAAGCGACGCGCCTGATACTTTCGGCGGGCGGCAAGGTAAGCGGTTCGGTCTCGAAGAAAACCGCCTACGTGATTGCTGGCGAGGAAGCCGGCAGCAAGCTGGTGAAGGCCCAGGATCTGGGCGTGCCGGTCCTGGACGAGGCCGGGCTTCTGGCCTTGTTGAACGAGGGGTAAGGCTTTTTTACTGCTGGGCCGCGCGTGCGCAAGCGCGGCGCGCCACGGCTTGGTCGCGCCACAGGGCTGCCGCCGTGGCCAGTGCCAGCAGGGCTCCCAGGCCGCAGGTGGCCGGCCAGTCGCCATAATGCCAGGCCAGGGCGCCCAGGGCCGAACCCGACGCGCCGCCGATGAAATAGCTGGTCATGTACACGGCGTTGACGCGCGAGCGCGCCTGCGGCTCCAGGCCATAGACAATAGCCTGGTTGCTGATGTGCACGCCTTGCAGCGCCAGGTCGATGAACAGCATGCCCGCAATGAACCAGCCCAGGCTGTCGTTGCCCAGCCAAAGCAATCCCCAGCTTGCCAGCAGCACGGCCGTGCAGGCGGTGGTGACCGTCTGGCCCCGGCCTTTGTCGGCCAGTCGGCCCGCAAAGCCCGCCATCATTGCTCCCGCGGCCCCGACCAGGCCGATCAGGCCGATGCCCGCATCCCCCATTTGGTAGTTGGGGCCGGACAGTAGCAAGGCCATGGTCGAGAACAGCGCGCTGACGGAGGCGAAGGAAAGCCCTCCGAGCAGGGAGCGGGTTCGCAGGCGCGGCTGTTTGCGCAGCAGGGTAAGCATGGATGCCAATACGTGAAGATAGCTGGGCGATTGTTTGTTGTGGGATTCGGGCAAAACGCGCCACAGCGCCAGGGCGATGGCCACCATGACGATACCCGACACACGATAGACGGTGGGCCAGCCGCCCAGGCCCGAAAGCAGTCCGGCGATGCTGCGCGCAAGCAGAATGCCCGTCAGCAGGCCGCTCATTACCAGCCCGACGGCGCGGCCGGCATGTTGCGGCCTGGACAGTGTGGCGGCCATGGGAACCAGCACCTGGGCGGCGACTGAAAAAAGGCCCGCTATGGAGGTGCCTATCAGCAGCATCGTGATGTCGGTGGCAAAGCCGCTGACGAATTGCCCCAGCGCCGCCAGCAGCATAAGGCCGATCGTCAGCCGGCGGCGTTTCAGCTTGTCGCCCAACGGCACGATGAACAACAGGCCGCAGGCATAGGCGACCTGGGCCGCCGTGACGGTGAGGGCGGCGGTGGACTCGCTGACCTGCAGGCTGACGGCCATGGAGCGCAGCAGCGGCTGGTTGAAATAATTGCCTCCGGCGCATAGTCCGCAGGCAACGGCCATCAGCAGAAGGGTGGCAGTATCGAGATAGGCGGGCGGGGTGTGGTCGGTATTTGCCGCTGTAGAGGTTTTGACTGACATCGTGGGCGCTGCTGATGCATTATCAGCGCTTTATCCTGGCGTTGGGCTTGAAGGAAACGGGCCGGCCTTGTCGATATCAAGAAGGCCGGGGCCGAAAACCATGTGCCCCATTGCCCGCCGCAAGCGGGGCAATGGGGCACATGCAAGTCCGGTAGTTTAATCCAGGTTTTCAATCCCGGCAGGCAGCCCGTGCGGGCGGGAGGTCAACGGCGATAGGGCTGGTAATAGCCGCCGTAGCTGGGCCGGCCTCGATGGTCGCGCACGATGCGTTCCTGCACGTAGCGAGGATGGGGGCCTCGGCTGTATTGGGGGCGATAGCCGTAGCCGTGATGTCCGTTGCTGGTCAGGACATTGCCGAGCAGTCCGCCCGCGGCGGCGCCGCCGATGGTCGCCAGCGGATCCCCTTGCGAGAGCACGGCGCCGGCTACGGCGCCCAATCCAGCGCCAAGTATGGTGTTGTCGGTTTTGGGGCCCGCCAGAGCGGAGCCCGAGGCTGCCAGGGCTGCAAGACCGCAAAAGGCGGTTTGAACTGCATAGCGGCGTAATGACATGGCGATACTCCAATAGTTGAATCCGTAGTCCAAGCGTACGCGTGCGCCGCGGGACAGGCAAGGCGCCATGCGGGTTTTGCAGCCGACTGAAATAAGCGCCGGGCCCCGCTTACAGTTTGCTTGCGATGTTGTAACCGAGCTTTTCACCGGTTTGATAATATTCCAATGTTGGCCATGCAGGCGAAAGCACGAGTTATCGGAGGCGGAACATGGTTTGGACCGGACGTGAATTGCGATCCACGATCGACAAGAACGGCATGCTCGTTTTGTCGCTGGAGCCAGTTGAGTTGACGGAGCCTGGCGATGATGAAGTCATCGTCCGCATTGAGGCGACGCCGGTCAACCCCAGCGACATTGGGCTATTGCTGGGCCCTGCGGATCTATCCAGCATCGAAAAGCCTGAAGGCGGCGGAGTGGCAAGACTCGTGCTCACTGTACCGCCGGCGCGCGTGGCGGCGGTTGCCGGGCGTATTGGGCAATCGTTGTCCGTGGGCAATGAAGGCGCCGGCACAGTCGTGGCGGCAGGAAGGAACGCGGCCGCCCTGCGGGGCAGGCGGGTCGGCATTTATGGCGGCGCCATGTATGCGGATTACCGTAAGATCAGCATGGATCATGCCATTCCCTTGCCTGAAGGCGCCAGCGCCGCCGACGGCGCCTCCATGTTCATCAATCCGATTACCGCCCTTGGTTTCGTCGAAACCGCTCGCAGGGAAGGGCACAAGGCCATCGTGCACACTCCGGCGGCATCCAATCTTGGCCAGATGTTGCAACGAATCTGTCTGGCTGACGGTATCCCGTTGGTCAACATCGTTCGCTCCGACGAGCAGGTAGTCCTGATGCGCGGATTAGGTGCGACCCATGTGCTGAACTGCAAAGACGAGGATTTCGCTGCGCGACTGACCGACGCGGTTGCCGAAACGGGCGCCACCATCGCCTTTGACGCGATCGGGGGCGGAAAGCTCGGTAGCGACATTCTGCAGGCTATGGAACGCGCCGCCGCCCGGATTCCAGGCATATACAGTCGCTATGGCACCACTGTATTCAAGCAGCTCTATGTCTACGGCAGCCTCGACACGGCGCCGACCATCCTGGACCGCACCGGGCTGGGCTATGCATGGAGCGTGTCGGCATGGCTGCTCTTCCACTACTTGTCCAAGGTTGGACCGGAAACCGTGGGGCGTTTTCGCCAACGCGTCGTCGATGAATTGACCTCCACCTTCGCGAGCCACTACACGCGCACCATTGGCTTGGCGGATGTACTGCACCCCGACATGCTGCGCGCCTTCGATCGCAAGGCGACTGGTGAGAAATTTTTGATCGATCCCAGTCGGGGCTGAATTTGCCGGTTTCACGCAAGCCGCCACTACGAAAGTGGCGGCATTCTGGCATGGCTGCAGGCTGCGATTACTTGATGGTGGCGGCCTTCATGAGCTTCTGCTGGTATTCGCCAAGCTCTTGCTGGCGCAGCATTTCGGTGATTTGCGGCTTGACCTTGTCCAGCGAGGGGAATTCGATGGGGCGGGTGTCTTCCACTTCGATGATGTGCCAGCCGAATTGGGTTTGCACCGGCTTGTCGGTCATCTGGCCTTTCTTCAGGCTTTCCACCGCCTGGGCGAATTCGGGGACGTAGTTGCTGGTGGGCGCCCAGCCCAGTTCGCCGCCGTTCTTGCCGCTGCCAGGATCGATGGAGTCTTTTTTGGCGGCTTCTTCAAACGTGACTTTTTTGTTCTTGATCTGGGCGATCAGGTCTTGCGCGGCTTTTTCGTCCTTGACCAGGATGTGGCGCAGTTTGTATTCCTGACGTCCGGCCTGTTCCTTCTTGATGGTGTCGTAGTCGGCCTGGATCTTGGCGTCGGTGATGGGGTTCTTCTTGAGGTGGTCGGCCATCAGGGCGCGTACGAGAATGCCCTGGCGAGCCAATTCGATTTCCTGCTTGACCGAAGCCTGCTTGTCGATGCCGGCCTTTTCAGCGGCTTGAACCGCCACCATGCGGCCGATCATTTCCTGTTTGACTTGCTCGCGCAGTTGCGGCGAATCTTTTGCGCCTTGGCTGACGAGCAGGGAAACAAATTGATCCACTTGTTTTTGCGTAAGGGGTTTGCCATTGACGGTGGCTACGTTTTGAGCGTAAACCGGCGCAGCGATGGCAACTGCCGCAGCGAACATCACGAGTCGTTTCATTAAATCGCCTTTACTAAGTTGTACTGGCAACAATTGCCAGAGCATGAATAGGGTACGGAATTAAATCGTGCATGCGATCATACACGAGTCGGTGGCGGGCCAAGGGGGTGAGGCCCTTGAATTGTTTGCAGGCTATGACAACGCGGAAGTGGCTGGCGCCGCCCTGCGCGCCGGCATGGCCCGCGTGCAGGTGCGATTCGTCGATGATTTCGAGCCGCGCCGGTTCCAGGCCGGCCAGCCGTTCGCGGATTTGCAGCTGGAGGTCGTCGTTCATGGCTGTTGTTCCGGTTCGCGGGGCTTGGGCAAGGAGCGCGGGTCTTCCTTCATGTAGCGGCCAAGCCATAGGGATTGCGCGATCACGAACACCAGCATCAGCGCCATCAGCCCGAACACCTTGAAATTGACCCATTGCGCTTCGCTGAATTGGCCCGAGAACGCAACATAGAGGTTCAGGGCGCCCGAGACGATGAAAAACAGCGCCCAGCTCAGGTTGAGCTTGTTCCAGACGGGGTCGGGCAGGGCGATTTGCGCGCCCATGACCTTCTGGATGAGATTGCGTCCGAACAGCAGTTTTCCGCCCAGCAAAATGCCCGCGAACAGCCAATACAGTACGGTGGGCTTCCATTTGATGAAGGTGTCGTCGTGCAGGAGCAGGGTGGCGCCGCCGAACACCACGATAATGGTCAGGTTGATCCAGTGCATGGCCTCGATGGCCTTGCCGCGCGCTTTCAGCCAGATGATCTGCCCGATGCCGGCGGCGATGGCCACCGCCGTCGCGGTGAAGATATCGGAAAACTTGAACGCCAGAAAGAACAGGATCAGCGGAAACAGGTCGAACAGGAATTTTTTCATTCGGCGGGTTCAAATTTCAGCGAAAGAGAATTGATGCAATAGCGCAGGCCCGTCGGCGGCGGGCCGTCGGGAAAAACGTGGCCCAGGTGCGAGCCGCATACATTGCACATGACTTCGGTGCGCACCATGCCGTGGCTGGTGTCGCGCTTTTCGCGCACGTTGGCGGGGTCGAGGGGTTCGAAATAGCTGGGCCAGCCGCAGCCGGCGTCGAACTTGGTGTCGGAGGCGAACAGGGCTGTGCCGCAGCCCACGCAGCGGTAGATGCCGGGGGTGGTGTTGTCCCAGTAGCGTCCCGTGAAGGCGCGTTCCGTGCCCTTTTGGCGGGCGACGTGATACTCCTCGGGGGTGAGAAGGGCTTGCCATTCGGCATCGGATTTATGGATTTTTTCCATTTTGCTGCACCTTGACTGCTGTAATGATGGGTTCCCGCAGAGTTTGCGTCGATAATCATCTGAACTATTTTAGTCATGTTACATCGACCGTGTATTCTTGCGCAGGTTCCCCGGCGCAAAGTTGATTTTCATACTTTTCATTTGTCTACGCAGGGAATCCCCTAAAAGACTTTGTATCGGGATTTGTCGATAATCGGGGTTGCGTATCAGGTAACTTGAGTCATTTATGCAGTCAAAGAGGAATTCCTCCCGCCGCAACCGACATTTCGTTATCGCTGGAACGGGCCCGGCTATGCAAATATAGCCGTATGGGCGTTGTGTCAGTTTCCTTTTTTTATTTGACGCGGACATTGTTCCTCTGGGGCGGTGTTGCGCGTCGGCTGTGATGAGGCAGCGGGCTTTTCCTAATCTCATAAATTATTGGTGTTGTGATAAATGGATTCGACAATCATATTCATCTTGCTACAGGATGGCATCTTGAACGGTGCTGTTTATGCATTATTGGGTTTGGCGTTGGTTTTGGTCTTTGTGGTTACCCGGGTCGTATTCATACCGCAGGGCGAATTCGTAGCCTATGGCGCCCTGACTCTGGCCTTCATGGTCAATGGCAAGGTTCCGGGCACGGTGCATCTTTTGCTCATCGTGGGCATTGTGGTGTTCCTGGCCGAAGTGGTTTCCTCCTTGCGCAACAAGGACTGGTCGAAAATGCCCAAGACCATAGGCTGGTCGCTGGTGCTGCCGGGCGCCTTGTATTTCGCGGCGCCCATGGTCGTCAGCACGACGACCCCGCTGTGGATCAACGTGCTGTTTTCGCTGGCCCTGGTCATTCCGCTCGGACCCATGCTGTACAGGCTCGTTTACCAGCCCATCGCCGAAGCCAGCGTCCTGGTGCTGCTCATCATCTCGGTGGCGGTGCACTTCGTGCTTACCGGCCTGGGGCTCGTGTTCTTCGGCGCCGAAGGCTGGCGCACCCCGGCATTCCTGGACGGCGACGTCCAACTGGGTTCCGTGACCTGGTCGGCGCAAACCTTCTTCGTGCTGGGCACTTGCGCCGCCCTGATTGTCGTGTTGTGGCTGTTCTTCGGCAAAACGCTGTATGGCCGCGCCTTGCGGGCCACCGCCGTGAATCGCCGCGGCGCGCGCCTGGTGGGCATCAGCACCAATATGTCGGGCAGTCTTACCTTCACGCTGGCCGCCGCCATCGGCGCCTTGTCGGGCATGCTGATCGCGCCGGTCACCACCATTTACTACGACACCGGCTTTCTTATCGGCCTCAAGGGCTTTGTGGCCGCCATCGTCGGCGGCATGGTCAGCTATCCGCTGGCTGCGGCCGGCGCCCTGTTCGTGGGTATTCTTGAAGCTTTCTCGTCGTTCTGGGCTAGCGCCTATAAAGAGGTAATAGTGTTTACGTTGATTATTCCGGTACTTATGTGGCGTTCGTTCGGCACAGTCCATACCGATGATGAGGAGTAAGGCCATGAAACGTCTTCCCCTTATCGTTCTGCTTGTATTGCTGGTTGCGCTGCCTTTGTTTGCGGCCACTCCCGAATTCTGGATCACGCAACTCAACTACATCGGCCTGGCCACCCTGGTCGTCCTGGGCCTGGTGCTGCTGACAGGCGTCGGCGGCCTGACCTCCTTCGGGCAGGCCGCCTTCGTCGGCATCGGCGCGTACTCGACGGCCTACCTGACCACCGCCATGGGTTGGTCGCCCTGGGCGGCGCTGGTCGTCGGCCTCGTTCTCACGCTTGTGGTTTCCTACGTCCTGGGCGCCATTACCCTGCGCCTGTCGGGGCACTACCTGCCCTTGGGCACCATTGCCTGGTGCTTGTCGCTGTTCTACTTGTTCGGCAACCTCGAGTTCCTGGGCCAGTACGACGGCATCGCCGGCATCGAGCCCATCCACATCTTCGGCGTGTCCTTGTCCGAAGGGCGGCATATTTATTATTTGATCTGGGTCGCCGTGCTGCTGTCCACGTGGGCTACCCGCAATCTGCTCAGCTCCCGTCCAGGGCGGGCCATCCGCGCGCTCAAGGGCGGCGGTGGCATGGCCGAGTCGTTCGGCATCAACATGCTGTCGTACAAAATCATCATCTTTGTGTATTCGGCGCTGCTGGCTTGCCTGTCGGGCTGGCTTTACGCCCATATGCAGCGCGCCGTCAGCCCGAGCCCCTTCGGCCTGAACTACGGTATCGAATACCTGTTCATGGCGGTGGTGGGCGGCGGCAGCAGCGTCTGGGGCGCAGTGGTGGGGTCGGGCCTCATCCTGGTTCTCAAAGACCAAATCCAGAACGTCCTGCCGCAAATCATCCACACCACGTCCAACTTCGAGCTGGTGGTGTTCGGCGTGCTGATGGTGCTGGTGCTGCAATATGCGCGCGACGGCGTCTGGCCCATCATCGTTTCGTGGTGGAATGCCCTGACCGGCCAGAAGGCTTCGCAGCGCAGGCAGGCTGCGCCTCCCAAGGCCGCCGACTTGCCGCAGCGGTCGCGCCCCGAGCGCGGGTCGTTGGTGCTCGAACTCGACGCGGCCCGCAAAGAGTTCGGCGGCCTGGTGGCGGTCAACGACATCAGCTTCACGTTGCGCGCCGGCGAAATCATGGGCCTCATCGGCCCCAACGGCGCCGGCAAGTCCACGACCTTCAATCTCATTACCGGCGTGCTGCCGGCCACCAGCGGCACCATCAATTTCCTGGGCAACCGCCTCGACAAGCTGCCTTCGCGTGAAATCGCCAAGCTGGGCGTCGGCCGCACCTTCCAGCATGTGCAGCTATTGCCCACCATGACCGTCATCGAGAACGTCGCGCTGGGCGCGCACCTGCGCCGCCAGGTCGGCGTGGTTTCCGCCGCGCTGCACCTCGAACGCAAGGACGAGTCCGAGCTTCTTTACGAAGCAGCCAAGCAACTCGAACGCGTGGGCCTGGGCGACTACCTGTACGAACAGGCGGGCAACCTGGCCCTGGGCCAGCAGCGCATCATCGAAATCGCGCGCGCCCTGGCCGCCGACCCCGTCCTGCTGCTGCTCGACGAGCCGGCCGCCGGCTTGCGCTACAAAGAAAAGCAGGAGCTTGCGAAGGTTCTTGACCAACTGCGCAAAGAAGGCATGAG
Source organism: uncultured Burkholderiaceae bacterium (assembly GCA_937871985.1). The sequence continues at coordinate 55,272 of CALMPB010000274.1, forward strand.
CATCCTGCTGGTCGAGCACGACATGGACTTCGTCATGAATCTTACCGACCATCTGGTCGTCATGGATTTCGGCACCAAGCTGGCCGAAGGCCTGCCTGCCGATGTGCAGCAGAACCCCAAGGTTCTGGAAGCCTATCTGGGCGGTATCGACGACGATCTGGAACTTGACGATGAACCGGCGGCAGCGCCCGTTGTAGCAGGAGGTGCGGCATGACGACGCCCGTAAATCAACAGCCTCTTCTCGAGGTCGACAATCTATCCACGCAATACGGCAAGGTGCATGCCCTGGTGGGAGCCAAAATCGCCGTGCCTCCGGGCAGCATCGTCACCGTCATCGGCGGCAACGGCGCGGGCAAATCCACCTTGCTCAACTCTATCATGGGCTCTTTGCCCACGGCCGGGCACGCCAGCGGCGCCGTGCAATACCTGGGTACCGACGTCGCCGGGTGGCAGGTCGAACGCCGGGTGGCCGGCGGCATGTCGCTGGTGCCCGAGCTGCGCGAATTGTTCGGCAGCATGTCCGTCGAAGACAATCTACTGTTGGGCGGCTTTCGCCTGTATCGCCAGAAAAAGGCCGGATGGAAGCAAAAAATGGAAGAGGTCTACGACCTATTCCCGCGCCTGCGCGAACGGCGCATGCAGCAGGCCGGCACATTGTCGGGCGGCGAGCGCCAGATGCTGGCCGTGGGGCGCGCCCTGATGGCCCAGCCGCAACTGCTGATGCTGGACGAGCCCAGCCTCGGCCTGGCGCCCCGCATCGTGCGTGAAATCTTCCATATCATCGCGCGGCTGCGCAGCACCGGCGTGTCCATTTTGCTGGTCGAGCAGAACGCCCGCGCGGCGCTGCAAGTGGCCGACTACGGCTATGTGCTGGAGACCGGCGAAATCGTGCTGGAAGGCCCCGCCAAAGACCTCAGCGGCAACCCCAGGGTGATCGAAAGCTATCTGGGCCTGGGCAATAAAAAAGAAGAGGCCTGATCGCCGTCGCAACAAGCGGAATGCGGCTTCGGTCGCATAAGCCGGGGCCGGGTTCCACAATATGGAGCCCGGCCCTTTGTTTTTGTGCGTGTGGCAGCGGTGGATGAGGTGTGTATTGCCTTGAAAAGGCGCCTGGAGCCCTACCCGGGGCGCAGGGGGGTTAGACCCCCAGCATCGAGTTCAGGGCGTCCTGATGGGCCGGCAGCTCGCTGGAATTGAATTGCGTGGCGACGGTTCCGTTTTCGATAAGGTAGAAGCGGCTGGCCAGGGATGCGGAGAAATGCGGGCTTTGGTCGACCATGACGATGGTGTAGCCCTGCTCTTTCAGGACGGAGATCATGTGGGCCAGCGCGTGCACGACGATGGGCGCCAGGCCTTCGGAAACCGCATCCAGCAGGAGGATGTTGGCGCCGGTGCGCAGGATGCGCGCTATGGCCAGCATTTGCTGTTCGCCGCGCGAGAAATGCGAGCCCGGCAAGTGCCGGCGTTCTTCGAGATAAGGGAAGAGTTCGTAGATTTCGGCCAGGGACATGCCGCCGCCGAGGGTGTCTTCGGTGGATGGCGGCAACAGCAGGTTTTCTTCGCAGGTGAGCCCGGTGAAAATATCGCGGCTTTCGGGGCAGTAGCCCATGCCCAGATGCGCGATTTTTGCGGTGGGCAGATGTATGGATTCGGTGCCGTGTATAAGAATGGAGCCCGCGCGTTTTCCGGTGAGGCCCAGCAGGGCGCGCAGGGTGGTGGTGCGCCCGGATCCGTTGCGTCCGAGCAAGGTAATGGCTTCGCCCGCCGCGGCGTTGAAATGGATGCCGTGCAGGATTTGAGAGCCGTCGTACCATGCTTGCAGTCCGACGACTTCAAGTGCGAGCTTGGTCATGGTTGCGCTCCTTGTTGTCGGCGATATTCGCTCAACGTCAGTAAGCAGTATGGGATCTTCTTTTTTAAAAGAATATGCGGGTTTGTCATAGGTCTATGGAAAACCCCAAAACCGCATGGATATTGAGCTTGTGCAAGGAATGACGACGCGCCGGGCCGCCCGGAGATTCGTTAATATATGTGACGAAAGAGGGCTTGCCGCTTACTTGCCGACAGTCTTGTCCTTGTATTCGCAAAGATCGGCGATGCCGCATTGCGGGCACTTGGGCTTGCGGGCAACACAGATGTAGCGGCCGTGCAGGATCAACCAGTGGTGCGCGTCCAGGCGGTATTCCGCCGGCACGGATTTTTCCAGCTTGCGCTCGACCTCCATGACGGTTTTGCCGCGCGCCAGTCCCGTGCGGTTGGCGACCCTGAATATATGCGTGTCCACGGCAATGGTCGGGTGGCCGAATGCTGTGTTGAGCACGACGTTGGCGGTCTTGCGTCCCACGCCCGGCAGGGCCTCCAGGGCGGCTCTGTCGTCGGGAACCTCGCCCTTGTATTGCTCGAGCAGGATTCTGCAGGTCTGAATGACGTTCTTGGCCTTGGTGCGGAACAGGCCTATGGTTTTGATGTATTCGGTCAGCGCGTCGAGCCCGAGGTCGAGCAGGCCTTGCGGGGTGCCGTGCTCCGGGAAAAAACGGGCGGTCGCGATATTGACCGATTTGTCGGTGGCCTGGGCCGACAGAATGACGGCAATCAGCAGTTGAAACGTGCTTTGGTAATGCAGCTCGGTGGTCGGCTTGGGGTTGGCCGCCTTCAGGCGGGCGAATATTTCGTGGCGGATGGTGTTGTTCATGATGCGGTATTGTGGCGGCGTGCGCGAGCCCGGGCAAGCGCATCGGCAATGGTCTGGCGCTTGACGGCTTCGTTGGAGGCCGACGAAGACACCACCGCCTTGTTGGCCAGGGTGCGTGCTGCGGCCGATAGCGTTTCGGGATGCTGGGCATTCAGCCGTGTCTGGCGCCCTGCATAGTTGGCGTGCGCCTGCGCCGCCAGTTGCGGCGTCCATTCGTGCCCGGCCGGCACCATGGCGATGCAGTCGACCGGACAGGGATCCACGCACAGATCGCAGCCCGTGCACTGGTCGGGCAGGATGGTATGCATCAGCTTGTTGGCGCCCACGATGGCGTCCACCGGGCAGGCCTGGATGCAAAGGGTGCAGCCTATGCAGTGGGCCTCGTCGATGACGGCAAGCTGCAGCGGTTTGTGCGGGCCGCACTCGGCGTTCAACGGCAGCGTGGGCCGGCCCAGCAGTGCGGCCATTGCCTGTATGCCCGCATCGCCGCTGGGCGGACAGCGGTTGATGGCTTCGTTGTCGGCAACGATGGCCTGTGCGTACGGGCGACATCCGTCGTAGCCGCACTTGGTGCATTGCGTTTGCGGCAGCAAGGCTTCGACGCGGTCGATCAGGGAATCAAATGGCATATGACAACGAAACGGAGCCGCTGGCGCGCCGTTTGGCTGATTCGCGGGAATCGGCCAAACTGGGCGCCAAGCCTCGGTATCGTGGCGGAAAAAGTGAAAAAAGCCCCCACGCCGCGCCGCTACGCTGCTTGCTGCCCCCCGAGGGGGCGCTTTTTGCCTTGGGGCGGCCCGGCGGCAAAAAACTACGCCGAGCGGCGGATGAATTCGGCTATTTTAGGACATATCGTGGCGCGCCAGCGGCGGCCCGAGAAAATGCCGTAATGGCCGCAGTTCGGCGCCGTGTAATGCTGCTTGCGTTCTTTGGGGATGCCGCTGCAAAGGGTTTGCGCCGCGCGCGTCTGGCCTTGGCCCGAGATGTCGTCCAGCTCGCCTTCGATGGTGAACAGGGCGACGTCGGAAATGGCCGAGGGATCGACCTTTTGGCCGTCGATGACCCACAGGCCGCGGGGCAACTGATGTTCCTGGAACACGACCTTGATGGTGTCCAGGTAGAACTCGGCCGGCATGTCCAGAACGGCGTTGTATTCGTCGTAAAAACGCCGGTGCGCCTGGGCGTCGTCTTCGTCGCCCTTGAGCAGGTCGAGGTAGAAATCGTAATGCGAGCGCACGTGGCGGTCGGGGTTCATGGCGATGAAGCCCGCGTGCTGCAGAAAACCCGGGTAGACGAGGCGCCCTTCGCCCGGATAGCGCACCGGAACGCGATGAATCACGGTGTCCTCGAACCAGGAGTACGGCTTGGTGGTCGCCAGCCGATTGACCTGGGTGGGGGATTTGCGCGTATCGATGGGGCCGCCCATCATGGTCATGCTGCGCGGCCGGCAGGGGTCGTTATTGGCGGCCATGAGCGAAATGGCGGCCAGCACCGGCACGGTGGGCTGGCACACCGAGACGACGTGCACGTCGGGGCCCAGCAGGCGGATGAATTCCTGCACGTACTTGACGTAGTCGTTCAGGTGAAAGGCGCCATCGGCGACCGGCACCATGCGCGCGTCGACCCAGTCGGTGACGACGACGTCGTGAGCCGGCAGCAAGGCCTTGACCGTGTCGCGCAACAACGTGGCATGATGACCTGAAAGCGGCGCCACCAGCAGCACGGTGGGGTCTTTTTCTTGATTTTTATCGCTGGCTTTGGGCAGGTCGCGCTCGAAGCGCACCAGGTTACAGAACGGCTTCGACAGGATGGTGCGTTCGGTGACGGCCACTTCCTTGCCGCCGATCAAGGCGTTGGCAATGCCCCACTGGGGTTTTTCGTAGTCTTTGCCCAGGCGATGCGCCAGTTCGCAGGCCGCCGCCAACTGCCGTGAAACCGGCGTGTAGGCCAGTGGGCTGTACGGGTGGGAGAACAGCTGCGAGCCGGTGTCGGTAAAAGCCGCCATGGGCGTCAGGAACGCCCGTTGAAGTTCGTGAAGGTCGTACAGCATATGTGGTTTGCCTATTGTTGTTTCTGTTTTGGCGGCATCTGGGAGCTACCAATGTTCTACAGAATGTATCGCTCAGTTATTAGCAAAACACAAAAATGTATAAATTACCACCGTGCTACATGTCATTAATGCCGGCTTGCCTGGGGCTTCCTGAGGGGAAGCCTTGAAAATTATTGTGAAGACCCCTTATAAAGTTGCGCTTGGGCAACAGTTGGCGGGTGTAACGAGCCGCGCTGCCGCCGGCGGCACACGATTTTGGGCGTAATGGGATCCAAAGCGTATTGAGCCCGGGCGGCCGATCGGGATAAGCCCGCTTGCGGGATCCCGTTCAAGGGGACCGGGGTGTCAGCGTTCGAGGTGCTGGAGCTTGCCTTCGACGCCGTTCCAGTCGTCGGCGTCGGGCAGCGGCTTTTTGGTGCGGTTGATCATGCTGAATACCTGGGAAAGCTCGGCATTCAGGGCCATGAAATTGGTTTGATCCTGCGGCACGTCTTCTTCGGCGAAAATGGCATTGGCCGGGCATTCGGGCACACAGACGGCGCAATCGATGCACTCGTCCGGATCGATGACCAGGAAATTCGGGCCTTCGCGAAAACAGTCGACGGGGCAGACGTCGACACAGTCGGTGAATTTACATTTGATGCAGTTTTCGGTTACGACGTGGGTCATGGTGAAGCTCCAACTATTAGATATTGCAATGTTCAATCGCCCCGCCCGAACCCCGGGAATACAGGGCAAAGCCCGCCCCGCGCGGCATTAAACATTACAATAGCTACTATTATTCGTTGCCATTGCCTTCGACAACACAAGGCGATTTTACTCAATAAACGCCGTTTGCTCTTTATAGACCTGACCGTATATCAGGTCTTTGCCGCGCAAACGGCCGGGCAAGCCGTTATGCTATGGTTGTGACAGACACCGCGTGCTTGCCACGCCTACCGCAAAGCAGTGCTTTTCAATGATCATAACTTCGCTTCTCGATACCGATTTGTACAAGTTCAGCATGATGCAGGTGGTCTTGCATCATTTCCCGGCCGCCCAAGTCGAGTATCGCTACAAATGCCGCACGCCCGACATCAACGTCAGCGCCTACCTGGATGAGATTCGCGCCGAAATCCACAGCCTGTGCCAGCTCCGGTTCACCGATGACGAGCTCGACTATCTACGCGGCCTGCGCTTCATAAAAAGCGACTTCATCGACTTCCTGGGCCTGTACCACATGCCCGAGAAATGCATCGCGGTGTCGCAGGGCGCGCGGCCGGGCGAAATCGACATTACCGTCAAGGGGCCGTGGCTGCACACCATCTTGTTCGAGATCCCCGTGCTGGCCATTGTCAACGAGGTGTATTTCCGCAACGAGTGCAAGGATCCGGGCTGGGAAGAAGGCCGCCTGCGGCTGCAAAATAAAATGCAGCTCGTCGTCGACGATCCCGCGCTGGCCGATTTCCGCGTGGCCGAGTACGGCACGCGCCGCCGCTTTTCCAAGCAGTGGCACGAAGAGGTCGTCACCACCATGAAGTCGCAGATGGGCGTGCACTTCGCGGGAACCAGCAATGTCCGGCTGGCCATGAAGCACAATGTGACCCCGCTGGGCACCATGGGCCACGAATATCTGCAGGCCTGCCAGGCCCTGGGGCCGCGATTGCGCGACTCGCAGGTCTTCGCCCTGGAGGTCTGGGCCAAGGAATACCGCGGCGACCTGGGAATCGCCTTGTCCGATGTCTACGGCATGGACGCCTTCCTGCGCGATTTCGACATGTATTTCTGCAAGCTTTTCGACGGTGCGCGCCACGATTCCGGCGATCCCTTCGTCTGGGGCGAAAGGCTGCTGGCCCACTATGCCGCCAACCGCACCGATCCGCGCACCAAGACCCTGGTGTTTTCCGACGGCCTGACCATTCCGCGCGCCATCGAGCTGGCCAAGCATTTTGCGGGGCGGTGCAAGGTGTCGTTCGGCATCGGCACCAACCTTACCAACGACCTTGGGCACGAGCCTTTGCAGATCGTCATGAAGATGGTCCGGTGCAACGGCCAGCCCGTTGCCAAGGTATCGGATGCGCCCGAGAAGACTATGTGCGATGATCCCGCCTACCTGGCGTATTTGCGCCAGGTATTTCAATTAGCCTCGGTTTAGCCGCCGCATCGGCGGAGACTATTCAATTGCATGGAGCAAACATGAGCGATATCAAGCGGGTCAGCGTGGGCAAGCGCCTGTCTGAAGTGGTGGTATACAACGGCGTGGCCTACCTGGCCGGCCAGGTGCCGGACGATGCCGGCCTCGACGCCGAAGGACAGACCAGGCAGGTTCTGGCCAGCATCGACCGGCTGCTGGCCGATGTCGGTTCCGACAAAAGCCGCATCCTCATGACGCAAATCTTTCTTGCCAACATGGCCGATTTCGCCGACATGAACAAGGCCTGGGATGCCTGGGTGCCCGCCGGCCACGCGCCTGCACGAGCCACGGTCGAGGCGCGCCTGGCCAACCCCGGTTTCAAGGTCGAAATCGTCGTGACGGCCGCCGTCTAGGCAATAGTCGAAGGCCCTGGGCTTTTTGTCCGGGGCCCGTGGTTCTCGTTATTTACGCGGTTTCCCATCATGTCCACGACAGTTCGCTCCGATACCGACCATAAGCCTTTCGATCAGGCGTGGTTCGAGCGCGTCAGCACCGGCCTGGACGACGAAGGCCGGGCTTTGCTGGCGCAGGCTGTCGATTGGGTGCGCGGCCCGCTCCAGGGCCTCGCGGCCAGCACCGGTGAACCGTTGGCCGAGCATGGCGCCGCCGTGGTGGGTATTTTGGCCGAGCTGGGCACCGATGCGCCCACCCGTGCCAGCGCCTTGCTCACCATTACCCCCGACCGCGCGCCCGATGCTTCCGAAGGCAGGCAGCCGCCATTGCAAAAAGCGTTCAGCGCCGAGGTCGTCGCCCTGGTGCAGGGTACGCGTTCGTTGCTGCGCCTTAGCCATCTTGCCGGAAAATCCAGCGATACCGCCGTGGTCGACGGCGGCCAGAAGGAAATGCAGCGCAAGATGCTGCTTGCCATGGCGGCGGATTTGCGCATTGTCTTGCTGCGCCTGGCCTCGCGCCTGCAGTCGCTGCGCTGGTATGCCAGTTCCAAAGTGCCGTGCCCGGAGGCGTTCGCGCGCGAAACCATGGAGCTGTACGCGCCGCTGGCCAATCGTCTGGGCATCTGGCAGCTGAAATGGGAAATGGAGGACCTGGGTTTCCGCTTCCTGGAGCCTGAAACCTACAAGTCCATCGCGCGCCAGCTCGAAGAAAAGCGGGCCGAGCGCGAGGCTTTCATTTCCCAGGCCGTGGCTCGGCTGCAGGCGGCGCTTGGCCAGCATCATATTGCCGCCGAGGTGTCGGGCCGGCCCAAGCACATCTACAGCATCTGGAACAAAATGCGCAACAAGCACCTGGATTTCTCCAGGCTGTACGATTTGCGCGCGCTGCGTGTCATTGTCGAGGACGAGCGCGCCTGCTATGCCGCGCTGGCGCTGGTGCATTCCCTGTGGACGCCGGTTTCCGACGAGTTCGACGACTACATATCCCGTCCCAAGCCCAATGGCTATCGCTCCTTGCATACCGTGGTCAGCGATGCTCAGGGCCGGGCTTTCGAAGTGCAGATACGCACCCACGAAATGCACCGGTTTGCCGAATACGGGATGGCGGCGCATTGGCGCTATAAAGAGGCCGGCGCCAAGGGCGGCACGCAAACCGCAGCCAGCCTCTACGACAAGAAAATCTCCTGGATGCGGCAATTGCTTGCCTGGGAGAAGGACGGCGTCCCGCCGCCTCCCGAGGCGCCGCCTGCGCACGATGGCGCCCTCGATGCCGCGGAGCAGGCCGACCGCATCTACGTCATGACGCCGCAGGCAAGAGTCATAGAACTGCCGGCGGGCGCAACGCCCGTGGACTTTGCGTACTACCTGCATACCGATCTGGGCCACCGCTGCCGCGGCGCGCGCGTCGATGGCCAGATGGTGCCGCTGCTGACCCGGCTGCAAACCGGCCAGACGGTGGAAATCATCGCGGCCAAGTCCGGCGGGCCGTCGCGCGATTGGCTCAATCCGCAACTGGGCTATCTGGCCAGCCCCCGTTCGCGCTCCAAGGTTCGGGCCTGGTTCAACGCCATCGAGCTGCAAGAGCGCATCTCACAGGGCCAGGCCCTGGTCGAGAAAGAATTGCAGCGTTTGGGAAAAACCGCGATCAACCTGGAGCAACTGGCCCAGCAGCTTGGCTTTGCCCGCGCCGACGACTTGTACGTGGCGGCCGCCAAGGAAGAGTTCAGCCTGCGCCAGATCGACTACCTGTTCAAGGAAGAGGGGGCGTCGCCCTTGCCGCAATCCGACGACAAGGTCGTGCTTGGCAGCGGCCAGGCCAATGCGGCCAGAACCGGCAAAAGCGGCGTGCTGGTGGTGGGCGTGGATTCGCTGATGACGCAACTGGCGCGCTGCTGCCGCCCGGCTCCGCCCGACCGGATAGCCGGCTTCGTCACGCGGGGCCGGGGCGTTTCCATCCATCGTGACGATTGCCCCGCTTATGCGGCCCTGAAAATCAAGCAGCCCGAGCGCATCATCGAGGTTGCCTGGGGGGATACGGGCGAGGCGGTCTACCCGGTCGACATCAGCATTCATGCCCAGGAACGCTCCAGCCTGCTGCGCGATCTGTCCGACGTGTTCGGACGCCTGCGGCTCAATGTCATCAGCGTGAATACGCAAAGCCGTCGGTCGCTGGCCCATATGATCTTTACCGTCGAGGTGCGCGATGGCGAGCAGATCGCCCGGGCCCTGGCGGCGTTGAACGAGCTGAATGGCGTGACGGCCAGCCGCCACTGAACAAGGGAGCGCGGGCGGCAAAGCCGTCTGCTTGGTTCATATTTCCGCCGGCCACGCCCCCACGTCGGGCAAAAGCGGCGCACGACGCCGCACGCTGGTAAAATGCTCAATTACCCGCAAATTTCATTGCCGCTGTCGGCGGATGCCGCTGCGTAACCAGAGAGTAATTCATTGAAAGCTTACAATTTGCCCGACGACCACGGGCATTTCGGCCGGTTTGGCGGTTCGTTTGTGGCGGAAACGCTTGTGCATGCCCTGGACGAGCTGCGCGACGCCTACAAAAAGTACAGCGCCGATCCCGACTTTCTCAGCGAATTCGCCTACGAGCTCAAGCATTTCGTGGGCCGGCCAAGCCCGCTATACCACGCCAAGCGCTGGTCCGAGCAACTGGGCGGGGCGCAAATCTGGTTCAAGCGCGAAGACCTCAACCATACGGGCGCGCACAAAATCAACAACTGCATCGGCCAGATCCTGCTGGCGCGGCGCATGGGCAAACCGCGCATCATTGCCGAGACCGGCGCGGGCCAGCATGGGGTGGCCACGGCCACGGTGGCGGCGCGCTACGGCCTGGAGTGCGTGGTCTACATGGGCAGCGAAGACGTGCGCCGCCAGGCCTCCAACGTGTACCGCATGAAGCTGCTGGGCGCCACGGTGGTGCCGGTCGATTCGGGTTCATGCACGCTTAAAGACGCGCTCAACGAAGCCATGCGCGACTGGGTCACCAACGTCGAAAACACCTTCTACATCATCGGCACGGTGGCCGGCCCGCATCCTTATCCCATGATGGTGCGCGACTTTCAGTCGGTCATCGGCACCGAATGCATCGCGCAGATGCCGGTCGACGCCGGCCGCCAGCCCGATTACGTAGTGGCTTCGGTGGGGGGCGGTTCCAACGCCATGGGTATTTTTTATCCGTATATCGATTACTCCGACGTCAGGCTGGTGGGTGTCGAAGCCGCCGGCGAGGGGTTCGAGACAGGGCGCCACGCCGGGTCGCTCAATGCCGGCGTAGTGGGGGTGCTGCATGGCAACCGCACTTATCTCATGCAGGACGAGAACGGCCAAATCCAGGAAACCCATTCCATTTCCGCCGGCCTGGACTACCCGGGCGTCGGCCCCGAGCATGCCTGGCTGAAGGAAAGCGGACGGGCCGAGTACGTGGGGGTTACCGACGACGAAGCCCTGGCGGCCTTTCACGCCTGCTGCCGCACCGAAGGCATCATGCCGGCCCTGGAGTCGTCGCATGCGATTGCGCACGCGGTGCGCCTGGCGCCCACCTTGCCCAAAGACAAGATCATCCTGGTCAATCTGTCGGGCCGGGGCGACAAAGACATGCACACCGTCGCCGAATTCAGCGGCATTACCCTGTAAGCGCGAAGCAAGATTATGGCTACTACGAATTCCACCAACCGGCTGCCGGCGGCCTTTGCCGCCGCGGCGCCGCGCACGGCTTTGATTCCCTACGTCACGGCGGGCGATCCTTCCGTTGCAGCGACTCCCGGGCTTATGCACGCCCTGGTCGAGGCGGGGGCCGACGTCATCGAATTGGGCGTGCCGTTCTCCGACCCCATGGCGGACGGCCCCGTCATTCAGCGCGCCAGCCAGCGGGCTATCGAGCGCGGCGTGGGTTTGACCCAGGTGCTTGAAATGGTGGCGCAGTTCCGCCGCGACAATACCCGCACGCCGGTCGTGCTCATGGGCTATGCCAATCCCATCGAGCGCATGGGCCAGGCCCGGTTCGTTGAAAGGGCCAAGCAGGCCGGCGTGGATGGCGTCCTGGTGGTGGATTACCCCCCCGAGGAAATGGCGGACTTCTCGGCCTTGCTCGATGCCGCCGGCATCGCTCCCATTTTCCTGCTGGCTCCCACCTCCGTCGACGAACGGATCCGCCAGGTGGCGCATATTGCGCGCGGATACGTCTATTATGTCTCCTTGAAGGGGGTGACCGGCGCCGGAAATCTGGACATCGCTTCGGTCGAAGACAAGCTCAATCAAATACGGCAATACGTTTCGCTTCCGGTCGGAGTGGGTTTCGGCATACGCGATGCGCAAACGGCCAGCACGCTGGCCGGTTTTTCGGATGCGGTCGTCATTGGCAGCAAACTCATCGAAACCATGGAGCAGGCGGTATCCGAGGTCGATGAAAGCCAGGCCGACGCGGCCGCGACCGCGGCGGCGGCGCAGTGGCTGCAAGACATACGCCGCGCCCTCGAAGAGGCGGCTGCCACGCATTGAGCATGCTTGGATACAAAAGAGGCGCGCAACGCGCCTCGCAGACAAAAATCTATCATTAGGAACAGGCCACAATGAGTTGGATCGATAAAATTCTGCCTCCGCGCATCAATCGCAGCAACGATGCCAGTGCGCGCCGCGTCCCGGAAGGCTTGTGGGTGAAGTGTCCTGGGTGCGAAACCGTGCTGTACAAGGACGACCTGGCGGCGACGTTGAATGTCTGCCCCAATTGCGGCCACCACATGCGGCTTGGTTCCCGAGCCCGCATCGATGCTTTGCTGGATGCCGAAGGGCGGGTCGAAATCGGGCAAAACACGCGCCCGATGGATCCACTCAAGTTCAAGGATTCGCGCCGCTACCCGGAGCGCATCGCCGAAGCCACGAAGCAGACCGATGAAACCGATGCCATGGTGGTCATGAGCGGCAGCATTCTGTCGGTGCCGGTGGTTCTAGCCTGCTTCGAGTTCGGGTTCATGGGCGGCTCGATGGGGTCGGTGGTGGGCGAGCGCTTCGCCCGCGGTGTCCAGGAAGCCATCAAGAACCGCACGCCCTTCATCTGCGTATCGGCTTCGGGCGGCGCGCGTATGCAGGAAAGCCTGCTGTCCCTGATGCAAATGGCCAAGACCAATGCCATGTTGACGCGGCTGTCCGCCGCCGGGCTGCCGTTCATCAGCGTCCTGACCGATCCGACCATGGGCGGCGTCTCGGCCAGTTTCGCCTTCATGGGCGACGTGGTCATGGCCGAACCCAAGGCGCTTATCGGGTTTGCCGGGCCGCGGGTCATCGAGCAGACCGTGCGCGAAAAATTGCCCGAGGGCTTTCAGCGCGCGGAGTTCCTGCTGGAAAAAGGCGCCATCGACATGGTGGTCGACCGCCGCCAGATGCGCGCCGAGCTTGCGCATCTTCTGGCCCTGCTGACGCATCAGTCGGTCGATGCCGTGGCCAAGGCCGGATAAAACCGCCGCAAATTCTCGTTCAAAGAAAACGCCCGGGAAGCTGGATTGGAGTCCAGCTTCCCGGGCGTTTTTCATGAGCCGCCATCCGGCGGCTTTTTCATCGCCGGAGGGGATCAGGCAGCGGGCTTGCTGCTCTCGGTTTCCACCTGTTGCAGGGGCTCGGCCGCAATGTGAGCGGTCGGTTTGCGGCTGCGTCCAAGGCGAACGGGAGGCGTTGCGGGGGCTGCAACAGCTGTACCCGCCCGGGTTTCGATGAGCTGCAGGCCGGATGCGTTGACGACTTCCTGCAGTGTGGACGTGGAAGCCGGCATGGCGGGAGCCGTTGCGGCGGGGGAGGCTGTGGCCGGAGCCCGGTCTTGAGCCTCTTGAGCCGGAGCGGCAGCGGGCTGCTCGGTATTTTCCGCAAGGTGCGCCGCGTCGTCCACCTGAGCGGCTGGCGCTTCGGTGACTTCGGCGGATGCAGGCGACTGGATTGCCTCGGTTTCAAACGAGGTGGGCGCTGCCTGGGGGGCGAATGCGTTCACTGGCGCCGGCGTTTGAGCCGGGACGTCGGCTTCGACAGAGCCCTCTTGCGCGGCTTCGGAGGCTTCGGCCTGCTCCGGGACGCTGGCTTCGCTCGGGCTTAGCTGGGCGGCGCTGATTTCGGCGGGCTCGCCGGCACTGGCCGGGGAACTGGTCGAATCTCCCATGACCGTGGCGGCGGCGGGCAACGCCTCGGGGTTGAAGGCGGGGGTTTCGTGGGCTACATAGCCGGGCTGTTCCGCGTTTTCGTCATTGTCGGTCGACATTTCTTGCGAATGGTCGGCATCGCCGCTGCGGCGGCCGCGGCGGCTGCGACGGCGGCGTCGCTTGCGTTCCGGGTCGAGCTGTTCGCCGTTCTCGGAGCCGGCTTCGTGCTCGATGCTTGCCTCGGGATTGGCGGCTTCGAATGAAGCATCTTCCTGGGTGCGAGGTTCAACCTGGGTGTCGGCGGCTTCCGCCGGCGCGATGGCTTCCTGTGCGGTGGTTTCCAGCGCGCTTTCGTCTGCGGCCACGACTTGTTCGTCGCGGCGGCTGCGTCCACGGCCACGGCGGTTGCGGCCGCCGCGGCTGGAACCGTTGCCGGATTCGGCGGAGTCAGCGCGTTCTGTCGTGGGCAGGTCGGTGCTGGTATTGACCGGCGTAGCTTGTTCGGCCTGGTTGCGCCGTTGGCCGCGGCCCGACTGGCTTGGACGAGTTTCATCGCTGGGCGCTTCGGCCGCGGCATCGCGGTGATCGCTGCGGCGGCGGCGATTGCGTTCGCCTTGCTGGCTGCCGCGTTCGCGCTTCTCGCCATTGCGGCTGTTGCGATTGCGGTTAGCTTGCTGCTGAGGTTTTTCCGCTTTGGCCGCGGTGGATTCGGTGGACTTGGCTTCGGGGCTGGAGCCGGATCCGGTGAACCAGTTGACGATCCGCTGGAACAGGCCGGGGCCAGCCGCAGCCGTCGTGGCGGCAGGGGCGACGGCATGCGACGAGACCGGAGCGGGCTGGGAGGGCGTAATGCCTTTGACCAGCGCGTCGGGGCGAGCCTTGGCCTCGTGATCCTTGTTCGGCGACCAGGTCATTTCGGTATTGGGACTTTGCACCAGGTCGAAGCTGGTCTTGCTTTCTTCCAGACGGGGGTCGTCGTGGCGCAGCCGCTCGATGTGGTGATGCGGTGTTTCCAGGTTCTTGTTGGGGATCAGGACCAGGTTGACCTTCAGGCGCGACTCGATCTTGGTGATGTCGTTGCGTTTTTCGTTGAGCAGGAAGGTGGCGACGTCGACCGGCACCTGGGCGTGCAGGGCCGCCGTGTTTTCCTTCATGGCTTCTTCCTGAAGCAGACGCAGGACGTGCAGGGCGCTGGATTCGGCATCGCGGATGACGCCGGTGCCGTTGCAGCGCGGGCAGGTGATGTGCGAGCCTTCGTTCAGGGCGGGGCGCAGGCGCTGGCGCGAGAGCTCCATGAGGCCGAAGCGCGAAATCTTGCCCATTTGCACACGGGCGCGGTCGAAATGCAGGGCATCACGCAGGCGCTGTTCCACAGCGCGCTGGTTCTTGTTGTCCTCCATGTCGATGAAGTCGATGACGATCAGGCCGCCCAGGTCGCGCAGGCGCAGCTGGCGGGCCACTTCGTCGGCCGCTTCAAGATTGGTGCGAAGAGCGGTTTCCTCGATGTCGGCGCCGCGCGTCGAGCGGGCCGAGTTGACGTCCACGGCCACCAGGGCTTCGGTGTGGTCGATGACCACCGAGCCGCCCGAGGGCAGCTGCACGGTGCGGGAATAGGCGGTTTCGATCTGGTGTTCGATCTGGAAGCGCGAGAACAGGGGAACGTCGTCGCGATAGACCTTGACGCACTGGACGTTGTCCGGCATGACCACGCTCATGAAGGCGGTGGCCTGCTCGGCGATTTCGTCGGTGTCGATGAGGATTTCGCCGATTTCGGGCGAGTAGTAGTCGCGGATGGCGCGAATGACCAGGCTGGATTCCAGGTAGATGAGCACCGGCGCGGCGTTGTCGCGGGCGGCGGCGTCGATGGCGGTCCAGAGCTGCATCAGGTAGGACAAGTCCCACTGCAGCTCTTCGACGTTGCGCCCAATGCCGGCCGTGCGGGCGATAATGCTCATGCCGGCGGGGGTGTTCAACTGCTCCATGGTTTCGCGCAGTTCCTGGCGGTCTTCGCCTTCGACCCGGCGCGAGACGCCGCCCCCGCGGGGGTTGTTGGGCATGAGAACCAGGTAGCGCCCGGCCAGCGAGATGAAGGTGGTAAGGGCCGCGCCCTTGTTGCCGCGCTCTTCTTTTTCGACCTGGACGATCAGTTCCTGGCCTTCGGTCAGGGCGTCCTGGATACGCGCAGTGCGTACATCGACGCCTTCCTTGAAGTAGGAGCGGGCGACTTCCTTGAAGGGCAGGAAACCGTGTCGTTCTTCGCCATAGCTGACGAAGCACGCTTCCAGCCCGGGTTCGATGCGAGTAATGACGCCTTTGTAGATATTGCCTTTACGCTGTTCGCGGCCGGCGGTTTCGATGTCGAGGTCGATGAGTTTTTGACCGTCGACAATGGCAACGCGTAGTTCTTCTTGGTGCGTTGCATTAAACAACATGCGTTTCATGAGTGAGATTCTCCGTTGTGTGGCGCGCCGTTTATCGACGCACGACCTCGGGCCACTCGGTGTGTAACGCTAGGGCTTGCAGGAAAGGACGGATGGGCTGACGACGTCAGGCTGCACCCGCCCTGAAGTGTCAGGCGGGCACAGCGTGCCATTGGGCACGCGGTTCAATCAGCAGGAAGGTCAGAAGCACGATAGTGGTTGTTGACGAAAAAATTTGCTGGGAACGGCAGACGCGGTTTGGGTAGCGCGGCTGGTGCATTAAACTATGACTTTATCTTGCAAGAGCATTTAGCGTCGCACGCGGTTGGCAACAGACCTGCACAGCGGGCACGATGCCACACCACTGTTGCAAAGGCCGGTATTGCCCCGGCGACCTAATGGCCCGGAAACTGAAACGCGAGCGGTACAATATCCATGTGCCCGACGGAGACGCATCCATTGCATCTCTACGTCAGGTAGGTTTCAGCTTCCATAGGCTGACGTGATTATATGCTGCTTTTTCATATGCGCAAACCCGTACCCGCTCCAATACCCCTTCCGTCTGTACGGTTGCTGCAAATCGATGCCGAATCGGCGGGGCAGCGGCTCGATAATTTCCTGATCCGCCATTGCAAGGGCGTGCCGAAAAGCCATTTGTACAAGGCGATCCGCAACGGGGAAGTGCGGGTCAACAAGGGCCGGATAGCCGCCGACTATCGTTTGCTTCAGGGCGATACCGTGCGCGTGCCGCCATTGCGCCTGCCTGCCCCAAGCCAATCCCGGCCGGTTCCGCCGGCTGTTTTTCCCGTGGTGTACGAAGACGACGCGCTGCTGGTCGTCAATAAGCCCGCGGGCACCGCGGTGCATGGCGGCAGCGGCGTATCGTTCGGGGTTATCGAACAATTGCGCGCTTCGCGGCCCGAGGCGCCCATGCTTGAGCTGGCGCACAGGCTGGATCGGGAAACCTCCGGCCTGCTCATGGTTGCCAAAAAGCGCTCGGCCCTGACGGCGCTGCACGATATGTTGCGCGAAAGCCGGGGCCGCAAGCGCTATCTGGCGCTGGTGGTGGGCGACTGGGTCAACGACAGGCAGCATCTGCGCCAGCCCCTGCTCAAATGGCTGACCGCCTCCGGCGAGCGGCGGGTCAAGGTGGATGCGGCCGGCAAAACCGCCCATACCATCGTCAGCCTGAAAAAACGCTATGGCCGTTACACCTTGCTCGAGGCGGAGTTGCGCACGGGCCGCACGCATCAGATACGCGTGCACCTGGCCGCCAGCGGCTATCCCATCGTCGGCGATGAAAAATACGGCCGGGACGACGTGCGGGCCCAATTCGCCAAGCAAGGCTTCAACCGCATGTTCCTGCATGCCGCCCATCTGGAAATCCCCCATCCTTTGACCGGGGAATTGCTGGATTTGCATGCGCCGTTGCCTGCGGCTTGCGAACAACTGCTTGAATCACTGGAGAAAAACCCTTGAAACGCTACAGCGCCGTCGTTTTCGATTGGGACGGAACGCTCATGGACTCGACCCATTCCATCGTGTCCTCCATCCAGGGAGCCTGCCGCGACCTGGCGCTGCCCGTGCCTACCGACCAAGAGGCACGTTGGGTCATCGGCTTGTCGCTGGACAGCGCCTTGTATCGGGTTGTCCCCGATCTGACCGCCGAGCAGTTTCCCCTGTTCCTGGATCGCTATCGTGCTCATTTCCATCAGCGCGACACCCAACTCAGGCTTTTTCACGGCGTTCCAGAGCTGCTCCAGGGGTTGAAGCAGCAGAACGTGCTGCTGGGGGTGGCCACTGGCAAAAGCCGCGTCGGTCTGGATCGCATGCTGGCGGCCCAGCAATGGCAGCAGCACTTCGACATTACGCGCTGTGCCGATGAGTCCTTCGGCAAGCCGCATCCCGGCATGCTGATGGACATCATGCAGGCTCTGGGCCTGGATCCCGAGCAGGTGGTGATGGTGGGTGACACTACCCATGACGTCCAGATGGCGCACAATGCCGGCATCGACAGCCTGGCGGTTTCGTACGGCGCCCACGACAAGCCCACGCTGGCCGAATCCCGTCCCACAGCCATGCTGGATTCGGTGGGAGAAATGCGCGACTGGTTGGTTCAGCGTGTCGATGCGTCGGCTTGAGGGCCTGCGCGTCGACGAGGCCCTGCATCCGCTCGCCTGCAGGTGTTCGGCGTGTAGGGCAAGCGCCTCTGGTTGGCAAGGCCGGGTTTTACCTCAAGGCAAGGCGCGCAGGATGGCCGCCGTCTCGATATCGGGCCGCCCGTCGTAACGGCTCGGCCGGTAGTGCATCTGAAATGCCCGGATCACGTTCTTGGTAGCCTTGTCCAGCACCCCGGTGGCGGGCGTTGCGTAACCCGCCCGGGCCAGTTCCCGCTGGAACCACCGCACAGTCGGCAGGCCCGAGCGCTCCAGGGCCCTGACATTGTCCGCCACCTGCTCTTCGTCGTACCACCGCCCCAGTCCGGCCTGCGCCAGTTCCTTCCACGGAAATAACGGCCCCGGATCCACTTTGCGTTGCGGGGCAATATCGCTATGCCCGACGATGTTCGCCGGCTTGATCTGATGCCTTTGTACGATGTCGCGCAGCAGTACCTTCAACACGGCAATTTGCGCCTCGGAATAAGGCGCCCACACCAGCCCCGTGCCGCCTCCGTTGACGATCTCGATTCCGATGGAGGCGGAATTCAGGTTGCTCGATCCATACCATTGGCTGACCCCCGCGTGCCACGCCCGCCGGTTTTCGTCCACCAATTGATACACGTGCGGCACGGCATCGTCCGTGATCAAATAGTGGCTGCTGACATTGCCTTGCGACAGCGTTTTCAGCGCCACCCCGTCGTTGCTCGACGTATAGTGCAGCACCACGAACTCGACCCGGCTGTTCTGGCTCTTGGCCTGGATGCTGCGGTCGATGGCCAGTCCCCCGGAGGGCGGGTACGTGCCGCAGGCTCCCAGCAGGGCCAGCATCATCATGGCCGGCGCGTGCCTCAGCCAGCGTATCAGCGTCCGATGATTGCCGTTTTTCCAGCCCCAGCCCCGCGCCCGATGGGCGAGAGCCGCGACTGTTCCCGGACCCGGGGTCGATCCGGTAGCCGCGGTGCGTGCGCCGGAGGCAAAGGTGTTCATGCCAAAAACAGGAAGATGGTGGGCTTTTTGTTCAGGTCGGGCGCAGGCTGCGACTTCCATTGCGCAACCGTGCGCGTTTGTATCCACTGCTCGCTGGTGGTGAGCGCGCGGGCCACGCAGAGCCGGGTCGTGCCTTTCAGGGCTTGCTTCAGCGTGTCGAACATGGCGCCGTTGCGGTAGGGCGTTTCGATGAGAATTTGCGTTTGGCGATGTTTGTGCGAGTCGCTTTCCCAGGCCTTGAGCTGTTTGGCGCGCTCGCCCGGATCGACGGGCGCATAGCCGTGGAAGGCAAAGCGCTGGCCGTCCAGGCCGCTGCCCATGAGGCTTAGCAGTATCGACGAAGGGCCGACCCAGGGAAGCACGTGTATGCCCATGGCGTGGGCCGCCGCCACCACTTTGGCGCCCGGGTCGGCCACCGCGGGGCAGCCCGCCTCGGAGACCAGGCCGATGTCCCCGCCTTGCAGCAAAGGCCTGAGCCATTGGCGCATTTGTTCGGCGTCGGTTTTCTCGGTGAGCGTATGGATGGTGATTTCCTGCAGAGGCGCCACCGTGCCGACCAGCTTGAGGAAGGCCCTGGCGGTTTTGGCGTTTTCGGCGATGTAGGTGGTAAGCCGCCCGGCAAGTTCGCGCACGGCCTGTGGCAGCCAGGTTTCGGGGGCGGACTCCCCAAGGCCCACGGGAATCAGATGCAGGGATCCAGCGGCAGTATTCATGACAGGTCCGATAACAGAGGATTCAGGCCGAAAGAGCGCAGCATGCGGCACAGGGCGATCAGCGGCAAACCTATAATAGCGGTTGGGTCGTCGGATTGCATGCTGTCCATCAGCGCAATGCCCAGCCCCTCGGCCTTGGCGCTGCCGGCGGTATCGAAGGGGCGTTCGCGCTGCAGGTAGGTGTCGATTTCGGCGTCGCCAAGAGCACGGAACCGGCATATGGTAACGACGTCGGCGGTTTCCTGGCGCTTGCCGTCGGTAACGCACAGCGCGCTGTGGAACTCCACGGCCTGGCCGCTAAGGCGGCGCAGTTGCGCTCGGGCGCGCTCGAAGCTGCCCGGCTTGCCTATGGGGTCGCCATCCATGGTCGCCACCTGATCCGAACCTATGACGAGGGCATCGGGATGCTGCGCCGCAACGGCCTGGGCTTTTTCGATCGACAGGCGCAAGGCAAGCTGCGCGGGGTTTTCCTGCGGCAGCGGGGTTTCGTCGATGTTGGGCGGGATGGCTGTGAACGGCAGGCCCAGGCGAGCCAGCATTTCCTGGCGATACCGCGAGCTTGATGCAAGGATGAGACGCATGAGGGGGCAGGGGCTAAGTTGGTTTGACTGTGTTCAGCCAAAAGCGTTATTATCTAATGTTTTCCTAATCTTGCAACTTAGAGCTGGCTTTAAGAAATGGGGCTTTAAGGTATAGGGCTTAAAAGATAGGGCTTTAAAAGATAGGCTTTCCAGGCAAGGTGGCAGGCGGGAAGTGCGATGAGTACTGTGCAGTATATCGATACCTACGAGTTTACCCAGCTTGGGCAGGAAATTAGCGGGGAATTGCCGCTGTTGCATTTTTCCCGGTTTCTGGATGGTTTGCCGGGCCAGGCCGAAGCCTCGGCCGTCAAGTGGGCCTTGCAGGGCGAACGCAATATGGCGGGCGAGCGGTTTTTGCGGCTGCATGTCCAGGCGTGCCCCAGGTTGACTTGTCAGCGTTGCTTGTCGCCGCTGGACTGGCCGATCGATTCGGACAGCCGCTTGCAATTGGTCAATTCGGAAGCCGCTCTCGACAACGACGTGTCGGACGACGAGTTCGGGGAAGGCATCGAGCGCATCGTGGGTGCAAGACGTTTTGACGTGCTGTCGCTGATCGAGGACGAGCTCATCCTGAGCCTGCCCTACGTGCCCAGGCACGATGTTTGTCCATCGGACGCCGCGTTGCCCGGTTTGCGGGACGAAACGCCGCTCGATGCAGCGGTTCGCCCATCGCCGTTCGCGGTGCTGGGCAAGTTAAAGAAAGATTGAATTTGTATTAACCTGCGGGATCTATCGCGTACAATAGCGACCCGTTTTCCAGGAGTCATCATGGCCGTTCAGCAAAACAAAAAGAGTCCGTCGAAGCGCGGTATGCATCGTGCGCACGATTTCATCACTACGCCTCCCACGGCTATCGAGCCCACCACGGGCGAACTGCATCTGCGTCACCACATCAGCCCCAACGGCGTTTATCGTGGTCGTAAAGTCCTCAAAACCAAGAACGACGAATAATCCGTCGCGTTCTGCGATCTTGTCCAGATTGCGTATTTGATGTCGACAACCAAGATTCGAATCGCTGTCGATTGCATGGGCGGTGATATCGGCATGCCGGTAACGGTTGCCGCTGCCTGGGATTTTGCCCGAAGCAATCCGGATACCCGTTTTTTGCTCGTCGGCGACGAAGCCGGCATCCAGGGCCAATTGAAGACCCTGGGCTGTACGAGCGACGACTGGTTCCAGGTTCTGGCGGCGTCCGAGGTCGTCCTCATGGATGATCCGGTCGAAGTCGCGTTGCGCCGCAAAAAGGATTCGTCCATGAGGGTTGCGGTTCAGGCTGTCAAGGACGGCCTGGCCGATGCCTGCGTATCGTCGGGCAATACCGGCGCATGGATGGCCATATCGCGCTACGTGCTTAAAATGCTGGACGGCATCGACCGCCCGGCCATTGCCACGTCCATTCCAAACCAGAAGGGCGGCGCAACCACCATGCTCGATCTGGGCGCCAACGTCGACTGCACAGCCGAACATCTGCTGCAATTCGCCATCATGGGCACCGCGCTGGTCACGGCGCTGTATGGCCGCCCGCAGCCCACGGTGGGTTTGTTGAACATCGGCGAAGAGGTCATCAAGGGCAACGAAGTCGTCAAGCAGGCGGCCGAGCTGCTGCGCGCAAGCGGGCTCAACTTCTACGGCAATGTCGAAGGCGACGACATCTGCAAAGGCACTGTCGACGTCATCGTTTGCGATGGGTTCGTCGGCAATGTCGTGCTCAAGTCCCTCGAGGGCCTGGCCAAGATGGTGTCCACCCTGATGCGGGCTGAATTCGAGCGCAATGCCTTGTCCATGATCTCGGGGCTTGTCGCCAAGCCTGTCCTCGATCGCTTTCGCAATACGGTCGACAACCGCCGCTACAACGGCGCGGTTCTGCTCGGCCTGCGCGGCATCGTCGTAAAAAGCCACGGTTCGGCCGACCGCTACGCCTTCGGCTGTGCGCTTGGGCGCGCGCGCGAAGCCGTGCACAACGGTTTGCTCGACGGTACGACCAACGCCATTCACCTTCTTCGCCGCAGCCTGCAGGCGGCCGCTGAACAATCGACGAAGATTCCCAACGATATTGCCGACTCCTGCGTTGACCCGGGGGTTTGATGGAAGTGACTATGCCTTATGCAAAGATAGTGGGGACGGGCAGCTATTTGCCGCCCCGGATCGTCAGCAATGACGAATTGGCCGCCGAGATGGCGACCCGCAATATCGAAACTTCCGACGAGTGGATCGTCACCCGCACCGGCATCCGTCAGCGCCACATCGCCGATCCCGGCGTCAAGACCAGCTCCATGGCCATCGAGGCGGCTCGCGCCGCCATGCAGGATGCGCGCATTGCGCCGGAAGACGTCGACCTGATCATCGTCGCCACCTCGACGCCCGATTTCATCTTCCCCAGCACGGCCTGCCTGGTTCAGGCGGGCCTGGGCATCAAGCAGGGCGCCGCATTCGATGTGCAGGCGGTATGCAGCGGCTTCGTCTATGCCCTGACGACGGCTGAAACCTTCATCCGGGCCGGCCGCGCCAAGACGGCGCTGGTGATCGGCGCCGAGGTGTTTTCCAGCATTCTCGACTGGAACGACCGCAGCACGTGCGTGTTGTTCGGCGACGGCGCGGGCGCGGTAGTCGTCCGGGCGTCGGACGAACCCGGCATCATCGGCGCGCAGCTCAACGCGGACGGCAGCCATATGAGCATCCTGTATGCGGCCGGCAATGTGTCGCATGGCAACGTCGTGGGCGACCCTTTCCTGCGGATGGATGGTCAGGCGGTATTCAAGATGGCCGTCAACGCCCTGTCGCAGTCGGCGGCCGATGTATGCGCCCAGGCGGGCGTTGCGCTTGAAGACGTCGACTGGCTGGTGCCGCATCAGGCCAATGTCCGGATCCTGAATTTCCTTAGCAAAAAGCTGCATATTCCCACCGAGAAGGTGGTGGTCACACTCGATAAGCATGCCAACACCTCGGCGGCCAGCGTGCCCCTGGCCTTGGATGCCGCGCGCCGCGACGGCCGCATCAAGGCCGGCGACCTGGTCCTGATGCAGGGCGTGGGAGGTGGCTTCACCTGGGGTTCGGTGCTGGCCAGAATGTAGCTGCCGCGCCTTGGGGGGGGCGCATCGAGAAGCGGCGCCCCTTCGCTGTCATACCCTTATAAATAGACCTTCATAAGAACACAGATATTTCGAAAATCAATAGGCTTGAGACACTATGAAAATCGCTTTTGTCTTTCCGGGGCAGGGGTCGCAGTCCGTCGGCATGCTCGATGCGTGGGCTGGCAATACCGCCGTGGCGCAAACCCTGGAACAGGCTTCGGCGGCGCTGGGGCAGGATCTGAGTACACTGATCGCCCAAGGGCCGGCCGACCAACTGAATCTCACAACCAATACCCAGCCGGTCATGCTGGCGGCCGCCGTGGCCGTATATCGTGCCTGGCAGGCGGCGGGCGGCAACGCTCCCGCCCTGGTGGCGGGCCACAGCCTGGGTGAATACTCGGCCCTGACCGCCGCGGATGCGCTCAAGCTGGAGGATGCGGTGCGGGTGGTGCGGGTACGCGCCGACGCCATGCAGGCCGCTGTGCCGGTGGGCACGGGCGGCATGGCGGCCGTGCTGGGCCTGTCCGACGAGGCCGTCAAGGCCGTCTGCCAGCAGGCTGCCCAAGGCGAAATCGTGGAGGCCGTCAATTTCAATGCCCCCGCCCAGGTGGTCATTGCCGGGCACAAAGCCGCCGTCGAGCGCGCCTGCGAGCTGGCCAAGGCGGCGGGCGCCAAGCGCGCCCTGGTCTTGCCGGTTTCGGCGCCGTTCCACTCCAGTCTGCTCAAACCCGCCGCCCTGGTGCTGGAACGTGCCCTGGCCGATATTGCTCTACAGACTCCGGCGATTCCCCTCGTCAATAATGTCGACGTGCAGAGCCCCTCGGAACCGGCCGCCATCAAGGATGCGCTGGTCCGCCAAGCCTGGCATTCCGTGCGCTGGGTCGAAACCATCCAGGCCATGAAAGCCCAGGGTGTCACGCACGTTGTAGAATGCGGCCCGGGCAAAGTGCTCAATGGGCTGACCAAGCGCATAGACGGCGATCTCGTGGGCCTGGCCATCAGCGATCCGGCTTCTCTGGAGTCGGCTCTGGAAACTTTACAGGGGAATTAACGTGCACGTACAAGAACTCGATGGAAAAATCGCGCTGGTGACCGGTGCGACCCGGGGCATCGGCAAAGCCATTGCCCAGGAGCTCGCCTCGCGTGGCGCGCGGGTCGTCGGCACTGCTACCTCTCAGGCCGGGGCGGACGCCATTTCCGAAGCGCTGGCCGAGCTCCAAGGCCGCGGCGTCGTCCTCGACGTGAACGATGCGGCGGCTTGCGACGCGCTGGTTGCCGAGCTTGGCCAGGACAACGGCGGCCCCCATATTCTGGTGAACAACGCCGGCATTACCCGGGACACCCTGGCCATGCGCATGAAGGACGAGGATTGGGACGCCGTGCTGCAGACGAATCTGTCGGCCGTGTTCCGGCTGTCGCGCGCCGTGCTCAAAAGCATGATGAAGGCCCGCTGGGGGCGCATCATCAATATCACTTCGGTGGTGGGTTCCAGCGGCAATCCAGGCCAGGCCAACTATGCCGCGGCCAAGGCGGGCGTGGCCGGCATGGCGCGCGCGCTGGCGCGCGAGCTGGGCAGCCGCAACATCACGGTGAACTGCGTGGCGCCGGGCTTCATCGAAACCGACATGACCCGTGCCCTCAGCGAAGCCCAGACAGCGGCCTTGCTGACGCAAATTCCGTTGGGCCGCCTGGGTTCCGCTGCCGACGTGGCGAATGCCGTGGCGTTTTTGGCGGCGCCGCAAGCCGGATACATCACCGGCACGACCTTGCACGTCAATGGCGGCATGTATATGTAATTCGTTTCCCCACCGGGCGTGCGCACCGGGGCGAAACGCCGGCATTGCCTGGGCAATGCCGCCGCGCCCGGCAAAGTGCACGGTTGATGGAGAAATGGAATAATTGGCTGAACAGGGTAAAATCCCAGCGTCAGCTTAGAGGTGTTCCCGAATAGACAAGGCGCATAAATAATGGAAAATGTCGTTTTGTCCGGGGATACGGTTTTTTAGTCATGGTCAACGCATAATACTTTTGCATTTGGCTATAATTTCGCGGGAATTTTTCCCAATTTGGAGATCTGCATGGAAAGCATCGAACAGCGCGTCAAGAAGATCGTCGCTGAACAACTTGGCGTCAACGAAGCCGAGATCAAAAACGAATCTTCCTTCCTTGACGACCTCGGTGCCGATTCGCTCGATATGGTCGAGCTTGTGATGGCACTCGAAGACGAATTCGAAACCGAAATTCCGGACGAAGAGGCCGAGAAAATCACGACGGTCCAGCAAGCTGTCGACTACATCACATCGCACAGCAAGTAGTCATTAATTTTTATGGCGCGCGCGGCATTGCCGTGTTGCGCACTGGGCGGTTTCCCAAAAAAACTCCCCGCTATTTTGCCTGGCCTCCGTTCCAGCGCGATAGTCGGCGTGTTTGCTGTGAGCCGCCTTTTCATTTTAGGAGTCATCCGTGAAGCGACGAGTCGTCATTACCGGTCTTGGTATTGTCTCGCCTGTCGGCAACAATATCGAAAGCGCTTGGGACAATATCGTCAATGGGCGTTCAGGCATCGGCCGCATCACGCGCTTCGATCCCTCGCTGTTCAATGCGCAGATAGCGGGTGAAGTCAAGGGTTTCGACGTTACGCAAGTCATGTCGGCCAAAGAAGCCAAGCAAATGGATACCTTCATCCATTACGGTGTGGCGGCCGGCATGCAGGCCTGGCAGGACGCCGGGCTGGAAGTCACCGAAGCCAACGCCGAGCGTATCGGCGTCATTGTCGGTTCGGGCATCGGCGGGCTTCCGCGCATCGAAGAAACCCAGGTCGAATATCTCGAGCGCGGGCCGCGCCGGATCTCGCCGTTTTTCGTGCCGGCCTCGCTCATCAACCTTATTTCGGGGCAGTTGTCCATTGCGCTTGGCCTCAAGGGGCCCAGCTATGCCGTGGTGTCCGCGTGCACCACGGGCCTGCATTCCATCGGCGATGCGGCCCGCCTCATCGAGTACGGCGATGCCGACGTCATGATGGCCGGCGGGGCCGAGTCCACAGTGTCTCCCCTGGGCATTGGCGGTTTTGCCGCCATGCGCGCCTTGTCCACGCGCAACGACGACCCCGAAACGGCGTCGCGTCCCTGGGATGTCGATCGCGACGGTTTCGTGCTGGGCGAGGGAGCCGGCGTACTGGTGCTCGAAGAATACGAACACGCCCGCAAGCGCGGCGCGCGCATCTATGGCGAGTTCTCGGGCTACGGCATGAGCTCCGACGCCCATCATATTACGTCGCCCGATCGTGATGGCCCGCGCCGCGGCATCGTCAATGCGCTGCGCAATGGCGGCATCAACGCCGACGAAGTGAATTACGTCAATGCGCACGGCACGTCCACGCCCCTGGGCGACAAAAACGAAACCGAAGCGCTCAAGCTGGCTTTCGGCGACCACGCAAAAAAACTGGTGGTCAATTCCACCAAGTCCATGACGGGGCACTTGCTGGGGGCCGCGGGCGGCATCGAGGCGGTTTTCACCACGCTGGCGGTGTACAAGCAAATTTCGCCTCCCACCATCAACATCTTCAATCAAGATCCCGAGTGCGATCTCGATTACTGCGCCAACCAGGCGCGTGAGATGAAGATCGACGTGGCTTTGTCGAACTCCTTCGGGTTTGGCGGCACCAATGGCTCCATGGTCGTAAGGCGGCTTTGAGCCCGGATTCCCGCATGAGCCGCGCGCATCAATGGCCCATCCGGCGTCCACGCCGGATGGGCCTGTTTGCCTGGGCGCTTGCTTTGGGGGCCGTGTTCAGCCTGGCTTATGTTTCCCTATACACTATACCTGTCGCCTTGTACTTTTTATGGCGTTTCAGGTCGCATCCTCAATGGGGCCTGGTATGTCCGGCAGGTGTGCTGACCATCAACGATAAAGGCGAATGGGGATTGTCCATGGGTGAATCGTTCCCGCGGCTGTCGCTGGTCCGGGCCTGGCAAGGCATGGGGTGGGTGACATTGCGATTTACCGACGCCGGCACGGGCCGCGCCGGGCCCGAGCTTACCGTCTGGCGCGCCAATACCCCGGCGCCGGCCTGGCGCCGGCTGTGCGTGCTGGTGGCCAGCGGGCCGGCCGAAACCATGCAGGGGGGGGCGGCGTGAGCGAACGCGATATCGATGCCGAACTGGTCGCCCGGGTGCAAAAGGGCGACAAGCGTGCGTTCGACCTGCTGGTACTCAAATATCAGAGAAAAATCATGCGCTTGCTGTCGCGCATGATCCGCGATCCGGCTGAAGTCGAGGACGTGGCGCAAGAGGCTTTCATCAAGGCCTATCGGGCCATTGCCCAGTTTCGCGGCGACAGCGCGTTTTACACCTGGCTTTACCGTATTGCCATCAATACCGCGCGCAACTGGCAGGCGAGCAATTCGCGCCGCCCCAGCTCGCCAAATGTAATAGAGACTCAGGACGGTGAAACTTTTAGTCAAATTGACAACCTAACCGATATAAGTACGCCGGAGTCGGTGGCAGCCAGCCGTGAAATCGTCGAGACGGTCAACCAGGCCATCGGCGCGCTGCCCGAAGACCTGCGCACTGCCATTGTGCTGCGCGAAATCGAAGGAATGAGCTATGAAGACATCGCTCAAACCATGAATTGCCCCATAGGCACTGTGCGTTCGCGCATTTTTCGGGCGCGCGAGGCGATTGCGGCGCAATTGCGCCCTGTTTTGGACACCAATGCCGAGCATCGGTGGTAAGGAGTTCACAATGCAAGTTGCGGTTAAATCTGTCGACGAAGAGGCCCTTTCCTGGGAAAGCATCGTTTCGGAATGGCTGGACGGCGAGGGCGAGATTCGTACTGAAGACCTGGATTCGCCCTATGGCCGCCAGGTATGGGATACCTATCACCTTATCGGCGATACGCTGCGCAGCGAGGATCTGGCTTTCAGGCCGTCCGAACTGTTCTATGCGCGGGTGTCCAAAGCCATCGACGCCGAACCCACCGTCCTTGCTCCGCAGCGGCACAAGTCTTCCTTGGTGCGCATGGGGCTGTCGGGCATCGCCGTCGCCGCGGCCGTCGTCACGGTGGTGTGGGTGGCCATGCCGTATTTTTCTTCCGGCGAGCCTGCAGGCAGCCAGGTGCAGATCATGGCTTCGGCGTCCGATGACGCGGGGCTGCGCGATTACGTCGACGCGCACCGGCAGTTCGCGGGGGTGGAGCCTGTGCGTCAGGTTTCCTTCGATGCCGGGGCTTCCAGGTAATGCCGGCCGGCATACACGCTACCCCATCCGGGCGACGTCGGCCGGCGCCGCTTTATCTGGGTATCGGGGTTCTTGCCCTATGGTCGTGCCTGTCGGCCCAGGCGGCATGCGCCGCCGATGCGCCGGCCGCCGATCCTTCCTCCATACTGCTTAAAGTCCAGGCCGCGGCGCGCCAGCTCGACTATGCCGGTGTGCTCACCTACCAACAAGGCGCAAGCATGCAGTCCGCGCGCCTTACCCATGTCGTCGACGGCACCGGCGAGCGCGAGCGGCTCGAAATCCTCGACGGCATGCCGCGCGAATACCTGCGCCAGAACGATTCCGTCCAGTGTCTGATCCCCGAAAAGAAAACCGTCATCATCGAGCCGAGCCGGGCCGATCGTTTTCCGGGGCTGCTGCTGGGCGATGCCAAGAAGCTGGACGCGCATTACGACCTCAAGCAGCATCGCGGATCGAACCGCATCGCCGGGCATATGTGCACGGTTTACGACGTGGTGCCCAAGGATGACTATCGCTACGGCTATAAATTATGCATCGAGCCGGGAACCAATTTGCTGCTCAAGACACAAACCATAAACCGACGCGGTGAAGTCGTGGATCAAGTGGCTTTTTCCATGCTGAAGCTGCGCGATCAGGTGCATGTCGACCAACTGGCGTCGCCCTGGAACACCCAGGGCTGGAAAGTGGTGACGAGCTCCACCGAGCCCGTCGATGTCGCCAAGCTGGGCTGGCGGGTTTCCGCACCGCCGGGGTTCGAACTCCTTACTCAGGTTTCGCGCCCCATGAAGTCGGGCAAGTCGGTGAAGCAATTGGTGTACTCCGATGGTCTGGCCGCTGTATCGGTATTCATCGAAACCGCTGCCGGGCACGATGAACAGTCGCCCCACAAAGGGCTTGCTCATAACGGCGCCATGAACATTTTCGGCTCCCGCATCGGCGATTACTGGGTGACGGCCATTGGCGAAATGCCGGGCCAGGCCCTGCGCGAGCTCGTGGAACATACCGAGTACGTTCCATTGGCCGCAAAACAATAAATGATTTTGTTGAAGGAGTTTCACGATGTCTTTATCCTGCAGAACAGATCGAACAATCAAACTCATTCTGGGATCCGCGACCGCGTGTCTCGTGCTGGCCATGGCCGCGTTGGCGGGCACGGCGACTGTGAAGGCCCAGCCTGCCCCCGCGGTCACGCCCGCGCCGGTATTGGCGTTGCCTGATTTCACCTCGGTGGTTGCCAAGACGGAAGGCTCGGTGGTCAATATCCGCACCACCGAATCCGTGTCCGTGCGCCCGCCCGGAATGGGCGGGCCGGGCACCGACCCCTATGACATGTTCCGCTGGTTCTTCGGCCCCGATTTCGTGCCGCCGGGCGCCGCGCCGGGCCAGCGCCAGCGCAGTGTTCCCAACCCCAACCCCGGCGCCAAGGAAAAAGAACGCACCGTGCCGCGCGGCGTCGGCTCCGGCTTCATCATTTCCGAAGACGGCTACATACTGACCAACAATCACGTCGTGTCGGGCTCCAACGGTATTTTTGTCACCATGACCGATGGTAAAGAGCACAAGGCCAAGATTATCGGCACCGATCCGCGCACCGACGTGGCGCTCATCAAGATCGATGCCAAAGGCCTTACGCCTCTGCCCATCGGCGATTCCAACACGCTCAAGAAAGGGCAGTGGGTGCTGGCCATCGGCTCTCCCTTCGGGCTCGATTCCACGGTAACGGCGGGCATTGTCAGCGCCATCAACCGCGATACCGGCGACTACCTGCCGTTCATTCAAACCGATGTCGCCGTCAATCCCGGCAATTCGGGCGGCCCGCTCATCAACCTGGCCGGACAGGTCGTGGGCATCAACTCGCAAATCATTTCGCAAAGCGGCGGGTTCATGGGCATTTCGCTGTCCATCCCCATTGACGAAGTCATGCGTGTCGTGGCCCAGTTGAAGGAACACGGCAAGGTTACCCGCGGCCGCATCGGCGTCCAGATCGGACCGGTTTCCGACGAGGTTGCCAAAGCCATCGGCCTGAGCAAGACGCAGGGCGCCATGGTCAGCAATGTGGCCTCGGACGGCCCGGCCAAGGAAGCCGGCGTGCAGCCCGGCGATGTCATCACCAAATTCAACGGCTCCGACATCAAGCACTGGACCGATCTGCCTCGCATCGTGGGTGCGACCAAACCCGGCACCCATGCGAGCATGCAGGTCTGGCGCCGTGGCAAAACCGTAACGCTCAACGTCAAGGTCGGCGAAATGCCCGCCTCCGAGACGGCCGAGGCAGGCGCCGAGTCCGCCCCCAAGGCGATGGCGGCCGATGCGCTGGGCCTGAAGGTGACCGAGGTTCCGGAGACGGCGCGCAGCAAGGGTAATTTCAAGGGCGGCGTGCTGGTAACCGAAGCCGACGATCCGGCCGCCACGGCGGGCCTGCTGCCCGGCGACATCATCCTGGTCGTGAACGACAAGGACGTCACCGATCCCAAGCAGTTCGCCAAGCTGGTTGCCCAGTTGCCCAAGACACAGGCGGCGGCCTTGCTGGTGTTGCGCGACGGACAAACCCAATGGGTTCCCGTAACGCCCGGAAAATAATCCTCAGAAACGGCTAAAATGCTGCATTAAAGGCAAGAGGAGCGCTCTGTGCGCTCCTCTTTGCTTGTGCCTTCTAACATTCGCCCTGGGCGCAACCCCGGCTCATCTTGTATTGGTGTATGGATCACATCCGCAACTTCTCCATCATTGCCCACATCGATCACGGCAAGTCCACGCTTGCCGATCGTCTGATTCAGCGTTGCGGTGGCCTGGCCGACCGGGAAATGTCTTCCCAAGTGCTTGATTCCATGGATATCGAGCGTGAGCGCGGCATTACCATCAAGGCGCAGACAGCCTCCCTGAGCTACAAGGCCAAAGACGGCCAGGTCTATGCGCTGAATCTCATCGACACCCCGGGCCACGTCGACTTCTCGTACGAAGTCAGCCGTTCCCTGTCGGCCTGCGAAGGCGCGCTTCTGGTCGTGGATGCCACGCAGGGGGTCGAGGCCCAGACCGTCGCCAATTGCTATACCGCCATCGAGCTGGGCGTCGAGGTCATTTCCGTCCTGAATAAAATGGACTTGCCGTCGGCCGATCCCGAGGGCGCGCGCACGGAAATCGAGGACGTCATCGGGCTGGACGCCTCCGACGCCATCCTGGCCAGCGCCAAGACGGGCGTGGGCATCGACGACATCCTGGAAGCCGTCGTGGCCAAGATTCCGCCTCCGCGAGGCGATTCGCAAAAGCCGCTGCAGGCTCTCATCATCGACTCCTGGTTCGACAATTACGTGGGTGTCGTCATGCTGGTGCGCATTGTCAACGGTGTGTTGCGGCCCAAAGATAAAATCCTGCTCATGGCCAGCGGCGCCAATCACCTGTGCGAGCAGATCGGCGTATTCACGCCCAAGTCCGAACCGCGTGCCCAGTTGTCCGCGGGCGAAGTGGGTTTTGTCATTGCGGGCATCAAAGAGCTGGAGCACGCCAAGGTGGGCGATACCGTCACCCTGGCCGGAAAGCCGGCTTCCGAGCCGCTGGCGGGCTTCAAAGAGGTCAAGCCGCAGGTGTTTGCCGGGCTGTATCCGGTGGAAAGCAGCGAATACGACCAACTGCGCGATTCGCTCGAAAAACTCAAGCTCAACGATTCCTCGCTCATGTTCGAGCCCGAAGTGTCCCAGGCGTTGGGGTTTGGCTTTCGCTGCGGCTTCCTGGGCCTGCTGCACATGGAAATCGTGCAGGAGAGGCTGGAGCGCGAATTCGACATGGACATCATCACGACGGCGCCGTCCGTTGTGTACGAGGTCGTGCAGCGCGACGGCACGGTCACCATGATAGAAAGCCCCTCGCGCATGCCCGACGTCGGCAGCATCGAGGAAATCCGCGAGCCTATCGTGACGGTTACGTTGTTCATGCCGCAGGAATACGTGGGCGCCGTCATGACCTTGTGCATGTCCAAGCGCGGCGTGCAGATAAACATGGCCTATCATGGGCGCCAGGTGCACCTTACCTACGAAATGCCGTTGGCCGAGATCGTGCTCGATTTCTTCGACAAGCTTAAATCGGTGTCGCGCGGCTACGCGTCCATGGATTACGAGTTCAAGGAATACCAGGCGTCCGACGTCGTCAAGGTCGATCTGCTGATCAACGGCGACCGCGTCGATGCGCTGGCCATGATGGTGCATCGCAGCAACGCGCGTTACCGGGGTCGGGCGGTGGTGACCAAGATGCGTGGCCTGATTCCGCGCCAGATGTTCGATATTGCCATCCAGGCCGCCATCGGCGCCGACATCATTGCCCGCGAAAGCGTCAAAGCCTTGCGCAAGAATGTGCTGGCCAAATGTTATGGTGGCGACATCAGTCGCAAGAAAAAACTGCTGGAAAAGCAAAAAGCCGGCAAGAAGCGCATGAAACAGGTCGGCAACGTCGAAATTCCCCAGGAGGCATTTCTGGCTGTTTTGCAGGTGGAAGACAAATAATTCAAAAGGATGTGCCGTATATGAGCTGGGACTTTGCTCTGATTTTGTTTGTATTGCTGGTGGTGACGGGGGTCGTCTGGCTCCTGGATCTGGTGTTTTTGCGTTCGCGGCGGCGCCGGCAGGGCGCGGCGGCCATGGCGGTGTTCGATGCCAACCCCACCGGGGTCGGCACCTTCGAGGCGGCGCGGCTGCGCCAGCAGGCCTACGACGAGGCGCATCGCGTGCCTTGGTGGATCGAATACTGTGTCAGTTTTTTCCCGGTGATTCTATTCGTCTTCGTCTTGCGCTCGTTCGTGGTCGAGCCGTTCCGCATTCCTTCGGGATCCATGCTGCCCACCCTGGAGAACGGCGACCTGATCCTCGTCAACAAGTTCGAATACGGCCTGCGCCTGCCCATCATCGACAAAAAAGTGCTTCCTGTCGGCGAGCCCAAGCGCGGCGATGTGCTGGTGTTTCGTTACCCGGTCGATCCCACCGTGGACTACATAAAACGGGTGGTGGGCGTGCCGGGCGATGTCGTGCTCTACCAGAATAAAACCTTGTATATCAATGGGCAGGAAGTCCCGCACACGCGCGACGGCGACTATTTCGAGCCGGATCGGTCGGCCTATGTCGGGCGCTATTCCGAGCAGTTGGGCGCGGTGAAGCACGATATTCTGCTCAATAAGCAGGCCCGCCAAGACTTTATGCCTATTTCGGACTATCCTTATCGAAACAATTGCGAATACCTGGGCAACGGCGTGCGTTGCACGGTGCCGCCCGGACATTATTTCATGATGGGCGACAACCGCGACAACAGTCTCGACAGCCGATACTGGGGCTTTGTGCCAGAGCAGAACATAGTCGGGCGGGCATTCTTCATCTGGATGAATTTTAGCGAGCCCAGCCGTATAGGCCGGTTCCACTAATGGTCAATATTGCGACTCTCGAAACGGCTATCGATTACCAGTTCGGCGACAAAGCCTTGCTGGAGCAAGCGCTTACACATCGCAGCCATAGTTCGCACCATAACGAACGGCTCGAGTTCCTGGGCGACTCGGTGCTTAATTTTGTCGTGGCGGCCTTGTTGTTCAAGCGTTTTCCCAAAATCGACGAGGGCGATCTGTCGCGTTCGCGCGCCAATCTGGTCAAGCAGTCGTCCCTGGCCGACATTGCACAAAAGCTTGATTTGTCTCAGTATTTGCGCTTGGGCGAGGGCGAGCTGAAAAGCGGCGGATTCCGCCGGCCGTCCATTCTTGCCGATACCGTCGAAGCCATTTTCGGCGCGGTGTTCCTGGATTCAGGCTTTGATGCGGCGCAAAAAGTCATTTCCCGGCTGTATGCGCCCATCTTGCAAAACGTCGACCCCAAGACCCTGGGCAAAGACCCCAAAACCCTGCTGCAGGAACTCCTGCAGGGCAACAAGCTCGACCTGCCTTTGTATACGGTGGTGGCCACGCATGGCGCCGCCCATAATCAAATGTTCGAAGTCGAGTGTTCCATCCCCAAGCTCGACATCAAGGTCGGCGCCGCCGGTTCCAGCCGACGTGCCGCCGAGCAACTGGCGGCCACGCAGGCCATCGTCGCCATCCAGGCCCAGACTCCGGCCAAGAGTTCGGGTTCACGGCCGCGCGCGCGCAAATCCACGCAACTGTCGTTGCCCGTGGGAGTTCCCCAGGAGCGTAAATGAGCCAGGAATTCCGTTGCGGTTTCGTCGCCATCGTCGGCCGTCCCAATGTCGGCAAGTCCACATTGGCCAATACGCTCATCGGCAGCAAGATCTCCATCGTTTCGCGCAAGGCGCAAACCACCCGGCACCGCATCCACGGCGTGCTGACCCGCGAGCATGAGCAATTCGTGTTCGTCGATACCCCTGGTTTCCAGACGCGCCACGGCGGCGCCATGAACCGCATGATGAACCGCGTGGTCACCCAGGCCCTGGCCGACGTGGACGTCGTGCTGCACGTGGTCGAGGCGGGCAAGTGGTCCGCCGGCGATGCCCAGCTCTTGCCCTTGCTGCCCAAGGGCGACAACACCATTCTGGTCGTCAACAAGGTCGATGCGCTGAAGGACAAGAACGCCATGTTCGCCTACGTCAGCAAAATCATGGCCCAGCATCCCTACGCGGCCGTCGTGCCGGTCAGTGCGTCGCGCGGCGTTCAGCTCGAGAACCTGCTTTCCGAAATCGCATCGCGCCTGCCCGTGGGCGAGCCCATGTTCGACACCGAGGCGCTCACCGACCGTTCCGTGCGGTTCATCGCCGCCGAGCTGGTGCGCGAAAAAATATTCCGCCTGGTGGGCGACGAGCTGCCTTATGGCTGCACCGTCGTCATCGAGCAATGGGAAGAAACCGACAGCGGCGCCCATGTCGCGGCCTGCATCGTCGTCGAGCGCGAAAGCCACCGGCCCATTTTGTTGGGAACGGGCGGCGTGCACATGAAGCGCATCGCCTCGGAGGCGCGCCAGGACATGGAAAAGCTGCTCGACAAACCGGTTTTTCTCGACGTCTACATCAAAGTGCGCAAAGGCTGGTCGGATCGCGAGGGGGCGCTGCGCGAACTCGGATATGAGTAGAGGTTCGAATCGCGTCCAGGATACCCGAGGGTATTTGCTGCATGCTTCACCCTGGCGTGAAACCTCGCTGATCGTCCACATATTTACCGGCGAGCACGGCAATGTTTCATTGGTGGCCAAGGGCGCCAAGCGCCCGTATTCGGCATTGCGCCCCGTTCTAAGCGCCTTCCAGCCGCTTGCTCTCTCTTGGAGCGGCGCCGGCGAAATCAAGACCCTCGTGCGCGCCGAATCCCTGGGCATCCATACTTTGGGCGGCCGCGCCCATATGTCGGCCTGGTATATGAACGAGCTGCTGCTGCGCCTGTTGCCGCGCGAAGACCCTCATCCCGTGCTGTTCGATGCCTACGATGCCGCGTTGCTGCAACTGGCCCAGGGCTCGAAGGCGGCCGGTTCGCTGCGCCGCTTCGAATGGATATTGCTGAACGAAACGGGCTATGGCGTGGATGAAGCCGCGCCCGACTTCGACGATGCGCAGAACGAGCCCGAATTGCGCCGCTCGCTGCGCGAGCGCCTGGACGAGCTGCTGGCCGGCCGGCCCCTGCGCACTCGCAAGGTGTTGATGGAGCTGCAACGGTTTTGAGCGGCCTGCCCGACATCCTGGTCATCGACACCTGCGTGCTGATTTCCAATGTGCTGCGGCGTTTGTTGCTGAGGCTGGCGGAGCATGGCTGTTTCCAGCCCGCCTGGAGCCGGGTCATTGGCGATGAATGGCGGCGCAACGCCTCGCGGGTGTGGGATGTGCCCATTGCCGATCTGGAATTGCAATGGGAAGCGCTGCAGGCCGCGTTTCCCTTGGCGGATCAAGGCGATGTCGCCGCTTTCAAAGAGGGGCTCAAGCGCAGCGATCCCAAGGATTGGCACGTCATTGCCGCCGCCCTGGCGGCCCAGGCGCGCCGTCCCGGCTGTTCGGTGGCGGTCGTGACGCGCAATATCCGCGATTTCAATCGTTCCGAATTGCGCCAGCGTGGGCTGCAATTGTTCGATCCCGACCAGCTATTGTTGCGCTGCTGGGAGTCCAACCCCGATCTGGTGCGCAGCCAGTGCGCCCTGATTGCCGCGGATGCCCTCCAGGCGGGGCGCGAGGCCGAGGCGCTGGACAGTGTGCTGCGCCGTGAACGTCTGTTCCGCTTCAATCGCGTGTTGGCCGCGGCGGCGTAGGCAAATATTGGAATGTATTGGGCTCGCCTGCTTGTTCCGTGTGCGTGACGGGTATGACGGCGGCTTTTGGCGAAACACTTGCCGGGTGAGGCGAGGTTTGCCTTCCACAAGGAAAAGCCCCCGCGGGCGGGGGCTTGACGGTACTCGTGGCGGCAGCTTTTTTAGCGCCGGTCGCCACCGAAGACGCCCAGCAGCATGAGCAGGTTGGCGAAAATATTGTAGACGTCCAGATAAATGGCCAGCGTGGCGGAAACGTAGTTGGTTTCGCCGCCCTGGATGACGCGCTGCAGGTCGACCAGCAGGAAGGCCGAGAAGATGACGATGGCCATGACGGAGACGGTCAGAACCAGCGCCGGCAGTTGCAGGAAGATATTGGCCAGCGAGGCGACGATCAGGATGACGACGCCGATGAACAGGAACTTTTGCCAGTGCGAGAAATCGCGCTTGGTGGTGCTGGCCACCGAGGCCATGGCGCCAAAAACCACGGCCGTTCCGCCGAATGCCAGCATGATGAGCTGCGTGCCGTTGGCAAAGCCCAATACATGGCCCAGCAGGCGCGACAACATGATGCCCATGAAGAAGGTGAAGGCCAGCAGCAGGGCCACGCCCAGCGAGCTGTTTTTGTTGCGCTCGATGAGGAACATGAGGCCGAAGGCGCCGATGAGGAAGATGATGGCGCTGGTGCCGGGGCTGGTCGCCATGGCGTTATTGATGCCGGTGTGCAAACCGACTAGGGCCCCCAGCACGGTGGGGATCATGGACAAGGCCAGCAGCCAGTAGGTATTGCGCAGAACGCGGTTACGTACAACGTCTCTGCCGGCGTACGCTTCTTGGCCAGGAAGGGAAGGTTGACGAAAGTCGCTCATGTTGGATCCTTTAGTGTCGATAGACGAGGTTGTTGCGGGCCGAAAGGCGCACATCTGGTTCAATATAGCACTTTGACCGCGCCTCACATTGAAATGCGTGATGCGGTTTTGTCGGCCATACTGTGATTAGAGTGCGGAATTCGCAAAAAGTTTAGGTATTTGCAGATTAACTTACAAATAACTGAATGATCAAGTAGTGCTTGCGAAGCCCGCGACCGGCGCAACGGTCAGGCCAGGGGAAGCGAGCGCCCACCATCCCCGCGCACCGGAATCTTCAAGCGCCTTATGAGCTGTCGGCAGGCATCGCGGGCCTGCTGCTTGATTTCATCGCCGTCCACGCATTGCAGGCGCTGGTTTTCGTATACCATCCTGCCGTCTACCATGGTGTGAGTCACGTCCCGGCCTGAACCGGAGTAGACCAAGTTGGAGATCAGGTCGAAACAGGGAGCTTGAGCGGGTTTGTCCAAGGATACGACGGCGACGTCGGCCAATTTACCCACGGCAAGCTGGCCGGCGTCCACGCCCGCCAGCCGGGCGCCCTCGCGCGTGGCCAGCTCGAACGCATCCCAGGCGTTGCTGGCGACGGGATCCAGCAATGCCAGGCGTTGCACGTAGACGACTTGTTTCATGATCTGGAACAGGTCCATGCAGTGGCCGGCCGCCCCGTCCGCGCCGATTCCTATCGTAGCGCCGGCGGCGCGCAACTCTTTGAGCCGCATGGCGCCGGAAGCGAGGTATTCGTTGGACATCGGGTTATGGGCGACGCCGCAGCGCCGCCGGCCCGCGATTTCCACTTCTTCGTCGTCCAGCCAGATTGCATGGGCGAAGGTGGCGTTCTGATCCAGCAGGCCTTCGCGTTCCATCCAGGCGAACGGGCGCGCTCCATAGGCGCGTTCGTAGATTTCAGGATCGATGCGAGCCTCGGAGCAGTGTGTTTGCCACTTGACGCCGAACTCGGCCGCTAGCGCGGCCGATTGGCGCACCAGCTCCTGATCGTTATAGATGATGTTGATGGGAGAGGGCCAGATGGCGATCCGGTCATCGCGCCAGTGCTCGAGGCATTCGCGCATCGAGGCGATCTCGTCGGCGGTATTGTGCTGGAACAAGGCGGCGTCGAGCCCGTTGTCGCGGGCGACGTCGGTAAACGGGCCGAACATGCCGCGGGCGACGGCGCCGCGCAGCCCCATGTCGCGCAGGGCTGCCGCGACAGCCAGAGTGGTGGCAGTGTCGGCCGGCGCGTAATGGTTGTCGATGATGGTGGTCGTGCCGCAACTCAACGCCTCCATGGCGCCGGCGCGCACGGCGGCGACGGCTTCGACGGGAGAAATGTTGGCGGCCAGCGGCAGCATGAATTCGCCCAGCCACTGCCAGAGCGCCATGCCGTCCCCCAGGCCGCGTCCGGCGACCTGGAAGAGATGGTTGTGGCTGTCTATCAGACCCGGAATGATGGCGTGGCCGCGGCAGTCGATGACTCGCGCCGCGCGCCAATGGGCCAGTTCCTCGGCTGGGCCGACGGCGGCGATTCGGTTGCCGAGCACGGCGACAGCGGCATCCTGGAGGATGCGCCGTTCATCATCCATGGTAACGACGGTGCCGCGCGTGAACAGGGTATCGCAAATATCGGACATATGGTTTTCCGTCGAGATCGGGCCTGGGCGCCTACAGAGTCTGGCCGGCCGGCGGTAGTGTGCGCGCGGCAGCGGCTGCGGAGGGTTCGCTGGGAAGACTCTCCAGTCCTTGCCGCACTCCGTTGAAGATGACATTGAGCACGACCGCGGTGACGACGGTCAGCAATACGCCGCTTTGCAGGAACGGAGCCAGGTAGGACGGGAAGGCCGAGAAGAAATTGGGCGACATGGTGGGAATCATGCCTATCCCCAGGCTGATGGCCATAATGAGCGTATTGTGGCGATTGTGGCGGAAGTCCACGCCTTGCAGGATGCGTACGCCCGAAGCGGCCACCATGCCGAACATGGCGATTGCCGCGCCGCCCAGCACATATTGGGGAATGGTGGCGATAATGTGAGCGAGCTTGGGCAGCAAGCCTAGCAGAATAAGTATGACGCCGCCCGCCGCGCACACGTAGCG
This sequence comes from uncultured Burkholderiaceae bacterium, assembly GCA_937871985.1. The sequence continues at coordinate 95,036 of CALMPB010000274.1, forward strand.
GCTGCGCACGCCCGTAATGCCGACCAGGCCGATGTTCTGGGCATAGGAGGTGTAGGGGAAGGCATTGAAAATGCCGCCGATCGTCGCGCCCAGCGCATCGGCGCGAAGCCCTCGGGTAAATTCTTCGCGCGTGATCTTGTGGTTCAGGATTTCTCCCAGCGAGAAAAACAGCCCGATGGATTCGACCATGGTGATCAGTACGACGAGGGTCATGGTGAATATAGCGACGGGGTCGAAGGTGGGCATGCCGAACTGGAAGGGCCGGACCATTTCCACCATGGGCACAGTGTCGATGCCGCTCAGGCTGACCTTGCCGAACAGGATGGCAACCAGCATTCCGGCCACTATGCCCGCCAATACAGCCAGGCTGCTGAAGAAGCCGCGCGCGAATCGGGCCACCAGCAATGTCACGATCAGTACGAGGGCGGCGATGCTGATATAAAACGGATTGCCGAAATCGGGCGCATTGTAGCCCCCGCCGGCCCAGGCTATGGCTACGCCCAGCAGGCCCGTGCCCAGCGACAACAGGGTAGTGCCGGTGACCAGGGGCGGGAACAGGGGCAATGCCTTGATGATCAGAGGCATGAGGAGAAAGCATATGAGCCCGGCCGCGATGATGGCGCCGTAGAGTCCGGTCAGGCCCATTTCAGGGTTCAGGCCGATGGCGATCATGGGCGCGATGCCCGCATACGAGACGCCCATCATGACGGGCAGCCTGATACCGATCCATCTGCCGATGCCCAGGGCTTGCAGCAGCGATACCAGGCCGCAGCAAAGCAAATCGGCGTTGATCAAGACGGCGAGGTGCTCGGGGGAAAGCTTGAGTGCGCCGCCTACGATGAGCGGCACGGTGACGGCGCCCGCGTACATGACGAGAACGTGCTGCAGGCCCAGAGTCGCGGTGCGTCCTATGGGGGGACAGGTATTGACTTCATCGACGGCTTTTTGATCTTCCATGGATGTCTCCTCTATTGCCAAGGGCATTGTGCAATGCCTCTGAAGGTCGTTTTTGAAGGAACTGCGTTGATCGGCTTATCGCCCAAGTTGCAGCCGGCCGTTTCCCGAGAGCATGCAGACAGCATGGGGAAAGACCTGGGGGACGGAATCGTGGGGGAGGGAAGGCTTCCCGGCCGAAGGAGGGGATGGGGTCGGCCTCAAGAAGGAGACGGTAGAGCACAGTGCCATGGTGATCCTTGCGTGGAATGCCAATGTGGGCAAAAGCGTCTGCGTTGATGGGGATTAGTTAAACACGGCCCATACTTATTAAACAAATTATTTTATTTTAATAATTCATAGTTATTTTTGATGAATTAACGCAGCGGCATGGGCCATGCCTTTCAAAAGCACGGTGCGGCTTCAGTTGGGTTCCGCGAGATTATGGGCGTGCAAAGCGTGCCCTTCGGCCTTGTAATGCTTCCAGCGCTGCCGAGCCGCCTGGACTTCCGCGTCGTCGAGCGGGACGATTTCGAGTATGCGTTCGAACTGTGTGGCGGTGGCGGGGCATTGCTCGTCCAGGTTCAGCAGCCAGGCGGCGTTGTTGCCGGACGCCATCGATGGCTCGGGCGCGGCGCCTGTCAGCAGCACCGGTGTTTGCGCCGCCAGCGGGTCGTCGGCATAGGCGTGGGGAATGAATGCCGTGGGGTCGAATTTCCAGAGAAGCTGGTCGAACCGCTCGAGCAGTTTCGCGTTTTGGCTGTATACCAGCACGGGGTGGCCTGCGAGATAGTGCTTGGCCACGACCTCGCAGGCCGTAAGCAGGCGATCGGGCGCGCCGAACGCGAAGTCGATGCGCGCCATCAGGCCCGCCCGCGGAATCGGCGGCCAACTGGCCGTTGCGGGCGGCAATACAGGCCCGTCATGCCTGATTGAGCAGGTATTGCACCAAGAGCGGCACGGGCCGGCCAGAAGCGCCCTTGTCCTTGCCGCTGCGCCATGCCGTGCCGGCGATATCCAGGTGGGCCCAGCGATATTTGCCGGTGAAGCGGGACAGGAAGCAGGCGGCGGTCACCGAGCCAGCGGGCTGGCCCCCGATGTTGGCCATGTCGGCGAAGTTGGAGCGCAATTGCTCCTGGTAGGCTTCTTCCAGGGGCAGGCGCCAGGCGGTGTCGTTGGCGTCCTTGCCGGCTTGCAGCAGGCTCTCGGCCAAGGCGTCGTCGGTCGAGAACAGGCCGGTGTTGACGTGGCCCAGGGCCACGATGCAGGCGCCGGTAAGGGTGGCGATATCGATGACGGCCGCCGGCTTGAAGCGCTCGGCGTAGGTCAGGGCGTCGCACAGGATGAGGCGGCCTTCGGCGTCGGTGTTGAGGATTTCGATGGTTTGGCCCGACATGCTGGTGACCACGTCGCCCGGCTTGTTGGCGCGCCCGCTGGGCAGGTTTTCGCAGGTGGGGATGAGCCCGGTGACCTCTTGGTCGATTTCCAGTTCGGCGACGGCGCGCAGCGTGCCCAGCACGCTGGCGGCGCCGCACATATCGTATTTCATTTCGTCCATGCCGCTGGCCGGTTTGAGCGAAATACCGCCGGCGTCGAAGGTAATGCCTTTGCCCACCAGCACGATGGGCGCTTTCGCCTTGCCGCCGGCTTTGGCCGTGGTCTTGGCGGGCGGGGTATAGCGCAGGACGATGAAGGCGGGCGGCTCGTAAGAGCCCCGCGCGACGGACAGAAAGGAACCCATTTTGAGCGCTTCGATTTGCTTGGCGTTCAGCACTTCGGCCTTCAGGTTCTTGAATTCCTTGGCCAGCTTCTTGGCGGTGTTGCCCAGGTAGGTGGGGGTGCAGACGTTGGCGGGCAAATCGCCCAGCAGACGGGTAAGGCTCATGCCGTTGGCGATGGCGTTGCCGGCGGCAAGCCCGCGCTGCGCTTCGGCGGCCTGATTGCGGGCCACGGACAGGGCGATTTTTTTGAGTTTGGGCTGCGCATCGGCATCGCGCTTGCCGAACGTGGCGTCGTAGCGGTAAACGGCTTGGCCGGCAGCGATGGCGGCAGCTTGCGCGCGTTGCCGCAGGCTGGAGCCGGCGCATTCGACGGCGGCCAGCGTGGAAACGCCTTCGGCCAGCCGCGCTTGAGCGCAGTAGTTGGCGAAGACTTGTTCGGCGCCGGCGTGAATTTTGGCGTTATAAGCTTCTTGTTTGCCCAGGCCGATTAAAATAATGCGCGTGGCCGACACGCCTTGCAGGTTTCTAAGGACAAGATGCGTATTGGGCTTGGCCTGGAATTCGCTTTTCAGCACGCTTTTCAGGGCGCCGTTGCTGGCCTGGTCGATGATGTCGGCTCCCGGGGTGAGCACCGCGTCGGCGAATACGCCGATTGCCAGGGCGGGCGTCTTGATTTGATGCAGCGAAACGGTGGTCTGTGTGCTAAATTCCATGCGAATTCCCGAGAGTGTCTATAAGATACTGTTGATTATCTCGCATTTTTTCTTATGTCACTATTCAAGCGTTCCGTTGTTTCCGAAATACTCAGCCATGCCGGCGTGGTGTTCTCCACCTTGCTGGTGGTATGGCTTAGCGTGCTGCTGGTCCGCCTGCTGGGCGAAGCCGCCAACGGCACGATCGGCGCCGACGTGGTGTTCGGGCTGGCGGCTTTTTCCAGCATTACCGCGCTGCCCATCATTTTGTCGGTATCGCTGTTCATCGCCGTGCTGACTACCGTGACACGCAATTTCCGCGAGTCCGAAATGGTGGTCTGGTTCGCCAGCGGCTTGTCCCTCAAAGACTGGGTCTATCCTGTGCTGCGCTGTGCGGTGCCCGTGGCGGTGCTCATCTCGGTGCTGACGCTGTTGGCCTCCCCGTGGGCATATAGCCAGATCGAAGAATACCGGCAGCGTTTCGAGCAGCGCTCCGATCTGTCCAAAGTCAGCGCCGGGCAGTTCATTGAAACCCAGGATGGCGCCCGGGTGTTTTTCGCTGAAGAACCGACCTCTCCCGGCGATGAGCTGGGCAAGGTCATCGCGCGGGTCATCGACCCCGAGTGGCTCAGCGTCGTCACCGCGAACAGCGCGCATGTGCAGCAAGAGCCCAACGGCGACCGCTTCCTGGTTCTGGACAAAGGCAGGCGCTACGATCTCAAGCCCGGCCACAATGAATTCCGGCTGTTCGATTTCGAGCGCTACGGGTTCAGGCTGGAGAGCCGGGGCGCGGCCTCGTCGCCGGAAGCGTTGCGCGCAATCGTCGAGCGCCAGATCAAGGCCCGGCCCACCACGCAGCTGTTCCACGACAATACCGATACGGCGCGCTCGCAGATCATGTGGCGCATTGCCATGCCGCTGGCGGCCCTCAACCTGGCCCTGCTGGCGATCCCCCTGGGCGCCGTCAATCCGCGGCTGGGTCGCTCTGGCGATATTCTCATCGCCGGCCTGGTGGGCTTGCTATATATGAATCTGGTCAATTTGTCGCGCGGCTGGATAGGCAACGGCAAGCTGGATTTCGGCATCGGCGTCTGGCTTGTTCACGCGGCGTTCAGTGCCCTCATGGTGTACATGATGTGGCGTAAATTGCGTGTCAGGGCGCCCAGAGAGCGAAAGAAATAATGGTAATTAGCATAGAAGCTTATTCCAAATAAGTATATATAGTTAGTTCTATATAACATACAATGGCTTGATACCCTTGAGGCCATTATATGAATTTGCAACAATTTCGTTTCGTGCGTGAAACAATACGCAGGAACTTCAATCTGACCGAAGCGGCCCGCACTCTGTTCACCTCGCAGCCGGGCGTCTCGAAGTCGATCATCGAGTTCGAGGACGAGCTGGGCGTCAAGATATTCGAGCGGCACGGCAAACGAATCAAGGGCTTGACCAAGCCGGGCGTCGTGGTGGCCCAGGTCATCGACCGCATCATGCGCGAGGTCGACAACCTGAAAAAAGTCAGCGACGAATTTGCGCGCCGCGACGAGGGCGGGCTGGTCATTGCCTGCACCCATGCGCAGGCGCGTTATATATTGCCCAAGGTGATCCCGGCGTTTCGCGAACGTTTTCCCAAAGTGCGGGTTTCGCTGGCCGAAGGCAACCCCCCGGCCTTGGCGCAAATGGTATTGCACGAGCAGGCCGACGTCGCCATCGCCACCGAAACGCTGTCGCATACGCCTGGCCTGGCGGCATTGCCGGTCTATTCGTGGGAACACGTCGTCGTCGTGCGGCCCGACCACCCCTTGGCCGAGCTTTCTTCCGCCCAGGCCAAGAACCTTACCCTGGCCCAGGTGGCGCAATATCCCATCGTCACCTACGACCGCCAGTTCTCGGGTCGTTGCGCCATCGACGACGTGTTCAGCGCGGCGAACATCACGCCCGACATCGTCCTCGAGGCGATCGACGCCGACGTCATCAAAACCTATGTCGACGTGGGCCTTGGCATCGGCATCATTGCGGGCATGGCGTTCGATCCGCGGCGCGACAAGGGCCTGATAGGCCTGCCGGTAGGGCATTTGTTCGGCACGCATGTGACGCGGGTGGCGATCAAGGCGGGCGTGTTCCTGCGGGACTATGTGTATGTGCTGCTCGAGATGATGGCCTCCAATCTTACCCGCGACGTGGTTCAGGAAGCGCTGGACAACAGCCCCAAACAGGAAGAGGCGGTGATCGCCCGGTAATAGGGTGGTTCGTGCCGCCAGGGCGGCGTATTTGCAGCGTTTTTCCCGGGGGATTGGGCATTCTGTTGTCATCCCTTGGCGTATCTGTTTGTTGCCCCGCAGGCTTGCCGGTCTGCGGGGTTTTTCTTGCCTGTCATACTTGCCTGCCATAGGGCAATGACCGTCTACCGAACGTATTGAAACATTTATTTGGAAATTTCTTAAATAAATAAGAATCATTCCTATTGACTTAATTAATGGGAATGATTATCGTTAGCGTACGCCAAATAAATGGAGGCCGTATGTCTGAACTAGTCAATGCCGTGGTGGTGGGAGCAGACCGCCTGGGCAATATCCCCGATTTGCTCAAGGTACACAATATTACGATCCGGCACCACATCAGCGGCCGTGATCCATCGCATCAAAAGAAAACCCTGCAATTGCCGTCCGGCACCGATTTGTTGATTCTGCTTACCGACTTTCTGGGCCATAACGTCATGAAGACATTCCGCGCCGCGGCTCAGAAGTCGGGCGTCAAGGTGCTGGTCAGCAGGCGGTCGGTATGCTGCATGAAGCAGGCCTTGACCCAGGGCGGGTTCTGCGAAGCTTGTCCCCAGGTTGGGGGTTCCGATTCGAAGCGTGGCGGCGGCAACGCCAAGGCTTTGCGTTTTGCCGCGCCCTGAGGCGCGGGTTTCGCCATTGCATGAAAAGAGCATTGAGCCCTCGTACACGAACAAGAGGTATTGCCCTTGCCTATAAAAAAAACCGCAGCTTGCGGTTTTTTTTATAGGCGTTTGGGGCAGGACACGGGCGGTAGGGTGCCAGGGCCGTCGGGCCAGACCAAGGCCTGGGATACAGCCCAAGCCGCCGGGTTAGTTGAGGCCCAGGATATTGCCCGAGCTGTCGGCCAGGCGGCGCGCGCCGTTGTAGCGTTTTTTCCAGTACGCCGCATTCATGTCTTCGACCCTGACCACGGATCCGGTGCGGGGCGCGTGGACGAATTTTTCGTTGCCCAAGTAAATGCCTACGTGCGAATAGCGATGCCCGCGGGTATTGAAGAACACCAGATCGCCTTTTTTCAGCTCGGTGCGCTTGATGGAGATGCCTTCGTGCGCCATTTGGGCCGACTGGCGGGGCAGCTTCAGGCCCAGTGATTTTTCGGCGGCGTAGCTGACCAGGCCGCTGCAGTCGAAACCGCCGTATGGCGTAGCGCCGCCGTATTTGTATTTTGTACCCAGAAAATCGAGCGCGGCATTGGCCATTGCCTTCGGGCCGGAGTCGATGTTTGAAGAGGAGGGGTACTGGCTGTCGGGGTAGTTGGTGTAGGTGGAGGAGAACTGCTTGCTGGCCAGATAATAGCCAAGCGGATCGGATTTTGTCTGGGAAAGGTAGCTGTCGCGAACCACCATTCGGATGCCGGACTCGGCCTGCTCGTTTTGGCTGGTGCTGGCGCATCCGGCCAGTGCCAGTGTGGCGAGTATCATGGCGCCCTTGATGCTACGCCACCAGAATTTCGAGGAAATCGCAGTAATTAGGGATGGTCGATGTGGCGGCATGGGCTCTGGTATTTACTGTGGTTCAGGTTAAAAGAATCCGCAGCCCAGCATTAAAAACCATTTGGATTACGTATAAATGACGTAATCCAAATAATTTCAAGGCTGAGTGGGCGCAAGAAACCACTGGATTCGGTAATAAAAATGCTAGGGAAGTTTAACTAAAACTCCCGGATAGGTAAAGTCGCTATTTATTACACGTACTCATGCTGGATGGGAACTTGATTTATTAACCTTTTGTTATAAAAGATAAATTTTTAAATTGCATGCATTTGCAAAAAAATAAAAACCTTGAAAACTGAGTGAAATCACTAATATGAAAGCGATTGAAATCGACCTTCGAGACGAAGATTTGTCCATGCGGCAAAAAGATTAGGCCAAATGGCGGCCATCGATCCACACGGTTTGGCCTTTCGCACTCTATGCGCCCGCCAGCCTGCGCGCCCCTTGCTTCTCGCCGGTGGGGGCCAGGCGCCCAGTCTTGCGGGCGAATGTGGCATCATTCGCAATGGGGGATCCAATAAGGAAATGGCGCGGCTGCCGCTTCCATATCGGGGCCTTTCGCCATGCCGCAGGTTTTCGCCTACCAGGAAAGCCGCGCATCCGGATCCGGACATTCATAATCATAATTTCTAGAGAGCAAGCAATGAAAACCAAACCTGTACTCACCGCCGACGACGTGAAAGCCATTTTGGCCGCCGCGGAACAACACGCACTGAGCCATCAATGGGCGGTTACGATCGCCGTGGCCGACGACGGCGGGCATTTGCTGGGGTTGCTGCGCCTGGACGGCGCGGCGCCCGTCTCGGCCTTCATTGCTCCCGCCAAAGCCAAAACCGCGGCATTGGGCCGGCGCGAGTCCCGCGTCTACGAAGAAATCATCAATCAGGGGCGGCATTCGTTCCTGTCGGTGCCCGGCCTGGAAGGCATGCTGGAAGGGGGCGTTCCCATCGTGCTGGATCAGCAGGTCGTGGGGGCGGTAGGCGTGTCTGGGGTCAAATCCAGCGAAGACGCTGAAATCGCCCGCGCGGGCATTGCCGCCATGCGCCCATGAGCCGCGCCGAGCAGACGGCCGCTGCCGCGTCTTCCGGCGACGGTGACGCGGCCGCCGCCGAGGCCGGCCACCAAGGCGGCGGGCGCGGCTTGTTTCGCGACGCCGTCAATCCCGGGGTGACCCGGCGCGAAGTCTGGTCCTGGGCCATGTACGACTTTGCCAATTCGGGCTACACGACGGTTGTGCTGACCACCGTGTTCAACAGCTATTTCGTGGGCGTGGTGGCAGCCGGCAAGCCGTGGGGCACCTTGGCCTTCACCGCCGCGCTTTCGCTGTCGTACCTGGCCATCATGCTGACCATGCCCACGCTGGGCGCGCGCGCCGATGCCACGGCGGGCAAACGCCGCCTGCTGTTCAGCAGCACCATCGCCTGCGTGCTGGCCACCGCGCTGCTGTCGCTGGTGGCGCCGGGCGATATCTGGCTGGGCCTGGTCATTCTGGCCGTTTCCAACTATTGCTATTGCATCGGCGAATCCGTCGTCGCGGCTTTCCTGCCCGAAATCGCCAGGCCGCAGGCGCTTGGCCGGGTATCGGGCTGGGGCTGGGGGTTCGGCTATTTTGGCGGCATGCTGGCTTTGGGGCTGTCTCTGCTGCTGGTGGCCAGGATGTCGGCGGCGGGTTCTCCGGCGTCGGTGTTCGTGCCCGACGTCATGCTGCTTACGGCGGGGCTTTTCGCCGTTGCCGCCATTGCGCCGTTCCTGTTTTTGCGCGAGCGCAGCGCGCCCACGAACCGCCCGGTGCAAGGCCTGCTGAGGCGGCTGTGGGCTGCCTGGCGCGAAACCGGCGCGGCGTTTCCCGATTTCCGCCTGCTTTTGCTTTGCGGCGCCTGCTACCAGGCGGGCATTGCCGTGGTCGTCACTCTGGCCGCGGTATATGCCACCCAGGCCATGGGGTTCACCATGACCCAGACCATGGAACTGGTCTTTACCGTCAATATCGCCGCGGCGGTCGGCGCGTTGCTGTTCGGCCACGTGCAGGATCGGATCGGGCATAAAAGGGCGCTGGTGATTACGCTGTGGGGATGGATCGCCATGGTCGTCATTGCCTACCTGGCCGTCAGCCTGTGGCTGTTCTGGGTGGCGGCGGTTTTGGCCGGCCTTTGCATGGGCACCAGCCAAAGCGCCGGACGGGCCATGGTGGGGGCGCTGGCGCCGTCAAGACGCCTGGCGGAGTTTTATTCGCTGTGGACGTTTGCCATACAACTGGCCGCCGTCATCGGCCCGCTGAGCTACGGCCTGGTCACATGGATCACGTTCGGCAATCACCGCCTGGCCTTGCTGGTGACCGGCGTGTTCTTTGTCGCTGGTCTGCTGGTGTTGTCCCGCCTGAATTTCGCGCGCGGCATGGCGGCGCGCGATGCCGCGCCGCTGTAGCCGAACCCGGCGCCGGCGCTGCGCCATCCGCTATAGGCACGCGCTTCACGTAAGCGTACAGTAAGAATGTTGGGTTATTAATAGGCATCGATACGCGGCAATAGGCATCGTACGAAGCGGACTCCCGCTTGCAATCGGGAGTTTCTTCGATCCATGTCAAAACCATTCCCGCCCGATCCCATTATGCTAATAAACAGACAAATCACTTATCGTTGACGAATCAGCGAGTCAGACAAAAGGAGCCGTCGCCATGTCCAGTACGATTGAATCGATCCTGGTTGAAAACCGGGTTTTTCCGCCTTTTCCCAACCTGGTCGAGAACGCGAATATTTCCGGTATGGACGCCTACCAGGCGCTATGCCGCGAGGTGGAGCAATCGCCGGACGAGTTCTGGGGGCGTCTGGCCCGCGAAAACCTTGCCTGGGCCAAGCCCTTTTCCAAGGTTCTCGACGAATCCGAAGCGCCCAGCTACCGCTGGTTCGGCGACGGCGAGCTCAATGTCTCGGCCAATTGCCTCGATCGCCACCTAAGCACGCCCACGGCCGACAAGGCCGCCATTATTTTCGAGTCCGATGACGGCAAAGTCACCCAGGTCACCTATCGCCAATTGCATGCGCGGGTGTGCGAGTTCGCCAACGGCATCAAGGCCCTGGGCTACAAGGCCGGCGAGCGGGCCATCATCTACATGCCCATGTCCATCGAGGCTGTCGTCGCCATGCAGGCGTGCGCGCGGCTGGGCATCATCCATTCCGTGGTGTTCGGCGGTTTTTCGTCGCGCAGCCTGCAGGAGCGCATCGTCGACGTGGGCGCCACCTTCGTCATTACCGCCGACGAACAAGTGCGCGGCGGCAAGGTCATTCCCTTGAAGCCTGCCGTCGACGAAGCTCTGGCCGCCGGCGGCTGCGAGGCGGTCAGCCATGTCATCGTCTACAAGCGCACCGGGGGGAAAATCGGCTGGGTCGAAGGGCGCGACCTGTGGATGCACGATGTCACCGCCGGCCAGCCCGCGGCTTGCGAGGCCGCGCCGTTCAATGCCGAACATCCTCTGTTCATTTTGTATACCTCGGGCTCAACCGGAAAACCCAAAGGCGTGCAGCATGCCTGCGCGGGGTTCTTGCTGTGGGCGCTTTTGACCGTCAAGTGGACGTTCGACGCCAAGGATACCGACGTGTTCTGGTGCACAGCCGATATCGGCTGGGTAACGGGCCACACATACATTACCTACGGCCCGCTGGCGGCGGGGATCACCCAGGTCATGTTCGAAGGCGTGCCCACCTATCCCAACGTGGGCCGTTTCTGGGAAATGATCCAGCGCCACAAGGTCACGATCTTTTATACGGCGCCTACCGCCATCCGCTCCCTGACCAAGGCCGCCGAGGCCGAGCCCAATTACCATCCGCGCGAATACGATCTGGGCAGCCTGCGCATCATCGGTTCGGTGGGCGAGCCCATCAATCCCGAAGCCTGGATGTGGTACTACACCAATGTGGGCCGCGAACGCTGCCCGGTGCTGGACACGTGGTGGCAGACCGAAACCGGGGCGCACATGATTACCCCGCTGCCGGGGGTAACCCCCTTGAAGCCGGGCTCGTGCACCTTGCCCCTGCCCGGCATCCAGGCGGCCATCGTCGACGAGGCGGGCGGCGACGTGCAGGCGGGGCAGGGCGGGTTCCTGGTCATCAAGAGGCCGTGGCCCGGCATGATACGCACCATCTGGGGCGATCCGCAGCGCTTCAAGAACAGCTATTTTCCAGCTGAACTTAAAGGGTATTACTTGGCGGGCGACGGCGCTCAGCGCGATGCCGACGGCTATTTCTGGATCATGGGCCGCGTCGACGACGTGCTGAACGTCTCGGGCCATCGCCTGGGCACGATGGAAGTGGAGTCGGCCATCGTGGCGCATCCCATGGTGGCCGAGGCCGCGGTGGTGGGGCGGCCGGACGACACCACGGGAGAGGCGGTCGTGGCCTTCGTGGTGCTGAACCGCCCCTTGCCCGAGGGCGACGAGGCGGCCGCCGTCGCCAAAGAATTGCGCGACTGGGTGGCCAAGGAAATCGGCCCCATCGCCAAGCCCAAGGACATCCGCTTCGGCGAGAACCTGCCCAAGACGCGCTCGGGCAAGATCATGCGCCGTCTGCTGCGCATCGTGGCCAAGGGCGAAAAGGTCACGCAGGACGTCTCCACGCTGGAAAATCCGGGCATTCTGGATCAACTGTCGCAGTCGGTGTAAGCCGCCCGGAGCATAGCCTTGAAATCCAGTCAGTCCGATCGTGGCGCCTTGCTGCTGATGGCCCTGATCGTTCTGATCTGGAGCTATACCTGGGTCGTCCTGAAATATCTTTCCGCCTACGTCAGTCCGTTCGACCTGGTGGTATGGCGCTACAGCTTCGGTTCGCTGTTCCTGTTCATCGTGCTGGCCGTGACCAAGCAGTCGCTTCGTTTTCCGCCTTTCTGGCCGACTGTGGGCATAGCGCTGTTCCAGACCGCCGCGTTTTCCTGCCTGGCGCAGCTCGCGCTGATCGTGGGCGGCACGGGGCAGGTCGTCATGCTTGTCTACACCATGCCTTTCTGGGTCGTGCTGCTGGCCTGGCCGCTGCTTCACGAGCGCCCCGGAGGCCGGCAGATATTCGGGTGCATCCTGGCCGGGCTGGGTCTGATCGCCGTCATTGCGCCGTGGGAGGGCCTGGGGGGAATCGGCAGTTCGATGCTGGCTTTGGCCGGAGGGCTGTGCTGGGGGCTGGGGACGATACTCAGCAAGCGGTTGTACCAGCGCCGCGCACCCAACGTGCTTGTCGTCACCGCGTGGCAAATGCTGCTTGGCGCCGTCATGACATCGCCCTTCATGTGGTGGGAGGCGCCAACCGCAACGCAATGGAGTTTCCCGGTGGTGCTGGGCATTGCCTATCTGGCCATCCTGGCCTCGGCCGCGGGCTGGGTGCTGTGGCTGCTGATCGTGCGCCGCGTAAGCGCCGTCATGGCGGGCATGTCTGGGCTGGCCATTCCCGTGCTGGTTATTTTCCTGGCGTGGGCGATGCTGGATGAAAAGCCCAGCATCCTCGAGTTTGCGGGGATGGCCTTGATACTGGCCGGCCTGGTCGTGGTTAGCCTTTCGCAGTATCGGCGCGCCGGCCAATAAAAAAGCCGCCCCGTCGGGAACGGCTTTGGCCGTCGTGGGCAAGCGGCTACATGCCGTTGTAAACCGGCCCTTCGCCGCCTTGCGGCGCCACCCACACGATGTTTTGCGTGACCTCCTTGCTGGAGCAGCCCAGCATCAGCCGCCAGGCATGAACGGCTGCCACGGCTATTGACGAATTCCATGTATGCAATGCGATGGCAGTCTGTCCGGCTCCGATTCGTCGCTCCTTTACCTTTGTCCCGATGATGTCGCAGGGCATTCCTACCCTGGTCGGATATTTGCAGTGGCGCCTTGCCTCTTCGTCCGTGTCGCGTCGGCGCACCTTTTTTCATGGTTTTCCCGATAGAAAGCCGTGGGCCCGAAAGCGCCTTCAGGGAATGTCGTGTGGCGACAATTCAATACATTTTTTTTGATTGACTTTTGACGACCTTGTCCCTATTCTAAAAAAAGAGTAACGCCATTACCAATTACAGTTTCGGCACTACTTGCCGAAGGCATAGGAGACAAAAATCGTGCTTTCACAACAGGCAGAGTCACGCATTGCTGCGGACGTCGGCGGTACCTTTACTGACATCGCAATTTTCGATGAAAGTTCGGGGAAGATAAAACTGGGCAAGTGCTTGACGACGCCTTCGCATTTGATCGATGGCATCAACGACGGTGTGGAAAAGGCGGGGTCGAGCTTCGACCAGGCCAATCTGTTCCTGCATGGAACGACTACCGCGATCAATACTTTGCTCGAGCGTACCGGCGCTCGCACGGCCCTGGTGACGACGCATGGCTTTCGCGATATCTACGAGATCGGACGAATCAATCGCCCCGAGGCCTACAATCTGTTTTTCCGCAAGCACAAGCCGCTCATCGATCGTGAGCTTCGGTTTGAAGTGGATGAACGGCTTTATGGATCGGGCGAAGTCAAGCTGGATCTGTCGGAGGAAAACCTGGCCGAGATCGCCGGCCAGATCGAAGCCAAGGACGTCGATGCCCTGGCGATCATGTTCTTGCATTCCTATCGCAACGCCGACCATGAAGTGCGCGCAAAGCGTTATTTTCAAAAGCGCTTCCCCAACATGTACATCACCGCGTCGCACGAGCTGTCGCAGGAGTACAGGGAATACGAACGTACGTCCACCGTTGCCGCCAATGCTTATGTCGGCCCTCGAGTCAGCTCTTACCTGGCCGAGATAACACAGCATCTCGAACAGAAGAAATTTGGTGGCGGCTTCCTCATCGTGCAGTCAACGGGCGGCCTGTACGACGTCGAAAGCGCCCAGAACGAATGCATCAGAATGCTGGAGTCCGGTCCTGCCGCTGGCGTGATCGGTACCCGTGAACTGTGCCGTTCCATGGGTGTGAGCGACGCGATCGCGTTCGACATGGGCGGCACGACGGCCAAGTCGGGCGTCATCCTTGACGGCAACGTGCTGATGACCTCGAACTCCATGATCGGTGGCTACGCGGAAGGCCTGCCGGTACAGATACCCATGATCGACATCCAGGAGGTGGGTACGGGGGGGGGCAGTATCGCCTATCTGACGCATGGTGACGCATTGCGTGTCGGACCGCAGAGCGCAAGCTCGGTGCCCGGCCCCGCCTGCTATGGATTGGGCGGGGTAGAGCCTACCGTCACGGATGCCAATCTCATTCTTGGACGCCTGTCCGAAAGCCGCTTTCTGGGTGGAGACATGCGCCTGGATGCGGCCGCGGCCCGCCAGGCGATGGAAAACCGCATCAGCGGCAAGCTGGGTATGTCCGTCGAGGAAGCCGCCGAGGGTGTCATCCGTATTGCGGCCGTGACCATGTCGAATGTGGTTCAGCGCGTCACGACCGAGCGCGGGCTCGACGCGCGTGACTTCCCGATGGTGGCATTCGGCGGCGCAGGCCCTCTGCATGCCGTGCTGGTCGCCAAGGAACTGCAAATGCCCAGGGTGATCATTCCCAATGCGCCCGGGCATTTTTCGGCCTACGGCATGCTGGTGGCCGATTTGCGGCGCGACTATGTGCGTACACTCTTTACCTCATTGGATGCTCTGGATTTCGACGAAATCAACAAGCAGTACCGGACCATGGAAGAGGAGGGGCAGGATGAGATCAGGCGGGCTGCGGTAAAGGTCGGCGACATCCGCATCGAGCGCGGCCTGGACATGCGCTATGTTGGCCAGGAGCACGCGGTTTCGGTGGACATCCCGATGGAGGTGTTCGAGTCCAAGGACCTGGCTACCCTCAAGAGCCTGTTTGATGCCGTGCATCTGAAACGCTACGGTTACTGTTCCGACAACGAGAAGGCCGAGATCGTCAGCATCCGCACCTCGGTATCGGGCGACATGCCCAAGCCTGTTCTGGCCGATCTGCCCAAGGGCGAGGCCGACCCCGATGTCGCACCCACGATCAGCCCCGTCTACTTTACGTCCAAGGCCGGCTGGCAAGACGCACGTATTTATCAGCGCGAGAATCTCAAATGGGGGAACCGCATCGCGGGCCCGGCGCTGATCGAAGAATACGCTTCGACCACCGTGATTTTCCCCGGTGACGAACTGCACGTTGATAAATTTGGAAACCTGGTGATTGAGGTGGCAAACGATGAAAACTAATACTCATAATTCAAGCACGACGTCCGTGGCGAAAGGTATGCGGCAGAACGCGGTGGTTACGGAAATCATCCGCAATGGCATGGTGGCGACGACCGAGGAGATGAAGTCCAACCTCATGCGTACCGCCTACAACATGATCATTTACGAAGCGCTGGACTTCACTGTCGGGATATTCGATCGCGAAGGCAATACGGTTTCCATCGGCATCGGCCTTCCCATGTTCATCCGCGGCATGAGCAATACCGTCAAGCAGATGATTACGCAGTTCGGCTACGACGACATCGAGGAAGGCGACATTTTATTGACCAATGATGCCTACATCACTGGTAGCCATTTGAATCACATGACCTTCGTCGTACCCATTTTTTTCGAAGACGAGGTGGTGGGGTTCTCCGCCTGCATGGCGCACTGGCAGGACATCGGCGGCACGCTGGACGGGATGACTTTCGATATTTATTCGGAAGGCCTGCAGATGCCCATCGTCAAGATCTATCGCAAGGGCGTCCCCAACGAGGATGTGTTCCGCATCATCGAAATGAATGTGCGCATCCCCGAGCGCGCCATGGGAGACCTGAAGGCGCAGATCGCCGCCGTCAAGACCGGCGAAAAGCGCATCCTGGCCATGTTGCACAAATATGGCAAGCTGGCCGTCGTGGGTGCCATCAACCAGATTTTTGATCAAAGCGATGCCGCATCCCGCGCCGTGCTCCGCGAGATGCCCGACGGCGAGTACCTTGCCGAGTCCTTCATGGATGACGACGGGGTGACCCTTGGTTCGCGCATTCCCATCCGGGTCAAGGTGGTGGTGAAGGGCGAGAACATGACCATCGACCTGTCGGAAGTCAGCGATCAGGTCAAGGGCTTCTACAATTCGGGCGAGTCGGCCGGCATTGCCGCCGCGCAGGTTGCGTTCAAATGCCTGGTGGCTTCCACCGAGCTGCCCATCAACGATGGCTGCTTTCGTGCCCTGACCGTCGTTCTGCCGGAAGGCAAGGTCGTCAATGCCACTCGGCCCGCGCCCATGCGCTGGTGGATGACGTTTCCGATGACTGTGGTGGACACCGTGTTCCGTGCGCTTGCCCCCGCCATTCCCTCCAAGGTGATTGCCGGGCATCACGCCGATCTGTGCATCGCTTCCGTGCATGGAAGGCAGCCTCATGACAATAAGCTTTTTCTATATCTTGGCGGGCTGATCGGTGGCGGTTGGGGTGCAAAACATAACGAGGACGGCATGAATGCGACGATTGCCATCAATGACGGCGATACGCACAACGGTCCATCCGAACAGGTGGAAGCGAAATATCCGCTGCTGGTCGAGCGTTATTGCTTGCGCACCGACTCCGGCGGTGCCGGCACCAATCGGGGCGGGCTCGGAACCGAGCAGGTCATACGGGTTCTGTCCGAGATCATGTTCAACACGCAGATCGAGCGGGTCGAGTGCCGTCCATGGGGACTCTTCGGCGGCCTGTCTGCGATGGGCAACGAGGTCGCGTTACAGCGCAAGAATGGCGAGGAGACCGTCTACACAACCGGCAAGGTGTTTTCGCAGATGCTGGAAAAAGGCGAGGCATGGACCTTGAAGTCGGGCGGTGGCGGTGGCTTCGGCAAGCCCACCGAGCGCGATATCGACAAAGTTCAGTATGACCTCGTCAACGGTTATGTTTCCACGGAGATGGCACGATCCCAATACGGTGTCGTATCCGACCCCGTGAGCAAGAAGGTGGATCGTGCCGCCACGGCGGAATTGCGCCGGTTCATGGATGAGAACGGCCTGCCTGTCGATCAGCCGTATACGCACGGCAAGAGGCAACTGAAAATCCTGGGTTCCAAAATGGGTCTGCCTTCTTGCAGCGCTTTCCACGTGTCGGAGGAGGTGAGGCTCAAGATCGAGGAATGGCAGGCGGAAGCGCGGGCCGAGGGCTTGCTGATGGATAGGTGCTGCAGCTGATGGCTACCCTAAATTCTTCCAAGAAAACACCTCGCGCGGCAGCGAGCAAAATTGTGGACAAGACAGTGAAAGCCCAGAAGAAAAGCGCGAAGGTGGATCAGCAGCGGGTGACGGGCGGTGTGCTTTCAGTGCGCCGTAGTCTGGCGCTGCTTGAACTGATGTCGGAAGGCGAGGGGTTGTGGTCGCTTGCCGACATCGCCCGTCAACTGGACGTGAACAAGGCGATTGCACTCAGGTTGCTCGAAGAGTTGCTGTTGGCGAGTTTCGTGTATCGGGACGACCTGACAGGCAACTATACGCTGACCTATAAACTCAGCAACCTGGGTTTGAGGAAACTGGCGCAGACCCGCCTGCTGGACCAGTCCAGCGGCGTGCTGCGTGAACTCGCCAACACGACCGGCGAGCTGGTTCGTCTGGGTATCGTGGAGCCGGGTCCGAAGCTGACGTGGGTTCAGGCATTTGCCGGGGCTCGGCGTACCTTGCACATCGATCCCAATTACTCATTGGAAATACAGCTCAATACGCATGCCGCGGGCAAGGCATGGCTGTGTACGCTCGAGCCCGACGAGGCCTGGAATCTCATGATGGCAGCCGGTGTGAAGCAATGCACGAAGTTCTCCAAGACCAAGCGCAGCGACATCGAAGCAGATCTGAAACTGGCGAGAGTCAGGGGGTTTTCTGATAGCCACGAAGAAAATGAGTTGGGAATTTCCGCCATTGCCGCGCCCATCATGGTTACGCTTGCCTCCGGCAAACGAGTCTGCGTCGGTGTCGTCAGTGTGGCGGCGCCCACGTCGAGATTGTCCGCCAAGGATCTCGAGGCGCTGGCTCCCGAACTGCTGGGCGGGGTTGCCAAGTTGGGCGCTATGTGGCCGATAGGTGAACATAAGCTGTGACGAACAACTGATTTCCGGCCCTGGATGGCGCGACGACCGGTATGTAGTCAGACTATCTGGCCGGGTGTTGTAAAGTTTTTTTGCATCATAAAACCAAAATATTGGAGACAAAAAATGAAGCGATGCGTTACATCTTTGGCCGCCAAATGGATGGTGGCCGGCTCTTTGGCCTTGAGTTCAGTGGGAGCAATGGCCGCTCCGTCCGGCGATCCTATCAAGATCGGCTTCATCACCGAACTGACCGGGCCCTGGGCTTTCTTCGGTGCCAGTTGCCTGGCGGGCCAGAAATTGGCGACCGACCAGATCAACAAGGCCGGCGGCGTGCTCAATCGCCCGCTGGAGTTCGTGGTGCAGGACAATCAGACCAATGCCTCCCAGGCCCTGGCTGCAGCCCGCAATCTCGATATCAACGACAAAGTGGTTGCGATCAGCGGTCCGACGAGTTCGGACGTCGCGCTGGCGCTCTATGGTTACGCTGAACAGCAGAAGCTGCCTTTCCTTGTTCCGGTGGCGGCATTTCCGCAATTGACCAAGCCTGGCACGCAATACACATTTCGCATTGAACCGGATGCGGGGGGGTGGGGCTACGCTATTGCAAAATTCATCGAGCAACAAAAGCCGGGCGCCAAGGTTGCGCTGATGCATTCGGATGCGGCCTTGATGCGGGCGATCATGGCGGGCTTCCGTTATCAGGCTCCCAAATCCAAGCTGAAAATCGTGTCTGACATCCTGTTTCCCCAGGGCTCCAGCGATGCGACCGTGCAGGCGGCCCAGGTCGTCGCCACCAGCCCGGACTATGTCGTGGTGGTCGGCGCGGGGGCTTTCGACAATGTCCTGACCAACCAGTTGCTGGACCTGGGGATCAAGCCCGAGCAGATCATCCACCCCTATGGCATAACCACGCAGATCTTCGGGTGGGGCAGCCGCAGTGTTGGTTCCATTTACGGCAGTTTCTTCGACCAGGGCATGGATTCGTTGACGCCCGAAGGCAAGGACTTCATTGCGCAGTTCGATGCGTCGGCGGGCCGGCCACCCGCGTACGTAGAAAATTTTTGCTATATCACCCCCTATATTTTCAAACAGGCGCTGGAAGCCGCGGGCAGCGACGACCGTGAAAAGTTGCGTGCGGCTTTATCGCACTTGAATACCAAGGAAATTACCAGCAGCGTTCCAATCGTATTCGACAAGAATGGCGCACGTAAAGAGTACATGTACTTCATGCAGATTCAGTCTGTCGATGGTAAGCGAAACTACAAGTCCAAGCAGCGCTTCTATATTGAATGGGATCCTGAAGTCATCCCCGTATACGACCTGGTCAAGTGATTCGATGCTTGATGGCCCGTCTTCGGTCGGCGGACCTGCCGGCGGAAGACGGTCGTTGCGAATGGAACGAAGGCAATTGAATGTCTAGTGCAAATCTTCTGATTCTTTTATCGACATTATCGACCGGCTTGATTATGGGCGCCATTTTTTCTCTGGTTGCCGCCGGCGTGACGATCGTGTATGGCTGCGTCTGGCTGCCCAACGCCAGCAATGGCCAGTTTTTTCTCATCGCGGCCCTGCTGGCATGGACGCTCACGTCCTCGATGGGCTGGGGCAGCCTGGCGGCTTCGATCGCGGTGATCGCGCTGGGGGTATTGCTGGCGATCGCTCTGGAGTGGTTGCTCATCCGTCGCCTGTACGATGCGCCGCATAGAAACATGGCCTATTTTGTGATGACGCTGGGCATAACCCAGATCATGTCGGGAGTGTTCTCCCTGACTTACGCCAAATGGAGCGACCAGTTCTCGCTGCCCCCCATCATCTCGGGCATCACCATGATCGGGCCCATGCCCATACCGAACAACCGTCTGCTTGTCATGGCGGTAAGCCTGGTCGTACTGGGCCTGCTGTTTACCCTTCTGAGATACCACCCCTATGGCCGCGCCTTGCGCGCGGTTTTCCAGAACCGCGAGGCGGCTGCCTTGCGGGGGGTGAACGTCAAGGGCATTTACAAGCTCTCATTCGTGCTGGGCACCGCCATCATTTTCCTGGGAGGCTTGCTCTTCGCACTGGCTTATAGCTTCGACCTGACCGTCGCCTGGACGATGTCGATCACTGCGTTCGCCATCATGATCATTGGTGGACCCGGCTCCGTGCTCGGCGCCCTGGTGGTGGGCATGGTATTTGGCTTTACACAAGCAATCGTCAGTATCTTCGCCAGCCCGACGGCGGCGACATTTTCATATCTCGGAGCCATGCTGATCATGCTGCTGTTCCGACCCAATGGGTTATTCAAACGATGACTAATCGCAATAAACTTGCCATCCTGGTGGTGACGCTGTGTGCGCTGGCTCTTCCCTTTCTGACGAACGACAATCGCTTTCTGGCCTTTGTCGTCGGGATGACCTTCATCAATATGTTGTGGGCCACCGGAATGAATCTGATGTACGGGTTCGTCGGGCTGATACCGCTGATGTTCGCCGGCATCGCGGGCATTGCGGCCTATGCCATGGTCTATTTCACGCGCACGCTGGAATGGTCGTTCTGGCTGGCCATGCCCGTGGCGACGCTACTGGCGGCCATCGTCGGAGTGGCATTGGGGCTGCCCGCACTCAGGCTCAAGGGGTTCTATTTCGCATTGTGTTCGCTGGTCATCCAGTCGGTACTGACACTGGCCTTCATCTTTTTTCCGACATTCACCAACGGCGACACGGGGATCAATCAAATCCTGCCTCCCGACTGGTTCGGCGGGCTGTTGAGCTTGTCCAGCCTGGAGATCGTCATCGCCATTCTGGCCGTATCGGGTGTTTTACTGTGCGCCTGGCTGGTGCGTACCGATCTGGGGAAGCGCTTCATTGCGGTACGCGAGGACGACATTCTTGCCGAGAGCATCGGCATCAAGGTCGTAAGGACCAAGATCATCGGGTTTTTCATCGTGTCGGTGTATGCCGGAGTAGGGGGCTGCTTCTATGCCGCCTATACCGGCTTCATCTCGCCCCGCACATTCGACGTGCTGGTATCCCTGAATATCTGGCTATTCGTCGCTTTCGGAGGCAGGGGAACCATACTGGGTCCCATTATCGGCACGGCCATTCTTGCTCCGCTTCCCTATCTGCTGCAGGACATTCAGGCCTTCAAGGAGATTATTTCGGGCACATTGATCATTGTCGTTGCACTGGCCATGCCGGCGGGGATCTACGGTGCCTACCTGGCGGCGCGGTCGCGTAAACCCAACCGCAGCATGGAAGCCAGGATGCAGGAGCAGCGAGTATGAAATTGCTTGAAATACGTGACCTGTCAAAAAGCTTTGGCGGGGTGGCCGCGTTGAGCGGCGTGAGCCTCGATTCGTTCGAGGGCGAGGCCTTGGGCATGATAGGCCCGAACGGATCGGGAAAGACGACTTTCGTCAACATCGTCAGCGGACATGTGCGCCCGGATTCGGGAACACTAACCTTGTCCGGGGTAAGCATCGCGGGACTGCGGCCGAATCAACTGGCCGCCGAAGGGCTGTGCCGCACCTATCAGGCTGTCAGGACATTTTCCAATCTGACTGTCCAGCAAAATATCGATAACGCGGGACTGCTGCTCAAACAAAGGGGACTGGGCGATGCGGAGTTGCGGGAACTGGCGGAATGGCTGCGATTGGATACCAGCCTGGACAAGGATGCCGGCAGCCTGACCTTGTTTGAGCAACGGCGTCTCGAACTGATGATGCGCCTGGTCCTCAAGCCCAAGCTGATCATGCTCGATGAGCCGGTGGGGGGGTTGGCCATGGCGGAGGTCGTCGAAATGATCGAGCTGCTGCAGCAGCTCAAGAAGCGTTGTTCCATTTTCGTGATCGAGCATACGATGCGCGTCATTCGGGAGCTGGCGGATCGTGTCGTGGTGCTCATCGCGGGCGAAAAGGTTGCAGACGGCCCACCTTCGGAAATTCTGCAGAATCAGCGTGTAATCCAAGAATACCTCGGGACTGCCCATGCTTGAAATCAATAACCTTGTCGTCCGCTATGGGCCTTTTCTTGCATGTGATTCCATCGACATGCAGGTCATGTCAGGCGAAATCGTCGGCATCATCGGTCCGAACGGCGCTGGAAAAAGCTCCATTGCCCGTGCGATCACCGGACTGGTCAAACCTGCCTCAGGAACCATTTCTTTTTTGGGGCAATCCGTCGTCGGCGTGGCGCCGCATCTGCTGATCCGACGCGGCCTTTCGCTGGTGCCCGAAGGGCGCGGACTTTTCCCGCATATGTCCGTCGAAGAAAATTTGCTGATGGGCGGCTATTCCCTGACGAGCAATGAACGGCGCAAGACGCTGATGGAGCGCTGCTACAGCCTGTTTCCCGTCATGAAGCAGCGGCGGCATCAGGTGGTCGGAACCATGTCGGGGGGACAGCAGCAGATGGTGGCCGTATCGGTCGGCCTGATGGGGGATCCCAAGCTGTGCATTTTTGACGAGCCGTCACTGGGTCTGGCACCCATCGTCATCCAGCAAATCGGAGAAACCCTGGAAGCCATGCGCAAGCTGGATCTGACCGTACTGCTGATCGAGCAGAATGCCAAATTGGCCAGCACGGTGGCCGACCGCATTTATGTTCTGTCCGCGGGCCGCATCCAGTATCACGACACGCCCGAGGTGCTCGTCGAGAATCCCGAGGTACTGGAGAAATTCCTGAGCTTCTAGGGCGCGTTCGGCGCAAAGGCTGGCTGGGCCAAGGCCCGCTGGGTTTTCAAGGTACTTGTCTGGCGTAGCGCTTCGACAAAATGCAAATGCCCAAGCCGAAAATGCGCCTGACCCCGGTTCATCCAGGCTTGACGGATTGCCGCGTTAAAAAAGGCCGCTCCTGCATGGAGCGGCCTTTGTCATGTTGAGGACTAGACCTTACATGCCGTTGTAAACCGGCCCTTCGCCGCCTTGCGGCGCCACCCACACGATGTTTTGCGTGGGATCCTTGATGTCGCAGGTTTTACAGTGCACGCAGTTTTGCGAATTGATCTGCAGGCGGTCGTCGCCCTTGTCGTCCTTGACGAACTCGTACACGCCGGCCGGACAGTAGCGTGCCTCGGGGCCGCCGTATTTGGCCAGGTTGACCGACACCGGCACCGACGCGTCCTTGAGCGTAAGGTGGATAGGCTCGTTTTCTTCGTGGTTGGTGTTGGAGATGAACACCGAACTCAGGCGGTCGAACGTGAGCTTGCCGTCGGGCTTGGGGTAGTCGATGCGCGCGCATTCGGCGGCGGGCTGCAGACAGGCGTGGTCGGGCTTGCTGTGATGCAGCGTCCAGGGCATTTTGCCCTTGAGCAGCCATTGCTCGATGCCGGTCATGAGGGTGCCCATAGTGCGGCCCTTCTTGAACCATTGCTTGAAGTTGCGCGACTTGTTCAGCTCGGCGTGCAGCCACGAATTCTTGAAGGCTTCGGGGTAGGCGGAAAGCTCGTCGTGACGGCGGTCGGCCGCCAGCGCATCGAACAGGGCCTCGGCCGCCAGGGAGCCGGTTTTGATGGCCGAATGGCTGCCCTTGATGCGCGAGGCGTTCAGGAAGCCGGCTTCGCAGCCCACCATGACGCCGCCCGGAAATGCGACTTTGGGCAGGGAAAGCAGGCCGCCGGCGGTGAGCGAACGGGCGCCGTAGGCGATGCGCTTGCCGCCTTCGAACGTAGGGCGGATGGCCGGATGCGTTTTGTAGCGCTGGAATTCCTCGAAGGGCGACAGCCAGGGGTTGGCGTAGTCCAGCCCCACGACCAGGCCCACCACCACGATGTTGTTGTCCAGGTGGTAAAGAAACGAGCCGCCGTAGGTGTCGGCATCCAGCGGCCAGCCCGATGTGTGCACGACCAGGCCAGGCTGGGACTGGGAAGGGTCGACTTCCCACATTTCCTTGATGCCGATGGCGTAGCTTTGCGGGTCGCAGTCTTCGTCCAGCTTGTAGCGTTCGATGAGCTGGCGGCCGAGCTGGCCGCGCGAGCCTTCGGCGAACACCGTGTAGCGGGCGTGCAGTTCCATGCCGGGCTGGTAGTTGGCGGTGTGCGAGCCGTCGCGGGCGACGCCCATATCGCCGGTGGCGACGCCCTTGACCGCGCCGGTGTCGGTGTAGAGGATTTCGGTGGCGGCAAAGCCGGGGAAGATTTCGACCCCGAGGCTTTCGGCCTGCTCACCCAGCCAGCGCACGACATTGCCAAGGCGGACGATGTAGTTGCCTTCGTTGTGGAAGCAGGCCGGCAGCAGCCATTTTGGCGTGGAGTGCGCGCCTTTGTGGGTCAGGAACAAGAATTTGTCTTCGGTGACCTTGGTGTCGAGCGGCGCGCCTTTTTCCTTCCAGTCGGGAATGAGTTCGGTCAGGGCTTGAGGATCCATGACAGCGCCCGACAGGATGTGGGCGCCGACTTCGCCGCCTTTTTCCAGGACGCAGACGCTGATGTCGTGGCCTTTCTCGGCGGCCAGTTGTTTAAGCCGTATTGCCGTGGACAGTCCAGCCGCTCCGGCGCCTACGACCACGACATCGTATTCCATCGATTCGCGCTCAGACATTGAAATTGATCTCCAGTGTGTTTATTGGGGGTCGGCCAGCCTGTTTGCGACCTGTCGGAAAAATTAATTCAAGCTTCTAGTATTGCAGCTTGTTATCCGGTTTTCAAATTGCGGTCATTCAGTGCACGGCCTATTTATCCCCAAAAAATATATATTTTTGCCGCTATACTTGCGTTTATGCTTTGGTGCTTTATTGTACCGATCAAGAACACGAAGGTGCGCTTATGCAGGTAGCAGATATTACTACGCCCAACCATAGAATCGGCGGTGTCTTCCGTTGCGCCATGCCCGTACGCTGGGGCGATCTCGATGCCTTGGGGCACGTCAACAATACCGTGTATTTTCGCTATGGCGAAGAAGCCCGCGCCAAGCTGTTCGAGCAGGCCCGCATGAATCTGCCGGCCACCAGGGTGGGGGTGCTGGTGCACGCCTCCTGCGACTTCGTCAAATCACTGATGTATCCGGCCAATATCTCCATCAGCCTGACCCTGACGCGGGTGGGGCGTTCCAGCATGGAGTTCACTTTCCTGATCGAAGACGAGTCCGGCGTAGCCTATGCCCGGGGCAAGAACATTATTGTCTGCACCGATATGGATCGAGGCGAATCCGCGCCCTGGACGGCTGACGAACTCGAGCGGCTGACTTCGTGCTTCAGTCACTAGGCGGCGCGGGATGGCGCCAACGGATCGGGCGGAAGGCCGCCGGCGGTTTTCCGGCAAGCGGCTCGCGCACTGTATTTTTTTGCAATCGGCCTGAAGGCGGTTGCGGTTTCCTCGGCGGAAACGGCGGCTGGCAAAGGGTATTTCAATAATGAGGGAATGGAGTAATGAATAAAGTCTATCCAAGTGCCGAGGAAGCACTGAAAGGCGTGGTCGCCGACAGCCAGACCATTGCCGTGGGCGGGTTCGGCTTGTGCGGCCTGCCCGAGGCGCTGATTGCCGCGCTGCGCGATTCGGGCGTCAAGAACCTGACCTGCGTCAGCAACAATGCCGGCGTCGACGGATTCGGGCTCGGCTTGCTGCTGGCAACGCGCCAGATCAAGAAAATGATCTCTTCCTACGTGGGCGAGAACAAAGAGTTCGAACGCCAGTACCTGGCCAACGAACTCGAGCTCGAGTTCACTCCGCAAGGCACATTGGCCGAAAAACTGCGCGCCGGCGGCGCGGGCATCCCGGCCTTTTTCACGCGCACCGGCGTGGGCACCATCGTGGCCGAGGGCAAGGAGATCCGCGAGTTCGACGGCGATCGCTACATCATGGAGCGCTCGATCGTGCCGGACGTCTCGCTGGTCAAGGCCTATATGGCCGACCGCAGCGGCAACCTGGTGTTCCGCCGCACCGCCCGCAACTTCAATCCCAATGTGGCCATGGCCG
Source organism: uncultured Burkholderiaceae bacterium (assembly GCA_937871985.1). The sequence goes on from CALMPB010000274.1 coordinate 121,033, forward strand.
GCAAGATCACGATCGTCGAAGTCGAAAAGCTGGTCGACACCGGGGCCATCGATCCCGACGACGTGCATTTGCCGGGTATTTTCGTGCACCGCATCGTGGTCAACGCCAGTCCCGAGAAACGTATTGAGCAGCGCACAGTCCGCAACGCATAAGGAGAAAGAATCATGGCTTGGACAAGAGACGAAATGGCGGCGCGCGCCGCCCGCGAACTGCAAGACGGCTTCTACGTGAACCTGGGCATCGGCATCCCCACCCAAGTGGCCAACCACGTGCCCGAAGGCATGGAGGTGTGGCTGCAGTCCGAGAACGGCCTGCTGGGCATCGGCCCGTTTCCCCGCGAGGAGGAAATCGACGCCGACCTCATCAACGCCGGCAAGCAAACCGTGACGACGCTGCCCGGCTCGTCCATTTTTTCGTCGGCGGATTCGTTCGCGATGATACGCGGCGGTAAAATCAACCTGGCGATTCTTGGCGCCATGCAGGTTTCCGAACGCGGCGACCTTGCCAACTGGATGATTCCTGGCAAGATGATCAAGGGTATGGGCGGCGCCATGGACCTGGTGGCCGGAGTCGGCAGGGTCGTGGTGCTCATGGATCATGTGGCGCGCAAGAAGGACGGCACGGAAGACTTCAAGTTGCTGCCCGAGTGCACCTTGCCGTTGACCGGCGTGGGCGTGGTCAACCTCATCATCACCGACCTGGGCGTCATGGAAGTCACCGGCAACGGCCTCAAGCTCATCGAGCTGGCGCCCGGCGTAAGCGTCAAGGAAATCCAGGACAAGACCAAGGCCAAGCTGGACGTTTCAGCTGTCGCATAGCAAGGAAAGGCGCTGAAATCGGCGCGTGGCGCCTATTCCTTTGGAGTAGGCGCTTTTTTATTTAAAGGACATATCGTGGGTAATACTGTTTTTGCGGAACGTGTTCAGGCCTTGCGCGCGGCCCTGGCGGCGCATAATCTGGAGGCATGCGTCGTGCCGTCGTCCGACCCGCATCTGTCCGAATACCTGCCCGAGCACTGGCAGTCCAGGGCCTGGCTCAGCGGCTTCGAAGGCTCCGCCGGAACGCTGGTCGTAACGCCTTCGTTTGCCGGCTTGTGGACCGACAGCCGCTATTGGGAACAGGCCGACCACGACCTGGCCGGCTCGGGCATCCGGACGATGCGCGCAGGATCCGACGGCGTGCCGAGCGTGGTGGACTGGCTGGCGCGCGAGCTGCCCAAAGGCAGCCGGGTCGCCCTGCATGGCCAGGCCCTCAGCGTGTCGATGCACCGCAACTGGCAGTCCACCCTGGATGCCGGCGGCATACGGCTGGTGTGCGAACTGGATTTGCCCGGCGAAGTCTGGAAAGACCGGCCCGCCTTGCCGCAGGCGCCGGTGTACGAGCACAAGGCGCCGTTTGCCTGCCGCACGCGGGCGGGCAATCTGGCGGCTGTGCGCCAGTCCATGGCCGAGCGCAAGGCCGATTGGCACTTCATTTCCACCCTGGACGATATTGCGTGGCTGTTGAATCTGCGCGGCAGCGACGTCTCGTACAACCCCGTCTTCCTGGCGCATGCCCTGATAGGGCGCGACACGGCGCGCTTGTTCGTAGCGCCCGGAAAAATCAACGAGGATCTGGCGCGGGCGCTTGGACGCGACGGCGTTGAAATAGCGGCTTACGACGCCGTCGGCGAAGCGCTGTCCGGCCTGCCTTCGGGGCAGACGCTGCTGATCGACCCGGCCCGCACGACCATCGGCGTGATCGGCGCGGCCGCCTATGTCGACAAGCTCGAGTCCGTCAATCCGTCGCATTTGCTCAAGTCGCGCAAGAGCGCCGCCGAAATCGACCATGTGCGCCGCGCCATGGAGCAGGACGGGGCGGCGCTGTGCGAATTCTTCGCCTGGTTCGAGCAGGCGCAAGGCGTCGAGCGCATCACGGAGCTGACCATCGACGAGAAAATCACGCAGGCGCGCGCGCGCCGCGAGAACTTCGTCACCCCCAGCTTTTCCACAATCGCGGCGTTCAACGCCAACGGCGCCATGCCGCATTATCACGCGACCGAGCAGGCTCACGCCGTCATCGAAGGCGACGGCCTGCTGCTCATCGACTCGGGCGGCCAGTACCTGGGCGGCACCACCGACATCACCCGCGTCGTGCCGGTGGGCAGTCCCAGCCAGGACCAAAAACGCGACTATACGGTGGTGCTGAAAGGCATGGTGGCGCTGTCGCAGGCGGTGTTTCCGCGCGGCGTCGCATCGCCCATGCTCGACCCCATCGCGCGCCTGCCTATCTGGCAGGCCGGCGCCGAGTTCGGCCACGGCACGGGGCACGGAGTGGGCTATTTTTTGAATGTCCACGAAGGGCCGCAAGCCATTTCGTACCGCACGCCCATCAATGCCAACATGGGCATGGAGCCGGGCATGATCACCTCGAACGAACCAGGGCTGTACCGCCCGGGCAAATGGGGCATCCGCATCGAGAACCTGGTGGTCAACCTGCCGGCCTTCACGACGGAATTCGGCGAGTTCCTCAAGTTCGAAACGCTTACCCTATGCCCGATCGACACGCGCTGCATACTGGTCGAACTGCTTACCCACGAAGAGCGCGCCTGGCTGAATTCCTATCATGAGCAGGTGCGCGAAAGGCTGGCGCCCTGGGTTCAGGGGGCGGCCAAAGAGTGGCTTTTGGCCCGAACGCAAGCGCTGTAAAGGCTTTTCGTGAAGTGCGTGCGCGTCGGCTATAATTCCAATTTCCCGCTCCCGCCCGGTGCTCCCGGGCGCCAATTACGATGACCAAATATGTGTTTGTAACGGGTGGGGTAGTGTCCTCCTTAGGTAAGGGCATTGCTGCTGCTTCTCTTGCCGCGATCCTTGAATCTCGCGGTTTACGTGTCACGATGCTCAAGCTTGACCCGTATATCAACGTCGATCCCGGCACCATGAGCCCGTTTCAGCACGGTGAAGTCTTCGTCACCGAAGACGGCGCGGAAACCGACCTCGACCTTGGCCACTACGAGCGCTTCGTCTCCACGCGCATGCACAAGGTCAACAACTTCACCACCGGCCAGATCTACGAATCCGTCCTGCGCAAAGAGCGCCGCGGCGATTACCTTGGCAAGACGGTTCAGGTCATCCCGCACATCACCAATGAAATCCAGGATTTCATCGCCCGCGGCGCCAAGGCGGCCTGGAACGGCGAGGCCGACGTGGCCATCGTCGAAATCGGCGGCACGGTGGGCGACATCGAATCCCTGCCTTTCCTGGAGGCGGCGCGCCAAATGAGCCTGCGCCTGGGACGCAACAACGCGGCCTTCGTGCACTTGACCCTGGTGCCCTATATTGCCTCGGCCGGCGAGCTCAAGACCAAGCCCACGCAGCATTCGGTGCAGAAGCTGCGCGAGATCGGCATCTATCCGAATGCCTTGCTGTGCCGCGCCGACCGGCCCATTCCCGACGACGAGCGCGCCAAGATCTCGCTGTTTTCCAATGTTCCCCTGGACGCGGTCATTTCCGTCTGGGACGCCGATTCCATCTACAAGATTCCCGCCATGCTGCACAAGCAGGGCCTGGACAACCTGGTGTGCGATGCGCTGGCCATCTCGCCGCCGCCCGCCGACCTGTCCATGTGGGAAAGGCTGATCGACGCCATCGAGCATCCGCGCAACGAGGTGCGCATCGGCATGGTCGGCAAATACGTCGACCTGACCGAGTCGTACAAGTCTTTGTCCGAGGCGCTGGTGCATGCGGGCATTCATACGCATTCGCACGTCGGCATCGAGTACATCGATTCCGAAGTCATCGAAACCGAAGGCGTCGACTGCCTCAAGCACCTGGACGCCATCCTGGTGCCGGGCGGTTTCGGCAAGCGCGGCACCGAAGGCAAGATAGCCGCCATCCGCTATGCCCGCGAAAACGGCGTGCCTTACCTGGGCATCTGCCTGGGCATGCAACTGGCGGTCATCGAGTTCGCCCGCGACGTCGCGGGCCTGGAAAACGCCAACAGCACCGAGTTCGATCCGGCCACCCCGCATCCGGTGGTGGCCCTCATTACCGAGTGGCAGGATCGCGAAGGCCAGATCGAGCGCCGCGACCAGGCTTCCGATCTGGGCGGCACCATGCGCAAGGGCGCGCAGCGCTGCCCGGTCAAGCCGGAAACGCGGGCTCACGACATATACGGCAACGAAGTCTACGAACGCCATCGCCACCGCTACGAGGTCAACAACGCCTACGTGCTGCGCCTCGAAGAGGCCGGCATGGTCATCAGCGCGCGCACGCCCACGGAGCAACTGCCCGAAATCATGGAACTGCCCGGCCACCCCTGGTTCATGGGCGTGCAGTTTCACCCCGAGTTCACCTCGACCCCGCGCGATGGCCACGCCTTGTTCAGCAGCTTCATCAATGCCGCGCTGAAGCACCAGGCTCAGCGCACGGGCAAGGAGTCGGCATGAAGCTTTGTGGATTCGAAGCAGGCCTGGATCAGCCCTTCTTTCTTATCGCAGGCCCCTGCGTGATCGAGTCGCGCCAGATGGCGTTCGACACGGCGGGCGTGCTGCAGGAAATCACCGGCAGGCTGGGCATCCCCTTCATCTACAAAAGCTCGTTCGACAAGGCCAATCGCAGCTCCGACAAGTCGTATCGAGGCCCCGGCATGGACGAGGGCCTGCAGATACTGGCCGATATCCGCGCGCAAATGAAGCTGCCGGTCCTCACCGACGTGCACACCGTCGATCAGATTTCCGACGTGGCGCAGGCGGTCGACGTGCTGCAAACGCCGGCCTTTTTGTGCCGCCAGACCGACTTCATCCACGCCTGCGCGGCCTCGCTCAAGCCCGTCAACATCAAGAAGGGCCAGTTCCTGGCGCCGCACGATATGCTGCAGGTGGTGGCCAAGGCGCGAGCCGCCGCCATCGAGGCGGGCGGCGACGGCAGCAACATCATGGTGTGCGAGCGCGGCGCTTCGTTCGGCTACAACAATCTGGTGTCCGACATGCGTTCGCTGGCCATCATGCGCGAAACGGAATGCCCGGTGGTGTTCGACGCCACGCATTCCGTGCAGTTGCCGGGCGGGCAGGGCACCTCGTCGGGCGGGCAGCGCGAGTTCGTGCCGGTGCTGGCGCGCGCCGCCGTGGCGGTGGGCGTGGCGGGCGTTTTCATGGAAACCCATCCCGACCCTTCCAAAGCCCTGTCTGACGGCCCCAATGCCGTGCCCCTGCACCGCATGGAAGGGCTGCTCGAATCCCTGGTCGACATCGACCGCTGCGTCAAGCGCAACGGCCTGTTCGAAATCTAGCCTTCTCCCTTTAATGCGGTGTGGGGCCTACGGCTTGCCGCCGGGCCGCCCCAAGGCAAGACGAGCCCCCTCGGGGGGCAGCAAGCGGGCACGTGCCCGCGCAGCGTGGGGGCTTGGACTCTCCGCCGGGCCGCCCCAAGGCAAGCCGAGCCCCCTCCATTTTTGTTGTTTTACGGCAAGCGGACTTGCCTGGCGGGTTTCGTCGCCGTAAAATCATTGACTTATCAATGATTGTGTTATCCAGGATTTTCCATGGCTCCCATAGCCGCAGCAGATTCCTCCGCAACCGGCCGCGTCCTGTCGGTTCGTCAATCTCTTTTCGCCATGCTGGGCCTGTGTTTCGTGGTCATGATGGTCGCCATCGACCAGACCGTGGTGGGCATGGCCCTGCCCACCATCGTGGCGGAGCTCAATGGCTTCGAGCTGTATGCCTGGGTGGGAACCTCCTACCTGCTCACCTCGGTCATCATGGTGCCGATTTTCGGCCGGCTGGGCGATTACTACGGCCGCCGGCACTTCGTCATCGCGGCCATCGTGGTGTTCGGCGCCGCCTCGGCCTTGTGCGGGTTTTCCAACAGCATGATGCAACTGGTGCTGGCCCGCGCGCTGCAGGGCATAGGCGGCGGCATGCTGGTGGGCACGGCGTTCGCCTGCATTCCCGATTTATTCCCCGAGCCGCGCGTGCGCCTGCGCTGGCAGGTGCTGTTCAGCTCGGCCTATGGGCTGGCCAACGCCATCGGCCCGACCCTGGGCGGGGTGCTGACGCATTATGCCGGCTGGCGCTCGGTGTTCTTCGTCAATCTGCCCATCAGCATCCTGGGCCTGTGGTTCATTTCAAAATACCTGCCGCGCATTCGGCACGTACAGCACGGCAATATCCACCTGGACTGGCAGGGAGCGGTATTGATCGCGGCGGGCTTGAGCGGCCTGCAGCTTTTCGTGGAGTTTCTGCCCACGCCGCACATGGGGTCGATGGCGGCGCTGGCCGGCGCGGGCAGCGTGGTGATGTTCGCGGCCCTGTATTTCTGGGAAAGGCATTGCGTCGATCCGCTATTGCCGCTCGACATGTTCCGCAACAAGAGCCTGTCGGCGCTGTTCGGCCTGTCGACGCTGCTGGGCTTTGCCATGTTCGCCATTCTGTTCTACGTGCCGCTATTGCTGCAGGGCGGTTTTGGGCAGACGCCGCAAGCGGCGGGCGTGCTGATTACGCCGCTGGTGTTTTGCATCACGGTGGCCAGCATTTTCAATAGCCGTATTCTGGTGCGCCTTCCCAATCCCAACATCATGCTTTACGTGGGGTTCGTGCTGCTGTTTATTTCATGCGCGGGCCTGGTACTGATCTCCCGGTCGACCAATGTATGGGCCATGGCGGGGGTTCTGGTCGTCGGCGGGCTGGGCCTAGGCTTTATTGTGCCCAACCTGACCGTCTTCGGCCAGGAGATCGCCGGGCGTGGGCAGTTGGGCATTGCAACGGCCCTGCTGCAGTCCACGCGCATGATCGGCGGCATGCTGGGCATGGCCATCGTGGGCTCCCTGGTCAATCACTATTATGTGCAGCATGTGAAACTGGCCGTTTCCGCGCATTCGCCGGGGGCTTGGGCGGGCATGCTGGAAGACCCGCAAATACTCATGAACGCCGCCGATCAGCAAAAGTTCACCGGCTTGCTGCACGGGCTGGGGCTGGACGGGGACGCCTTGATCGACGCGGCGCGCGCGTCGATGGTGTCGTCCATACACCTGGGCATGGTGCTGGTGCTGCTGGTGGTGATCGTGGCCGCGTTCTGGGTGCGCGGCGTCGAACCTGTGCGCTTCAACCGCGCTTCCGGCGGAGCGCGGCCCGCCGCCAATAACGAGCCGGCGGCCAAGCCCGGCGCGCCTCTGGCGGCCGGCGAAGAGCCGGAGGAGGCCCGCGATGCCCATTGAACTGCCCGCGTTCAAGGTCGTGCAGCAATTGGGCCGCACATACCGCGCCATGCTCAGCTCCTTCGACGCCAGCATGGGTCTGCCTTTGCCGCGCTGGCGCGTCTTGCTGGCGTTGTACCAGCAGGGCCAGTTGTCGCAAAAACAATTGGCCGAACATCTGGGCATGGATCCGGCCGCCTTGACGCGCCAGGTCAAGGCCATGCAGAACCTCGGACTGATCGCGCGGCATAACGACGAGCGGGACAATCGGCTGACCAACGTCGTCCTGACCGGCGATGGCACCCGACTGGTCGAACAAGCCCTGCCCAAGCGCATGCAGTTCTTCGGCACGCTGGTTTCCGATCTCTCCGCCGACGAAGTGGAAACCCTCAGCAGGCTGCTCGATATCCTGGAAAAGCGTTTGCGCCACGAAATGCCGCATCCTTGACGGCTGGCGCGTCGCGGCGTCGTGGTCAAGGAGCTGTTGCCGCCCTGATCGGGCGGATGGTCGAGTGGCGCTGGCATCGAGAAGGCTTCCCGCGGTCGCGTGATACCAAAAGAAACCTGGCGTTCCGCTTTGAATGGGCCGATTTTGCGAAGCCCGAGTACAATCAGACCTTTAAATTTATCTCTCCCGGGTTGTTGGGCCGGGCGGGCGCCAAACCAAATCGTTATTTCAGGCAGGACTGTCAAATACCATGAGTGCAATCGTAGATATCATTGGGCGCGAAATCCTTGATTCGCGCGGTAACCCCACCGTCGAATGTGATGTGTTGCTCGAGTCGGGCGCCATGGGCCGCGCCTCCGTGCCGTCCGGCGCTTCCACGGGCTCGCGCGAGGCCATCGAGCTGCGCGATGGCGATGCGTCGCGCTACCTGGGCAAAGGCGTCCTGCGCGCCGTCGAGAACATCAACACTGAAATCTCCGAAGCGCTCATGGGCCTGGATGCCCAGGAGCAGACCTTTGTCGACCGCACGCTCATCGACCTGGACGGCACCGAGTCCAAGAGCCGCCTGGGCGCCAACGCCATTCTGGCCGCCAGCATGGCGGCAGCGCGCGCCGCCGCCGACGATTCCGGTTTGTCGCTGTATCGCTATTTCGGCGGCAGCGGCCCCATGCAAATGCCGGTTCCCATGATGAACGTCATCAACGGGGGCGCGCATGCCAACAATACGCTCGACCTGCAGGAATTCATGATCCTGCCTATCGGCGCGGGCAGCTTCCGCGACGCGCTGCGCATGGGCGCCGAGGTCTTTCACGCCTTGAAAAAACTCATCAACAAGCAGGGCATGTCCACGGCGGTGGGCGACGAAGGCGGTTTCGCGCCCAATGTCGCCAACCACGAAGCGGCCATCCAGCTTATTCTCCAGGCCATCGGCGACGCGGGCTACGAGGCCGGTTCGCAAATCGCCCTGGGCCTGGATTGCGCCAGCTCCGAGTTCTACCGCGACGGCCGCTATCACCTGGCCGGCGAGGGCGGGGTGGCGCTGACCGCGCAGGACTTCGCCAATTTGCTGGGCACGTGGTGCGACAAATACCCCATCATCTCCATCGAGGACGGCATGGCCGAAAACGATTGGGAAGGCTGGAAGCTGCTGACCGAGCAACTGGGCAAAAAAGTGCAATTGGTGGGCGACGACCTGTTCGTCACCAACACCAAGATCCTCAAGCAGGGCATCGATCAGCACATCGCCAACTCCATTCTCATCAAGATCAACCAAATCGGCACCCTCACCGAAACCTTCGCCGCCATCGAGATGGCCAAGCGCGCGGGTTATACGGCCGTCATTTCGCACCGTTCGGGCGAAACCGAGGACTCCACTATCGCCGACATCGCCGTGGCCACCAATGCCATGCAAATCAAGACCGGATCGCTGTCGCGCTCCGACCGCATGGCCAAATACAACCAGTTGCTGCGCATCGAAGAAGAGCTTGCCGAAGTGGCGTCCTACCCCGGCCGCGATGCGTTCTATAATCTGCGCTAGCCTCTAGGGCCTGTTAACCCATATTAAGGAGTCGCGAAGCCATGAAAAATCTGACGGATCCAGGCGCCGGGCGCCGGTCGTATGTCGATACGGGCAAGCCCGGCAACGCCGAGCCGGCGGATTTTTCATGGCTTCCCGCAGGGTTGGGGCGGGAACCGGCCGCTCGCGGCGTTGCCCCTGCTCGCAAGGCATTGAGCCTTGCTGCGCGGGGCGCCTGGCGTTCAGCCGGTTCCCGCCCCAACGCGATCTCCTTAATATGGGTTAACAGGCCCTAATGAACGCCCGGCTTCGTCCGGGCTTGAACCAGCCATGCGACTGCTATTCATAGTTTT